>VBGJ01000076.1 GCA_005880445.1 Chloroflexota bacterium | reverse complement strand
TTACCGCTCCAGAGCCAGGTGCCGTCGACCGTCGGACTCGGTTGCGCGATGCCGCCGCTCGGGGTCGAGCACACCGGCTGCGGGGCGGTGGCGCCACTCCTGGTTCCCGTGGCCGTTCCGCCGGCGATGCCGGCACATCCCGAAGCGCCCGATGACCACGTGGTCGCCGTCACGCCGCCGAACAGCAGGGTGCTGCGCGACTGCGGGTCGTATGCCATGAGTGCGCCGAAGCGGGCTGGGGGCGACGTCGAGGGGTGCTCGTGGATCCACGTATGCCCATCCCACGACCAGGTGTCACCGAGGATGGCGTTGGCACGCCCAAGGCCTCCAAACATCAGCAGCGCTCCCGAGGCGTCGTCAAAGGCCAGTGCCGCCTGCGTCCGCGGTGGCGGGCTCACCGCCGTGCCGGCGGCGCCGCCAAAGTTCGCCCGCAACCCGAAGTACGCGCCCAACGCGGCGCCCACGACGGCCACGGCGGCGACGCCGGCCAGCGGCCGGCGCCAGCCCGGCACTCCGACTGCGCGGTGCACTGCCGGCGTGGAGTCAGTCATGCCCACAACACCGTATGTGACGCGCGAACCACGTGACGGGTTCCATCGGCGGTGCTGTTCTGCTTCCCTAGACTGGCCTGCGGATGAGCGACGCGGAGCTGCAACCCAAGAATCCCGAACGGCTCGAGCTCGAAGAGCTGACGGCGCTGCAGCCGGGTCTCGCTCGATTCATGCCAGAGATCGGAGCACGGTTTTGGAAGAGCTTTTACTCGGCGCGCGCCGGGAACTGGCCACTTGCCAACTGGCAGCTGAGCGAGCTCCGCAAGCTGATGCGTCTGTGCATGGTCACGCGGCCGAAATATCGAGATGACCTCGACGAGTGGATCCATCATGACCTCGAGCCGCTGATCGGCGCGATCGAGGCGGAGGACTTCGTCCGATTCGAGCATGCGTTCCGTGACTCCGTCGATGCGGCCAACGAGTTCCACCGGCGCTGGCAGAAAGAGTTCATCGTGTGGAGGCTGCCGGACGCGCCTCCACCCGACCTCGACCTGGCGCGCCGCGACTAGCAGCTGGCGCCAAGCTCTCAAGGCACTCTGGCTGACACGGCTCGACGTGGAGTGGTAGACCGTCTCAATGAGACCAGAACGTGGCCGCGACGCGATGCTCGAACGACTCCGCGAGGGTGGCGTCCGCGATCCACGGGTCCTGGCAGCCATGGCGGCCGTTCCGCGGGAAGCATTCGTCCAGCCGGCGGATCAGCTGGACGCGTACGTCGACCGGGCGCTGCCGATCGGCCACAACCAGACGATCTCGCAACCGCTGATGGTGGCGATCATCGTGGAGGCCCTCGAGCTCCGCGACGGTGACCACGCGCTGGATGTCGGCACCGGGTCGGGCTACCAGGCGGCCGTCATGGCGGCGTGCGGAGCCCACGTCGTCAGCCTGGAACGGATTCCGGAGCTGGCGGCCGGCGCGGCGGAACGGCTGGGGGCACTCGGGTTGGACGTCGAGGTGCTCACCGGCGACGGCAGCCTTGGCGCGCCAGAGCGGGCGCCCTTCGACGCCATCGCGGTCGGCGCCGCGGCTCCGCGCCTGCCGCTCGCCCTGGCCCGGCAGCTCCGCGAGGGAGGCCGCCTCGTGGTCCCGATCGGCGGCGGCTATCAAGGCGAGGAGCTCACCCGCCTCCGGCTCACCGGCGGCACGTGGATCACCGAGTCGCTCGGTCCGTGCCGCTTCGTGCCGCTGATCGGGGCCGACGCCTACGACGCCACGGGCTGAGCTTGGGGTTCCTGCGGGGAGGGATGGGTGGCCGTCTTGGTTGCCGCTGCGCGGACACCCTGACTGGTGTCCGCTGCCGCTCCCCTCGGCCGCGGGGACAGCCGCGGCCTCCTACGCCCTCGACGACCACCCATCCCTCCCCACTGCGGTAGAGCCCTCAGCCGCCTGTCGCAGGCACCCGGAACATGCGCACGCGCGAGCCGGTCGACGGTCGTTCCACGGCCTGCACCGCCGCATCGCCGAAGGCCGCGTGCAGCACCAGGTCGACGTCGCTGCCGTCAGGCGCGCGGTCGAGGGTCGTGCGCGTGAGCGTCAACGCGTACTGATCGACCCCGTCGGGCCGATTGGGATACCGCGCCCGGGTGACGCTGACGCGCAGGCCGAGCTCCTCGAGGTCGACCTGATGGCGTCCGGGAGGCCGGTCGGCACTCGGCGCGAAGAAGTCCTCGTCGGCGCGCTCGCGGAGCATGCGCAGCTCGCTGGCGAAGTCCCCGGACGGCGCGGTGGCGGACACCGGCCGAGCCTAGCAACCGCCCCTTTGCACACGTTTAGCATGGGAGTGCCGCGAGGTATCCACTCCCTGGCGCAACGGGCGCCGCCTCGTGACATTCCAACCCCAGGAGGGACCCATGGCAAAGACCGTCGGCATCGATCTCGGCACCACCAACAGCGTGGTGGCGGTGATGGAGGCTGGAGAGCCTGTCGTCATCGCGAACGCCGAAGGTGGCCGCACCACGCCGTCGGTCGTCGCGTTCACGCGGACCGGCGAGCGCCTCGTCGGGCAGCTGGCCCGGCGCCAGGCTGCGGTGAATCCAGAGAACACCGTCTACTCCATCAAGCGCTTCATGGGCCGCCAGGTCAGCGAGGTGACCACCGAGTCCAAGCAGGTGCCCTACAAGGTCGTGGCCGGCAAGGACGGCCGCGTCGAGGTGGAGGTCGCCGGCGAACGCCACACGCCGGAGCAGATCTCCGCGATGATCCTGCAGAAGCTCAAGACGGATGCGGAGGCTTATCTCGGCGAGAAGGTGACCGATGCGGTCATCACCGTACCCGCGTACTTCAACGACGCACAGCGCCAGGCGACCAAGAACGCCGGGCAGATCGCGGGCCTCAATGTCCTGCGCATCATCAACGAGCCCACGGCCGCGTCGCTCGCATACGGGCTCGAAAAGAAAGAGAACGAGAAGATTCTCGTCTTCGACCTGGGCGGTGGCACGTTCGACGTGTCCATCCTCGAGGTCGGAGAAGGGGTGTTCGAGGTCAAGGCGACCAACGGCGACACGCACCTCGGTGGCGACGACTACGACCGTCGCATCGTCGACTGGCTCGCCGACGAGTTCAAGCGTGATCAGGGCATCGACCTGCGCCAGGATCGTCAGGCACTGCAGCGTTTGACCGAAGCCGCCGAGAAGGCGAAGGTCGAGCTGTCGCAGCGGCAGGAGACGGAGGTCAATCTGCCGTTCATCACCGCCGATGCATCAGGCCCGAAGCATCTCGCGATCACGGTGTCGCGGAGCAAGTTCGAGCAGCTCACCGAAGACCTCACCGCGCGGTGTCGCGCACCGTTCGCCGCCGCGTTGAAGGACGCGAACATGACCGCGAAGGACCTCGACGAGGTCATCCTCGTCGGTGGATCGACGCGCATGCCGGTGATCCAGGAGCTGGTCAAGAGCCTCACCGGCAAGGACCCGCACCGTGGTGTCAACCCGGACGAGGTCGTCGCCATCGGCGCCGCCATCCAGGCGGGCGTGCTCAAGGGTGAGGTCAAGGACGTCCTGCTCCTCGACGTCACGCCGCTTTCGCTGGGCATCATGACCGAGGGCGAGGTGAACACGAAGCTCATAGAGCGCAACACGACGATCCCGACGTCGAAGTCACAGGTCTTCTCGACGGCTTCGGACAGCCAGCCTTCCGTGGAGATCGTGGTGCTGCAGGGCGAGCGGCCCATGGCGCGCGACAACCGCATCCTGGGCACGTTCACGCTCGACGGCATCCCACCGGCGCCGCGCGGCATGCCGCAGATCGAGGTGACGTTCGACATCGACGCCAACGGCATCCTCAACGTCCACGCCAAGGATCGTGGCACCGGTCGAGAGAACCGGGTCACCATCACCGGTTCGACCACGCTGCAGAAGGACGAGGTCGAGCGCATGGTCAAGGAGGCCGAGGCGCACGCGGAGGAGGATCGCCAGCGTGCCGAGACCGTGGAGCTACGCAACCGCGCCGAGCACCTCGCGTACCAGGCCGAGAAGGCGCTCACCGACGCCGGCGACAAGGTGCCGGCTGACGTCCGGAGCGACATCGAAGGCAAGGTCAAGGCTGTTCGTGACGCAATTGGCAGCAACGACAACGACGCAATCCAGCGCGCGCACGACGACCTTCAGTCGTCGATCCAGAAGATCGGTGAGGCCGTCTACGCTCAAACGCAGGCCGGCGGAACGCCACCGGGGAGCGACGGCGCCGGTGATGGCACTCCGCCAGAAAGCGGTGCCTCAGGCGACGACGTCGTCGACGCCGAGTTCAAGGAAGTCTGAATCAGCGGGGACGCCGGTCCCCGAGCGGAGGCGGCTGCGGCATCGCCGAGCCCGGCGGACGCTGCGCTGCGGGCAGCCCGCCCACGTACGTCGTCGCGGACCTGTCGGGACGCCGGGGGCGCAGGCCGCGGCGGAAGACGAGCTGCAGCAGGATCGGCACCAGGAACGCTGCCGCGCCGGTGAGGAACGTCACGGCATTGGGCAGGTCCTGCTGGCTCGACAGTCCCATGTAGCAGAACAGCGCGGTGAGAAAGGCGGCCGCGATGACAAGTGCCATCCCGCCGACAAGCACCAGCTCCTGATTCGACTCTTTGACCAGCGCGTGGTCCGGCCGCCGCCGCTGCAGGACGCGGTACACGTTGAGCGCGGCCCACGAGTTGAGCATGATGCCGCTGACGAAGGCGAGGATGGAGATCGACCAGCGGAACTCGGACAGGTGTCTGACGATGAACACCGAGATGTTGACGACGATCAGGCCGATCGGCGTCAGGGCCCCGATGATCGGGATCATCCACCGTTTGACAAAGGGGAGGAACCCGTGGCGGCGTGGAGCCGGTTCGGTTGTGATCTGCTGGAGGCGCCGGAAGGCCACCCCGTAAGAGTACGAGCCCGGCGATCAGAACGACAGCTTCGACGCCTTGTCTGACCATACGTAACACGGCCGTTGCTGCATCGCGTGCCCATCACTTGATGGAGCCGCACGCACGGTTCGTAGGCTCAACGCATGCGCGCGCCCGCGGTGGGCGGTTCGGCCCGCGATTCGCTGCGACGAAGGATGCGCGGGAGCCTGGCGACGCGCCTCCTGCTCGGCGGCCTGGTGTTCACCGTGGTTCTGATCGGCTGCGTCAGCGCGCTCCTGCTCGTGAGCCGGAGCCAGCAGACACAGGCGAACGCCCAGTCGAACGCAGACAACCGTGCAGAGGTCGCCGGCCAGCTCTTCACCCGCGTCGTCGAGCCGCAGGCCAGCTACGCGGCCACCAACCTCGCCGCCGTCGCCCCGCTGCAGTCAGCCCTGCGGGCGCTCGACCCGGCCACCGCGGTGTCCCAGGTGTTCGCCAGCGGACGCGTCGTCATCCTTCCCGGCCTCGACGTCGCTGTGCTCGACGGGCACGGCGCCGTGCTCTACACCACCGAATGCGACACGAGGGTCAGCGGCCGCACCGCACACCCACCGACTGCGCAATGCGAGTCCGGAGGCGTGCCCCACGTCACGGCGTCGCTGTCGTCGGTGAAGACCGCGCTCGGGCTTGCGCAGACGCCCGTTTGTGACGCACCCGCCTCGGCCGTATCCGCCGACCCGGCGCGTGCGGCGGCTTGCCCCGCCACCGTCCAGGGCACCGAGCTGCTCTCAGCCGGCATGCCCGCAGTTGATGTCGCCGCTCCGGTGCGCGATTCCGCGTCGGGATCGTATGTCACACTCGGTGTGGTCGTGTACAGCTCGCCGCTGCACACACAGTTCGCGCGGCTCGGACCCGTGATCGGCTTCACGCCCGACTTTGTCAGCGCCGGCACGGGACAGGCGACACGTTTCTCGGGCTCCTCGTACGCGCCGGTCGCCGCGTCACTTCCGGAGACGCTGCTCGCGCAAATGCGCGGGCACGTGGCGCCGCGCAATATGGACGCGGTCGTTGTGCACGCCGTGTACGCCGCGCCGGGTGGCGACGTCGCCGGAAGCTTCGTGCCGCTCGCCGCGCCAGGGAGCACACACGTCGCTGGTTATCTCGGGGTCGAGGTGCCTCTATCCCTGTTTGCCGCCGCCACGTCGCAGGACGAGACCAACCTGGCCATCATCGGTCTCGCCGCCGTCGGAATCCTCTGCGTGCTGGTCACGCTGTTCATCGACCGCTTCGTGCGGCGTCCTGTGGCGCGACTGGAGCGCGGAGTTGCCCGCATCGCCGCCGGCGACTACAGCACGAGCATCCCGGTGCAGGGCCCTGAGGAGCTGGCACGGCTGGCCACCAGCGTGAACACCATGCGTGAAGAGATCGCCGGGTACGTTGACCACATCGATGGGTCGATGACGCGTCTGCAGGAGGTGTCGCACGCGCTGACCACGACCACCGGGGGCGTGAAGCGGCTGCAAGACGCGGTGCTGCACGCAGCCGCGGCCGAGGCAGGCGAAGGAGCCACGGCATCGCTGTTCAAGCGCGAAGGCGACCGCCTGCTGCCGGCGCGCGTCCACGGAGCAGCGACCATGCGCGAGCTGGATGTGCACACCGTCGCCGCGCTGCTCGAGGGGAGGTCGGTGCGCCTGGATGCCACCGACCGTCACGACCTGGCGGTCCCGATGTTCTTCCAGGGGCAGGTCACCGGAGCGTTGCTGCTCAGCACGACGCGACGCATGACCGAATCCGACGAGCGCGCACTTCTGACCCTGGCCAACAACGCGGCTGTGGCGCTGGAGAACACGCGCATGTTCGAGCAGGAGAAGGAAACCGTGCAGAGGCTTCGTGAGCTCAATCAGCTGAAGACGGATCTGCTCGGGACCGCCCAGCATGAGCTGCGCACGCCGGTGCTCGCCATCCAGGGGCAGCTCGACCTGCTCACCCGCGCATGGGAGCGCTGGAACGAGGCGGACCGCTTCGACGTGGTGCGTGACATCGAGATCTCCACGCGCATGCTCGGCGAGATGGTGGACACGATCGTGGATTTTTCGCTGCTGAGCTCCGATACCTTGGAGCTCCGTCTCGAGCCGGTGAACCTGCACGCGACGGCAACCGCCGCCGCGAAGGACATCGGGGCGCACTTCAAGGATGGCCTGCCCGTTGAGTTGATCATCGATGTCCCGCCTGAGACCGTCGTCGAAGCGGACGCCGCACGGCTGCGCCGGGTGCTCCGAGCGCTGCTCGACAACGCGGTGAAGTTCACGCTGCCCGGAGGGCGCGTCGTCGTGAGCGCCGGCGCTGATCACGCTGCCGGGATGTGCCAGATCGACGTTGCGGACAATGGTGTCGGCATCGCCGCCGACGCGCTGCCGCGCGTGTTCGATCGCTTCTTCCAGCAGGACACGAGCCGCACACGGCGCTACGGCGGCATGGGCCTCGGCCTTGCCCTGGTGCGGCGGCTGTGCGAGGTGCATCGAGCCACGGTGCGTGTGGACAGCGAGCCGGGCACCGGCACGCGTTTCACGCTGCTCTGGCCGCTCGCCACCAGCCGGCCGGCGACGCCGTCTGCAAGGATGCAGGACGTCTCGGTCCGGTAGCCCCGTCAGGCAGACAAGGTCGAGACGGCGTCGACGCTGCCTGGCTCCGGTTGACCGTCGCCCAGCGGGACACCGTCGCGGTAGACGACGGTGTTGGCACGGATCGCCGGGATGCGCGCACCAGGCGTGATGATGCCGGCGAGGTTGAGCGGATCCGCGGCTGACAATCGGATCTCCTCACCGGTGCGATCGGTGCGTCGCACACGGCGCAGGGCGTCCACTGCTTCGGGCAGGGCGAACTGCTCGCCGGCGAAGCCGTTGACGAATCGCCCGCCACGCGCGGTGCCCCGAGCCTCCATGCGGCGAAACGCCCACAGCAGATCGCGCCACGGGAGTGCCAGCGTCTCGCGCACCAGCAGCTCACGAAACACGACTCCCCACCGCACCAGCAGCTGCTCGGCGATGGCCTCGGCAAGCTCGTCGCGATCCTGCACCGGGAGCGCGCGGGGCACGAGCGACCATCTCCCCTCGCCCGACGACAACCCGCTGACGCCACGGCGCAGCCCGCGGTGCCGCTGCACCGGCCGGGACCAGCGCCGTCCGACGAGCAGCGCACGCACCGCTGCGAACCCGTCGGCCGTGACGAGTCCGCGAGCCACTGCGTCCCACAAGGCCGCCTCGACCTCGGCCGGCAGACGCCTGGCAACGATGGCGATGTCGTTGGTGAACAGCGCGCCATGGGCGCGCAGCGCCTCAAGCACCTCGCGCGTGGCACCGGATTGCGGCTCCACCGGCTGCGCATCGCCGCGAACAGCCTGCAGCAGCCACGGCATGTCCGCGCGCGTGAGCAGGGTCACCGGAGTGGAACGAGATGGAAAGGCGCTGCTGCGTGTCGCTGCATCCTCGTCGACCGGTTCGCGAACTCGAAGCCGTGCCCATGCGACCTCCCCGGATAGGCAGAGCTGATCAAGCCACGCTGAGTGATAGCCGCTGACCCTCGTGGGAAGCACATCGCTTTCCCATGTGCCGGCGGGGATTTCGAAACCCTGAAGCTGTGCGATCGTCGCCGCCAGCCCGGCGCGTCCCTCCCGTTGGGTGTCGGGTGCGACTCGCTGCCAGCGCAACACGAAGCGCATGAAGTCCTGTGCGGTGACCGGTTCGATCTCACGCCGCAGACGCTGCTGCGTATAGCCGTGGATGCGCAGCAGCAGGCGGCGCGCGCACCACTGCTCTCCCTGCAGCGCTGGATCGAAGTTGCCCCGAAGCGCGAAGCCCTCGGCCTCGAGCCGCGGGAGCGCGATGGCCACGGTGCTGAGTGGCAAAGCACTTTCGGCCGCGAGCAGCTCAGCGTTCACCGGGCCGAGCAGCTCGAGGTGACCACGCAGTGCCGACGCCGCGACGCTTTCGACGTCGACTCCGCCACCTGAGAGCAGCGCCTCAGCCTGCTCTCCACGCTCCGCAGCGCACCAAAACTCTTGATCCGCGGCGGTCAGCGACTTCGCGCGGCGCGCGCCGGCCAGCTCGGCAAACCAGTCGCGCCACTCGGGCCGCGCGCGCACCACCACGAGCGAGAGGAGCAGGTCGTGAAGCTCGTCGGCGTCGCGCGGGTCCGGTCTCGCCTCATCGCGCACGCGCGCGATGGCAGCGGAATCGAGCGCGGCAAGGTCGTGTGCATCGACCGGAAGCCCGCGGCGCAGCGAGATCGAACGGCTGCGACGCTCCTCGAGCGGCGCATCGTCGAGGAACGTGTACGGCTGACTGTTGACGATCTCGTGCGCCAGCACTGACGGCTCTGTGGTGTCGCGACAGGTGACGGCGACATCACCATGTTCGAGGCCGACGACGAGCTCACGCAGCGCATCGACGTCCATGACCTCGTGCAGGCAGTCGTACATCGTCTGTTCGACCATCGGATGCTCGGGAATCTCGATCGGACCGGTGGGGTTCTCGTTCTGACACGCGACGAGCGCGGGAAAGACTGCAGCCATCACATCGTCGGACTCGAGGCGCTGCAAGGGAGCAGGATTCTTGCGTCCGCCTTTGAAGCGCAGCACCGTGAGCGAGCGATTCAGGTTCCACCGCCATCGCACCGGGAACATCGGTGAGAAGAGGACGGCGCGGCGCAGCACCTCTTCGACCGTGTTCGACGACAGAAATTTCGGAACATCTTCTAGGGCGAAGCTGTGCGATCGTCGCCACCAGCCCGGCGCGTCCCTCCCGTTGGGTGTCGGGTGCGACTCGCTGCCAGCGCAACACGAAGCGCATGAAGTCCTGTGCGGTGACCGGTTCGATCTCACGCCGCAGACGCTGCTGCGTATAGCCGTGGATGCGCAGCAGCAGGCGGCGCGCGCACCACTGCTCTCCCTGCAGCGCTGGATCGAAGTTGCCCCGAAGCGCGAAGCCCTCGGCCTCGAGCCGCGGGAGCGCGATGGCCACGGTGCTGAGTGGCAAAGCACTTTCGGCCGCGAGCAGCTCAGCGTTCACCGGGCCGAGCAGCTCGAGGTGACCACGCAGTGCCGACGCCGCGACGCTTTCGACGTCGACTCCGCCACCTGAGAGCAGCGCCTCAGCCTGCTCTCCACGCTCCGCAGCGCACCAAAACTCTTGATCCGCGGCGGTCAGCGACTTCGCGCGGCGCGCGCCGGCCAGCTCG
>VBGJ01000075.1:17643-19048 GCA_005880445.1 Chloroflexota bacterium | reverse complement strand
GGCGACGGCGCCGCCTCCATCCTCGATCCACCAGAAGCTCGGCTGCGCCGTCGATGCGTGACCGGCGCGCACCAGATCGATGACCCATCGCAGCACGTTGCGCGCACACGGCTCGGCCTCGAGAAAATCCGTGACGGCGGATGCGTATTCCTCGACGTCGCCCGTCGTATGCACGTCCACGGCAGGAGTCTCGCAGCCGTCGAGGCTCAACCGCCGAGGTGCCCAGCGGTCACCACCTGCGCGATCACGTACCCGGCCCAGGGCAGTCCCGCGCAGAGAAGCAGCGCGCCGTGCGCGCGGCCGCGCCAGAGCACTGCGAGGAGAAATACTGCGGTCGCGAGCGTGACGACGCCACTGATCAAGCCACCGGAGCCGGGACGCCATGTGGTGAAGACGACGCCGATGAAGGCGAGGACGCACGACTGAAACGCGGACGAACCCGCGACGTTGCCGAAGGCGAGCATGTCGTCGCGGCTGCGCACCCACAACACGCTGTTGAGAGTCTCCGGCAGCTCGGTCGCCAGCGGCACGACCACCAGCGCGAGGATGAGCGTCGGGACGTTCAACGCAGAGGCCGCCTGGTTCAGGGCCCGGACGAAGAGATCTGACCCGACGACCAGCAGGAGGACGGCCGCGGTGAGCTGGCCGGAGATCAGCAGCGTGTGCGGCTGCCCCGCGCGCCAGCGGACGACGTGCAGCGGCTCCGGCATCTCATCCACCGGCACCCCTCCCCGCAGCGTGGCCACGACGTAGCCGCCGTATGTGGCGAGGAGTGCCACGCCGACGCCCACGCGCGCAGGGAACGGAAGCACGGTGCAGATCAGCACCGCGCTGAACGCGATGACGAAGACCCCGAGGTCGCGCCGCGGCTGGCGTCGATCGATGACAAGAGCGTGCGCGCGAGGACGCGACAACACCGCCAAGCCGGTGACGGCGACGCCAAGCGTGAGCAGCAGGAAGGGAGCGCCAAGGACCGCTCCGATGGCGACCGAATCCGCTGACGGCGCATGCGCAATCAACGCAACCACGGGCACGACCATTTCAGGCAACGATGTCCCAAACGCTGCCAGGAGGCTTCCGGTCGCGCCTGTGCCCAGGCGCAAGCGGTATCCGGCCCATTCGATCGCGTTGGTGAAGAGCTCCGACGCCAGCACGAGAAGCACCGCGCTCGCCACAAACAGCAGGGCGACGGTCATCGCATCCGTCCAGCGCCCGCACCGTAGTGCTGGCGGCGCCGCCACCTGTCGAGCGGGATGCGGAGCCATGCCGTCGCGAACGCGGCCACGTGGTACAGCGTCACCGGCTGCACCCTGTGCACGGGGGGAGCGCCGTCATGGACCGCCAGCGCGTCGATGATGCGCACACGCAGCCACGGAAACATGGTGCGCGGCAGGTACTCGGGCGA
>VBGJ01000075.1:0-17612 GCA_005880445.1 Chloroflexota bacterium | reverse complement strand
ATGCGGATGTGGTAGCCGGTCTCCTCCTCGGCCTCGCGAGTCGCCGTCGCTTCGGGGCTCTCGGTGTCCTCGCAATGACCGCCGGGCAGCTCCCATCCCGGCGGCCACGGCCGGAACTGCAGCAGGACGCGTCCGTTGCGGATGATCGCGACCTGCGCGCCCAACACCGGCCACGGGATCCCCTCCACCTCCACCGTCGGGGCATGCACGCGGCTCACGAGAAGAGCATGAAGATGTTGGGCAGACCCAGAAACAGCGGCACGGTTCCGGGATCGACGGCATGCGAGAACACGAGCGTGGCGGTGCCCAGTGTCGCCGCGGAGAGCGGGTTGATACGACCATCGGAGACGTGCGGCAGGACGACCACCACCACGATAACCGCCGTATAGACGATGAAGCGGTACGCCTCCGCCCACAGGAAGGCACGAGAGACCCGCGTGAAGAATAGACGCCGCAGGAACGCGTAGCCGTCGAGCCCGGGGAGCGGCAGGGCGTTGTAGATGAACAGCGCGATGTTGATGAAGAAGCCCTGCAGCAGGAGCGCGGCCAAGATCCCCTGAGCGCTGCGCTGCGACAGCGTGACGAAACCACCGAGATCGATCCCCGACGTCAGCAGCTCGACTCGCAGCGTCACGGCGAAGATCGCGGCGACGACCAGGTGTGCCACGGGGCCCGCCGCCGCGACCGCCGCGCGCTGAGCCGGACCCAGGATGCCGGGTGCCTCACGGTGCACCGGGCGCCCCCAGCCGAAGCCGGAGATGAGCAGCGCTGGGAAGCCGAATGGGTCCAGCTGCCGGAGGGGATCCAGCGTCATGCGCTTCTCGCGGAGTGGCGTCGGATCGCCGGCGCGAAGCGCGATCACGGAATGTGCGAGCTCGTGGAGCACCAGGCCGATCACAGCGCCCGGAAGCGTGTAGAGGATGACGAGCAGATAGTCGACCGGGCCGGTCATCGGCCCGGGGCTACTCGAGCTCGACCCGCTTCGGCTTGCGTGCCGTGCTCGCCGCGCCCCGTGCACGCCCGCGCTTCGCGGGCTGCCCCCTCACCCTCGACGTGTTGTGCTCGACGGTGACGATCAGCGCGAGCAGCAGCTCGCGCTGCGCGTTGAGCAGGTGGACCTGAGCCTCCGGTGGCACCACGTCGCTGAGCGTGACCCCGAGCAGGTGACCCGCGTCTTCGGCAAGGCGGGCAGGACACACACGACATGCCTCGGTCATCTGCGCGCGTCGGCGAAGGTCACCGACAGGACACCTTCCTCCAGCCGCCCGCGTGTCACCTTCTTGCCGTTGAGCGCTCGCGGCAGCGAGATCTCGCGCTTGTACGCGCCCACGGTGACGAAGAGCTCGCCGTCGCGATGCGTGATGCCGACATCCTCCTTGTCCACGAACGGCAACTGAAGCCGCAGCTCGTAGCCCCCGCTCACCTTCTGCAGGCGCTGCGAAACCGTCCGATGGTACGTCTTGGTGGGGTCCTCGTCGCCGTAGATGGATGTGGCCATCTCCGAGAGATGCTCGAGTCCGACGATCTCGTGGTCGAAGAGCTTGGTGCGCACGACGGGCACGGGCGAGAACGCCGTCTCCACCAGCTCGGAGTATCGCTCTTGCGTCCGCCGCCACGACGCGAAGTAGCTGTCGGTGACCTCGGGTGGAAGCACGCGGTTCACCACGATGAGGTCGGTCAGGTAGTCGTAGAGGCTGAGATATGTGAACGCCCGCTGCGCCTCCTTGACCACCATCTTCTCGAGGTTGAGCACGATCCGCACGGTGCACACCTTCGGGTCGCCCAGGATCTTCTTCATGCCCTCGAGATCGAGCAGGAGGTCCTTGACGTGGCCGAAGATCTCGTCGCTCGGAAGCGGGATGGAGATGAACGGCTGCACAACGGGCCGCGCCACCTTCATCACACGCCGCTCGATGGGGAAGATCTTGTTCAAATACCACTTGGCGACGTCGGGAAACGCGAGCAGCTGCAGGGTCTCTCCCGTCGGGGCACAGTCGACGATGAGGACGTCGAAGCGTCCCTCTGCCTTGTGGTGCTTGATCTCCATGAGGCTGGCGACCTCTTCCATGCCCGGGGGCGACGCGAGCTCCTCGGCGACGATGTCGTCGACGCCCTGCGAGGCGAAGAGCGACGTCAGATACCTGTGAATGCGCTCCCAGTGATCCTCCAGCTCGTGGAGCGCGTTGACCTCTTGGGCCCATAGATTCGGCGCGATCTCGGTCGGTTGCTCGCCGACCTGCACGTCGAGACTGTCGGCGAGGCTGTGCGCCGCGTCGGTGCTGATCACCAACGTGCGGTACCCGAGACGCGCGCACAGCACGGCGGTTGCCGCCGCGACTGTCGTCTTGCCGACACCGCCCTTGCCCGTATAGAGGATCACACGCATCGTGTGCTCACTCTGCGCACCGCGCGCAGGTCACTGCACGACGTGAGTGACGACGACTGCGGCGATCAGGATCAGAACGATCATGAGCGACGCGGTGATGGCGACACGCTTGAGATCCGCCGGCACGTAGGGCACGCGATCGAATGGAATGGCCGCGTCCTCGGCGTCCAGAGGCTGGAACATCGCGGCGGCGTTGGCCGGGCCGCGTCCAGGGCGAACGGCACGGGTAGGCGCGGCCGCCTGACTGAGGCGCTCGATGCGCCTGCGTGGCTCCGCTGCGGCGGTCGCGGCAGGGGCAACGTCAAAGCCGGCATCGCCGTCGGTCGTCGGCTCGTCGAGCACGTCGTCGCCCGCGGGGGCATCGACGCGCTGGGGCAGGCTGAGCGATGGCGGGGACGGGCGTGCGGCCACGGTTCGCCGCGCGGCGGCACGCTGTTTCTGCTTCCGGGTCTTCTTCGCCATGGAGGACGGACGAAGCGTACCAGGCACTCTTCGACGACTCTTTCGGAGGAATTGCTGGCAGCGGGGCGCCGGATGGACACGGCCTCAGCGGAACGCGAAGCCGGAGCGGTGGGCAGGACCCGTCGCGCCCGCTGCCAGTCGAGAGGGCCACAGAGCCAGGGGGTGCAGCCCAACATCTTGTGGCTTAACCGGGAGCATAACACATCATAATGTGGTGTCAAGGGGTCGGGTTAGCCGGTCGCCGAGTTGTCGTGCAAAGCCCGATGCCAGTGCCTGCGCGAGCTCTTCACGACCGACCTCCCGGCCGGCGGCCCGGCGCAGACCGCCGCCGCGGCCAGTGCCCCACCCAGCCGCGCTTGTGCGCTGCCCACGAGCTTCTGTCCACCGACATCGAGCAGCTCGTGCGCGGCAGGGCGTGCGAAGCAGTCGGCGACACCCGCGCCCTCCAGTGCGTCGCGCCGCACCTCGCTCCCGCGGGCGCGGGGGAGCGTCTGCACGCCGAGCAGCGCGAGCCCCCTCGCGACGTGGGCGTGAATGCGGGCGCACGCGTCGAGCACACCTCCGCCCAGATCCGGATCGGTGACGCGGCAGACCACCGCGTACGTCACCTCGCCGTCGTGCAGCACGGCGCGCCCGCCGCTGGGCCTGCGCACCACGTCGACCCCGTCGCGCGCACATGCGGCCATGTCGACGTCGGTCGCGGGCTGCAGCCTGCCCAGGCTCAGGCACGCCGGCGCGAACCAGTACACGCGCACCGCACCGGCGATGTCTCCTCGAGCACAGCGCTGCAGGAGCTCGGTGTCGCGCCGCATGTTCTCGGCGCCGCTGCCGGAACCGTCGAGGTGCAGGGTCAGCGTGTCAGACGTTGAAACGGAAGTGCACGACGTCGCCATCGCGGACAATGTAGTCGCGACCCTCCAGTCGCTGCTTTCCCTGGTCGCGCACCGCAGCGTAGGAACCCGCGCTGAGCAGCGCCTCGACGTCCACCACCTCGGCACGGATGAACCCCGTGGCGAAATCCGTATGAATGGTCGCGGCCGCATCCAGCGCTGTGCCGCCTTCGTGGAGCGTCCACGCGCGCACCTCCTTCTCCCCGGCGGTGAAGAACGTGATCAGGCGCAGCAGGTGGTATGCGGCGCGTGCCACACGGTCGAGCCCCGGCTCATCCAGGCCGAGATCCAACAGGAATGCGGCCCGCTCGGAGAGGTCGAGGTCGAGCAGCTCGGATTCTATGAGCGCCGACACGGGGATCGCCTCACCACCCGCTGCCGCAGCGCGCTCCAGTATCTCCGTGGCAACGGAATCGCCGGAGCGTGCCTCGTCCACGTTGACGATGATCAAGAGTGGCTTTGCGGTGAGGAGCCAGAGGTCACGAAGCGCCAAGCGCTCCGCGGAGCTGAGCCGCATGGTGCGCACGGGCTTGCCGGAGTCGAGGTGCGACACGACACGGTGGAGCAGGTCGATGCCCTCGACGTCCTTCGCCTTCTGCAACCGCACCGTCTTCTCTGTGCGCTCGAGCCGCCGACCCACCGCCTCGAGATCGGCGAGCTGTAGCTCGAGCTCGACCACATCGATGTCGCGGCAGGGATCGACGCCGCCTTCCACATGGCTGACGTCCGGGTCGTTGAACGCGCGCACGACCAACGCGGTGGCGTCGCACTCGCGAATGTGCCCAAGGAAACGATTGCCCAACCCCTCGCCGCGGCTCGCGCCGCGCACCAGGCCCGCGATGTCGGTGAACGTCACCGTCGCCGGAATCGCGCGCGGTGGCGCAAAGAGGGCTGCGAGCCGGTCCAGGCGTGCGTCGGGCACAGGCAGGATGCCGGTGTTCGGCTCTATCGTGGTGAACGGATAGTTGCCCACCGCCGCGCCGGCTCGCGTGAGCGCGTTGAACAGCGTGGACTTTCCTACGTTCGGGAGGCCGACGATGCCAACGCTCAGCGCCACGATGTCTGAATGTTGTCGAGCGACCGCGCGTTCAGATCTTCTCGAGCTCGAACGCCTGATGCAGCGCCCGTACTGCCTCACGCACCTGACTGCGTTCGATGATGCACGTGATGTGTATCTCGCTCGTCGAGATCATCTCGATGTTGATCCCGGCTTCGGCGAGCGTGCTGAAGATCCTGGCGAACATACCGGGCGTGCCCCGAATACCGGTGCCGACCACGCTGATCTTCGCAATGTCGGACGTTGCCATGTAGCCTTGAGCGGCAACGCTGCGGGCGACGCCCGGGAGCATCGCGCGCGCGCGGCGCAGATCTGACGCAGCGATCGTGAAGCTGACGTCGGTCGTACCGTCGTGCGCGAGGTTCTGTACGATGATGTCGACGTTGATTCCCGCGTCGCCGAACGGACCGAAGATCGACGCTGCGATGCCGGGGCGATCAGGAACACGCAGCAGCGTGACCTTGGCCACGTCGGTCTCGTGTGCGATGCCGCGAATCTTCTGACGCTCTTCCATTCGAGGGTGTCTGCAGATGATCGTTCCAGGGTGCTCCTCGAAGCTGTGGAGGACCCGGACTTCCACCGAGTATGCCTCAGCGATCTCGACCGCCCGAGGGTGGATGACCCGAGCGCCCGCCGCCGCAAACTCGAGCATCTCGTCGTACGCGATCTCCGGCAGCACGCGCGCGTCGGGGACGAGGTGCGGATCCGCCGTGTAGACGCCGGCGACGTCGGTGAAGATCTCACACCGCTCGGCTGCGAGGGCGACGGCAAGCGCGACCGCGCTCGTGTCGGAGCCCCCACGACCGAGGGTCGTGATGTCCATGTCCTCGGTGGCGCCCTGGAAGCCGGCGACGACGACCACCCGCCCCTGTTCAAGCTCGTCGAGGACCCGCTGCGGAACGATGTCCACGATTCGCGCGGAGCGGTGCGCACGGCTGGTGCGGATGCCCGCCTGCAAACCGGTGAGCGACAGCGCGGGGGTGCCTGCGGCTTCGAGGCTCATGGCCAGCAGGGGCGCCGTGATCGTCTCTCCGCTGCTGAGCAGCATGTCCATCTCGCGGGACGCCGGATCGTGGGTGATGCTGTGCGCGAGCGCGATGAGCTCGTCGGTCATGTCTCCCATCGCGCTGACGACGACGACGATCTCTGCGCCGGAACGCTGTGCGTCACGCACGCGCCGCGCGACACGGCGCAGCTTCGCAGGCGTTGCCACGCTGGTGCCGCCGAACTTCTGCACGATGCGCATCACGCGTGCACGTCCACGCGAGCGCCGTAGTTGCGCACCTTCAGCGTGACGGCGTGTCCCGCAATGCGGACAGTCGCCGCAGCGCGCTCGAGCGCCGCGGCGGTCTCGGCGGGGTCTCGCACCGTGAGTGCGACGACCGAGGGGCCTGCGCCGGCAAGGGCTGCACCGGCTGCGCCGGCTTCGCGTGCCGCGGCCATCAGATGCGCTGCCTGCGGGATCAACCGCGCCCGAGCCGGCTGGTGCCACCGATCGTCCATCGCGTCGCCGAGGGTGGCGTAGTCGCGCATCGCGAGAGCCCGAATCAGCAGTGCACAGCGTGACGCATTGAAGATGGCGTCAGCCCGCGAGAACTCTCCTGCAACCACCCGGCGTGCCGCATCGGTCTCGAGCTCGGCATCCGGCAGGAACACGACGGCCCGGAGCTCGTCGGGCACGTGCATCTGCACGGCGGGGGCACCGGGTGCGCAGATGGCGAGGCCGCCGAGCAGCGCCGCCGCAGCATTGTCGCGGTGCCCCTCGACGCCCTCGACGCAGTCCAGCACCATCTGCTCATCCCACGGCGCATGGTGCAATGCGACCGCCGCGAGCACGCCGCCGAGTGCTGCTGCCGCGCTCGAGCCCAGGCCGCGCGCGAATGGGATGCGGTTGACGCAGCTGAAATGCGCGCCGTCCGTCGCGACATTGAGCGCACCGCACGCACGTGAGTACGCGCGCGTGATCCTGTTGTGCTCCGGGTTGCGCAGCGCACCGTCGAAACCGCTGCCGGGATCGATCGACAGCGGACCGTCGCTCAGCTCGGCGTGCACTTCGTTCTGCAGCTGCACCGCGATCGCGAGGATGTCGAACCCCGGGCCGAGATTGGCGATCGACGCGGGAACCGCGATGGTGACGCGCACGGTCAGGCTCTCGGGAGCCCGAGCGCCGCGGCGACCGCGTCCGCGGTCGGCTCCACGTCGACCGGTGGCGCGACCTTCGCGCTCACCGCCGCCGGATCCTTGAGGCCCGTGCCGGTGAGCACGCACACGGCGTGCGCTCCCCGTGCGATCGCGCCGGCGCCGACCGCCTTCTCCAGCACCGCGAGCGATGCCGCCGAGGCCGGCTCACAGAAGATGCCTTCCTCACGCGCCAGCCGGTCCTGGGCATCGAGGATCGCATCGTCGGTCACCGAGTCGATGAGTCCTTCGGACTCGTCGCGCGCGTCGACCGCGCCCTGCCATGACGCCGGGTTGCCGATGCGAATCGCCGACGCGACCGTCATCGGATCCGCGACCGGCTCGCCGAGCACCAGCGGAGCCGCCCCCGCCGCCTGCGCGCCGACCATTCGCGGCAGGTGGCTGCACCGGTGGGCAGCGCGATACTCGCGAAACCCGCGCCAATACGCGGTGATGTTGCCCGCGTTGCCCACCGGGATGGCGAGCACATCGGGTGCGTCACCCAGTTCGTCGACGATCTCGAACGCGGCGGTCTTTTGCCCTTCGATGCGGTGGGGGTTCACGCTGTTGACCAGGGTCACCGCGTAGCGCTCCGACAGCTCGCGAACCAGGCGCAGCGCGGCGTCGAAGCCGCCGCGCACCGACAGCACGGCCGCACCGTGCACCTGTGCCTGCAGCAGCTTGCCGGACGCGATGCCACCGGCGGGGACCACGACACCGGCGCGAAGCCCGACGCGCGCCGCGTACGCGGCTGCGGATGCGCTCGTGTTCCCCGTCGACGCGCACACGATTGCCCGGCTGCCCTGCTCGAGCGCCTTCGCCACCGCAACCACCATGCCGCGGTCTTTGAAGGAGCCGGTGGGATTCAATCCTTCGAGCTTGAAATGCAGCGACGCAAGCCCCATTTGCTGCGCCATCACCCTCGAAGAGACGCAGGGCGTGGCCCCCTCACCCAGCGAGATGCGTGGCGTGGCCTCGCCGATGGGCAGCCACTCGGCGTAACGGCTGAGCACTCCGGCGGTCACGACGAGGGCTCGATGCGGTCTAGGGTGGAGACGATCTCACGGACGAAGGGCAGCGAATCGACGGTCTCGAGGGCGCGGTCGTGCACCGCGCGGGGCGCGGAGCCGGTGAGGATGAGCAGTTGCGGATCCGGACCGTCGATCGGCGGCTTGTCGATGGCTTCGACCACCGGCACGCCGCGGTCCTCGAGCGCCTGCAGCGCGAGCTGCCTCGCATCGGGCATGTCGGCCACGCGCAGGCGCACGTACTGCGCGACCTCCACGGCCTCGCCGTCGAGCAGCGCCGCCGGACGCGTGGCCGGCGGCTGCGGCTGGGCATCCAGTCGCCGGATGGCTTCGACGACGTCGGAGACCACGGCGCTCGCAGTCGACTCCCCGCCGGCTCCGAGTCCGCGGAGCATGACCTCGCCGGCCAGGTCGCCGGAGATAAAGGCAGCATTGTCAGAATCATCGACGCCGAACAGCACATGGTCGGCGGGCACCGCCGTCGGGCGCACGCGCAGATGCACCGCGCCGGCGTCGCCGGTGTGCGCGTGTGCCACCAGCTTCACCGTGTAGCCCAGTTGCCCCGTATACGCGAGGTCGGCGAGGTCGATGTCGCGGATGCCAACACGGTCGACCGACTCAGGTTGCACGTGCACACCAAAGGCAAGCCACGACATGATCACCAGCTTGTGCGCCGCGTCCCAGCCGTCGAGGTCGGCGCTCGGATCCGCCTCGGCGTAGCCGCGCTCCGTCGCGTCTGCCAGCGCAGCGCGCAGGGTGATCCCGTCACGTCTCATGTGCGTGAGGATGACGTTGGTGGTTCCGTTGATGATCGCGTCGATGCGCGAGATGCGATCTGCGCCGAGGCTTCCGCGAAGCAGAGCGATCACGGGCAGGCCGGCGCCGACCGTGGCCTCGAACCACAGTCCCGCGCCGTGCTGTTCCGCCAGTCGAGAGAGCTCCGGGCCCTGGTGTGCAGCGAGCAGCTTGTTCGCCGTCACCACCGTCTTCCCCGCGGCGAGCGCGTGCTCGATGAGCGTCGCGGCCGGCTCGCGACCGCCGATGACCTCGATGACGATGCGGACGTCAGGGTCGTCGACCACGGTGGTCGGGTCGGAGACGAGCGGCACGTTCTTGAGGTTCACCGTGCGCGGACGCTCGGCGTCGCGCACTGCGACACGTCGTAGCACGGGAGTGGCTCCCGCGCGCTCGCCCAGGAGCTCCCACTCATCGATGAGCCGCCGTGCGACCGCGGTGCCGACTGTGCCCAGCCCGAGCAGCCCGATGCCAACCGTTGCAGCCATGGCGCAGGAGTGTAGGGCTCGCCGTCGGAGGCGAATTCGTTCTAGAGAATGTGCCGGCGCCAGGCGGTGAGCACGGCGGCGGCTCGATCGCGGCAGCCCAGCTTGTCCAGGATGTTGCTCACGTGCGTCTTGACAGTGTTTTCACTCACGAACAGGAGCGTGGCTATCTCACCGTTGCTCTTGCCGTCCGACATCAACCGCAGCACGTCGCGCTCGCGCGGGGTGAGCGCCGGGGTGCCGTCGCGCGCCGCGCTCACCCACGTGGGGTCGAGCAGGCTGGCACCGGCCGCGACCGATCGGACCGCGCCGGCGAGCTCCTCACGGGTCGCGTCCTTGAGCAGGTAGCCGCGCGCCCCTGCCTGCAGCGATGGGAGGACGTAGTCCTCGTTGCGATATGTGGTGAGGACGATCACGCGCGCGTCGGGGTTCTCGGCGCGGATGCGCCGCAGCGCCTCGATGCCGTCCATGTTGGGCATCTGCACGTCGAGAAGAATGACGTCGGGATGCGCTGTCCGCGCCTGCTCCACCACATCCGCGCCGTCGTCGGCGCGACCGATGACCTCGATGTCGTCCTCGAGCTCGAGCATGGTGCACAGCCCTTGTTGCACCACCGGGTGGTCGTCGGCGACGAGGACGCGGATCATGCCGTGTGCGCCACCGTTCCGGCATCGATCAGAGGCACGCGCGCGACGACCTCCGTGCCATGCCCGGGGCTGCTGATCACAACGAGGGTGCCGCCCGCCAGCTCGACTCGCTCTCGCATGCCCTCGAGACCGAAGCAGTCGTCACGAGGGGCGGCCGCCGCCGCGTCGAAGCCGACTCCATCGTCGCGAACCGAGAGCGCAAGCTCGTCTCCATCCGCCCGCAGCGTCATGTCGACGCGTGTCGCTCCGCTGTGACGCGATACGTTGGACAGGGCCTCCTGCGCGATGCGCAGCAGCGCCACCTCAGCCCCCGGTTGCAGTGGGGGCCGTTGCGGCAGCGCCCGTGTGATGAACCGGACCGGGATGCTGGAGCGCTCCTCGAAGCCGCGCACCTCCGACTCGATCGCCCCGATGACTCCGGTCGCCGCCAGCGGCGCCGGTCGCAGGTTCCACACGGAGCGGCGCGCCTCCTGCAGGGCGGATCGGGCCAGCTCTCGTGCGACGGCGACCGAATGGAGTGCGCGCTCGGAGCCACGCTCCAGCAGCGCGCCCGCTGCTTCGAGCTGGATGACGATGCCGGTGAGCTGCTGCGCGAGCGTGTCGTGGATCTCGCGAGCAAGACGGGTGCGTTCCTCGAGCACGGCATGCTCGCGCCCGGCGGCGGAGAGCAGCGACGTGCGCAGCGCCAGCGCGACCTGGTCGGCCACCGCCTGGAGCAGGCGCCTCGTGTCACCCCTCGGCGGCTCTGTGGCATCGACGGCGAGCGCGCCCACCACCCCCTGTCGCGTGCCCAGCGGCCATCCGAGCAGCACGCTGCCACGCCAGCCGCGGCGCACCGGATGATCGCGCCGCAACGCCTGCTCCGCGATGCCGTCCAGCGCGTTCGCCCGCGCCGTGGCATCAGGATCGCGCGACCATGCCGCCACCGGCACGAGGGCATCACCGTCCAGCGCGTAGCCGCGGCCCGCGTGCAGCGGGTGGATGGCGCGCACCGCGTCCAGCGCTTCGTTGAGGATGACCCGTGCATCGAGCGAGCGGGTCAGCGACCCGGCGAGCTCGTTGAGGGCGACCAGCTCCTCGTTGCGGGAGCGCAGCTCGGAGGTGCGGAGGTCGACGCGGGCTTCGAGCTCTGCCGACGCAGCCAGGATGGCTTCTCGGGAGGTGTTGATCTCCCGGCGCATCCGCTCCAGCGCCGACGCCAGCGTGCCCACCTCGTCGTTGCCCTGCGGCGGCACGGGAATGTCGGTTCGTCCGCTCGCAAGCACCTCCGACGCCTCGGTCAGCTTGCGCACCGGCACGACCAGCTTGCGCGAGAGGATGGTTGCCGCCACGAACGCGAGCCCCAGCAGCAGGAGGAGCGCCGGCAGCACCAGGATCGGGAACAGCGTGTGCACCCCGGCGGCGATGCCGTACGTGAGACCCGACAGATCCGGTTCGAGGTCGCTGACCGGTACCGGCGAGGCGAGCACCCATCGCGGCCCGCTCACCGGAGCTGTGAAGACGTCCTTCTCGACCCCGGCGAGCTTCGCCGGGAGCAGGGCGGGCCGGCCCGTCGCCTCCACCTGACCGAGGCGGGCGCGCAGGCCGGCGACCTTGGACGCGGGCAGCGGCGATCCCGCGAGGCTGATCGTCGCGGCGAAGTCCGGCCCCGCCGCGGGGTCGGCATAGACAACGGTCCCGTCGCTGCTGAGCAGCATCGGATACGCCGCCGGCGGAAATGGCGCCGCGTTCGGCTGGGCCAGCGAGGCCGTCACCAGCGACGCCACGGCGACGTCGACTCCGACGGTCCCGCGACCGTCGCGGAGCGGCACCCAGCCGGAGACTCCGCTGGCGCCGGAAGCCATCAGGGCGTATGCGTCGGTCCAGAACGGCGCTCCGGGCGGCCGAGCTCCCGAGCCGCCCCAAGCGCTGGACCCACCCGAGCCAAGCCGGCGCTCGCTGGCCGTCAGGACGTCGGTCCCGGCCCGAAGCTGGGGATGGTTCGGATCCAGCAGGCCTTCGTCGAGCGCGCCCCTGACGTCGATGCCCGGCACCACCAGCAGGCCGGACCCGGACGGGCTCGCGATCCAGACCGATGTGATCTCGGGGTAGTCATGGCGGAGCGCCTGCATGGCGCCGAGCAAGCCGGTGCCGGCGCTGACCAGACGGAGATCGTCGGCGCTCACAGACCTGGTGAGCACGATGCTGGCCGGATCGCTGATGGTTCCCGCGAACTGGTCGCCGCGGTACGAGGTCAGCGTCGGGGGCGAAGGGACCGATTTCGGCGCCGTCGCGAGTGCCGGCGACACCTGTTCCGCGAGATGCCCGAGCTCGGTGCCGACGCCGGTGAGACGCGCCTCGAGGAGACCCGCCCGGCTCTGCGTCGTGGTCAGCTGCCGATCCTGTTCGTCCTTCAGGATCGCGCCCTGCGCCTCGTTCGCGGTGCTGCGGCTGATCGCGTCGAGATCGACGGCCGCGAGGATGGCGAAACCGGCGAGCGGGAGAAGCGCCACCGCAACCATGCCTATCAGCAGCCGGTCGCGGAAGCGGCGGCGCGGATCCAGCATCACTCCGTCACAACCGTCTGTTCGAATGCTCCAACCGAGTATAAGCGCGCGCCAGAGCTGCTCAGATCACAAGTGACGGGAATCCCCAACGGGGGACCGTATACTCGGCGGCCGTGCGGGACCTGGCTGAGCGCGCACTCGACGCGGCCGTGACCGCCGGAGCCGACTACGCAGACTGCCGCGTCGTCGACCGCCGGGTGCAGCACCTCGTGGTCAAGAACGGGAAGGTAGTGACGGTCGAGGTCGGTGAGGACGAGGGGCTCGGTGTGCGCGTCATCGCCGGCGGTGCGTGGGGATTTGCGGGGGGATGCCGCCTCGACGCCGCGAGCGTCGAAGAGACGGCGCGGCACGCGGTTCGCATCGCCCGCGCGTCGGCGCGGCTGAACCCGCGGCCGGTGCACCTCGCCCCGCTCGCACCGGTGAGCGGTGCGTACCGCACTCCGGTGGAGCAGGACCCCTTCGAGGTGTCGCTCGACGCCAAGCTCGACCTGCTCATGCGCACCGACGAGGCGATGGCTCGCGTGGCGCAGGTGACGGTCCGCGAGTCCAACAGTTTCGGCCGGCACCAGCTGTGCGCGGGTTGGGAGGTCATCGAAGGCTTCGATATGCCGGGCAACGCCGAGCGCATCGCCACGGAGGCGGCTGCGCTCCTCACGGCCGACCGGTGTCCTGCCGGCACGATGACGGTGATCCTCGACGGGACGCAGGCCGCGCTGCAGGTGCACGAGTCCTGCGGGCATCCGACGGAGCTGGATCGCGTTCTCGGAACCGAGGCCGCGTACGCGGGAATGTCCTTTCTCACCCCGGAGCTGTTGGGAACATTTCGCTACGGCAGCGAGCAGGTGACGCTCACCGCCGACTCAACGCGTGCGACGGGGCTTGGCACGTTCGGATGGGACGACGAAGGCGTGCCCGCGCGACGCACGATGCTCGTCGACAAGGGCATCTTCAGCGGCTACATGACGTCGCGTGAGACGGCTGCGGTGCTAGGTCAGGAGAGCAACGGCACCATGCGCGCCGACGGATGGGCGCGGCTGCCGCTCATTCGCATGACCAACGTGAACCTCGAGCCCGGGTCGTCGTCGCTCGACGAGATGATCGCAACGACAAAGCACGGCGTCTACCTGGAGACGAACCGTTCCTGGAGCATCGATGACCGGCGCCTCAACTTCCAGTTCGGTACGCAGAACGCGTGGGAGATCGTCGACGGCATGCGGACGCGGTTGGTGCGCAACGCGCTGTACAGCGGCACCACGCCCGAGTTCTGGCGGTCCTGCGATGCGGTCGCGAGCGACGCGGAGTGGCGCATGTGGGGCGTCGTCAACTGTGGCAAGGGGCAACCGTCACAGCTGATGCACGTGGGTCACGGTGCAGCGCCGTGCCGGTTCCAGAACGTGCGGGTGGAGCCGGCACAGTGACGGTGCTGCCGGCCGACGATGTCGTCGCGCTCAGCGAGGGCGCGTTGATGCAGGCGCGCATGGGCGACGCCGAGGCGGTGGTGACCTCGGTGACGGAGGAGCTGACGCGCTTCGCCGCCAACGCGATCCATCAGAACGTGGCGGAGCGGTCGCTGCGCCTTCGCGCGCGCGTGCTCGCGGACAACCGGGTGGGAACCGCCGCTTCCACAGGAGAAGCCGGCGCGGACCTCGCCGCACGCGTCATGGCGGCGGCGGAGTCAGCGCGCGAGGTTGCCACGCAGACTGACGTGAGCCCCATCCCGGAGCCAGACGAGGGAGCCGACGATCCCGCTGCGTACAGCGCAGCGACGGCCGCGGCCACGCCCGAGCTCCGCGCCGACCATGTGGCGGCAATCGCGCGCCGCGCCAGCGGGCGCGGGCTCGTGGCGTACGGGTACCTCAGCACCGCGCAGCGGCAAACGGCGGTGGCGAACACCAAGGGTGTGCGGCGGTCGGCGACATCCACGCAGGCCGGCGCGGTGGTCGTGGTCCGGGGGGATGCCGGTTCGGGTTACGCGTCGCGCCACGACGCCGACATCGACCGCATCGACATCGAGGAGATGGCTGACGAGGCAGTCGACACGTGCCTTCGAAATCAGGGTGCCGACGCCATCGAACCGGGCACGTACGAGGTGGTGCTCGCCCCGTACGCCGTCACCGACCTGCTCGAGCATCTGGGCTGGGTGGGCTTCAGCGCCCTCGCGGTGCAGGAGCACAGAAGCTTCATGCGCATCGGCGAGAAAGCGATGAGCGAGAGCGTGACCATCCGCGACGACTGCCGCGATCCCGACCTGTTTCCGTACCCGTTCGACGCCGAGGGCGTGTCAACCCAGCCGCTGGACCTGATCGCGCGCGGTGTGTGCCACGCGGTCGTCTATGACACGCCGACGGCGCTGAAGGATGGCGTCCGCTCCACCGGTCATTCGCTGCCGCAGCCGAACACGTGGGGGCCGTACGCGTCGCACCTTGCCATGTTGCCGGGTGAGAGCAGCGTGCCAGAGCTGATCGCCGGCATCACGCGTGGCTTGTACATCACGCGCTTCTGGTATGTGCGCGATGTGCATCCGCTGCATGCAATCATCACGGGAATGACGCGCGACGGCACGTTTCTGATCGAGAACGGCCGCCTGTCGCGTCCCGTGCGCGACCTCCGCTTCACCCAGAGCATCGTCGACGCTCTGGGCGACGTGCGGGGGATCTCTCGAGAGCGGCGGCTCGAGCTCGGCGAGTCGGAAACGGGAGTGCTCTCGCCGTGGCTCCATCTGGGCCACTTCGCTTTCAGCTCATAGCCATCGCACGTGCCTAGGCGGCGCTCCGCTTCAGGCCCGGCGCTGTGGGCCGCGGCCGCTGTCCTTCTGGGCCTCGCCATCGCGGTGCGCAACCTCACCGACCTGTCCAACGTGCCGCCGGGTCTGTACATCGACGAATCGTCCATCGCATACAACGCATGGACCATCGCGCACTACGGCGTCGACGAGCACGGCGTGCATTTTCCGCTCTTCTTCCAGGCCTTTGGCGAGTACAAGAATCCGCTCTACGTCTATGCGCTGGTGCCGTTTGCTCGGTTCCTTGGGGTCACATCAGACGTTGAGCGGCTGCCCGCAGCCATGTTTGGACTGATCGCTGTGTTGTTCCTGGCGCTTGCCGCCTGGCGCGTCACCGGCTCGCGGCCCATCGCGTTCTTCGTCCTGGCGCTGGTGGCATTGACTCCCTGGCTGGTGCAGGAGAGCCGGGTGGGTTTCGAGGTGGTCAGCATGCTGGCCACGCTGTCGGTCGCGCTGTGGTGCCTGTCTGACGAGCGTCATCTGACACCGAGGCGCTTCATCCTTGCTGGGCTCTTCTTCGCGCTGTCGATCTTCGCCTACAGCACGGGTAGATTCGAGATCCTGCTCTTTGCGGTCGCGTTCGCATTCGTGTACAGGAACGGGGGGTTCCGCGGCTGGTGGAGCACGCTCGCTGTCGTCGCCGCCGGCTACGTCGTGCTGGGCGTGTGGGCGCTGCTGCATCCAGGCGCGTTGACCGGTGAGTTCAGCGTGATCAGCATCGGCGCCGACGGTGCTCCGCTGCCCGCCGTCATCGGGCGCTTCCTCAGTAACTATGTCTCGTACTTCAGCCCCGACTTCCTGTTCATCCACGGCGACCCCAACCCGCGGCACAACACGGGCTTCGCCGGGATGCTGCTCGCGGTCAGCGCCCCGCTTCTTCTGTTGGGGCTGTACGGGTGCTGGCTGCGCCGACGTGAGGCATTGCCGCGCTTCGTTGTGCTGTGCATCGTGCTCGCGCCCGTCGCCGCATCGCTGACCAACGGCTTCGGTGCGCCCCACGCGCTGCGCTCGGCCGTCATGCTCCCGTTGCTCGTGATCCTTGCCGTGTTCGGGCTCGATGTGATCCGAGACGTGCTGCGGCGGCATCGCCTGGTCGCGGCCGCACTCCTTGCCGCGCTGCTCGTGCAGGGCGCGCTGTACACGCTCGACATGTACACCGCGTATCCGGCGCGGGCGGCGACCGCGTTCGACACCGGCGTCGAGCCGGCGATCCTGCGCGCGTCGCAGGCGCTCAGCGCCGGCGGCACCGTGTATCTGTCGTCACGGCTGGAGCAGCCATACATCGAGGCCTTCTTCGCGCTGCGCCCGGATCCGCCGGCGCAGCCGGTCGACGACGACGTGACTCCTGGCCTGGCGACGCTGGGCATGCGGATCGCCGACCCGGTATTCGCCGAGGCCACCGCCCAGCCCGGCGACCTGCTCGTGCTGGGCGCGTCCGACCCGATGCCGCGGCATGGCCAGGTGATCGACACCGAATACGCCCCGCGCAATCCCCTCGACGCGAGTGGCGGCGGCGAGCCGCTGGCGTACGTGGTCCGGGTCCGGTGATCGGCGCCGGGACTGCGCTTCGGCGCCTTTTCGCTACGCTTCGGGCGGCGGCAGAAGCAGGAGAGAAGAAAGATGAGTGACGACGTTGTCATCGTTGAGGCTGTGCGGACGCCGCTGGGCCGGGGCAACCAGAAGAACGGCGATCTGCGCGACGTTCACCCGGTGCTGCTCCTGGCCCACGTGCTCCGCGAGGTCATCGGGCGTGCGGGACTGGACCCGGCGCTGGTCGGCGACGTGGTGGTCGGCTGCGTGACCCAGACCGGCGAGCAGGGCATCAACATCGCTCGCCAGGGGGTGCTGGCGGCCGGGTTCCCGGTCGACGTCCCCGCCACCACCGTCGACCGCCAGTGCGGCTCGTCACAGCAGGCGATCCACTTCGCCGCCAATCTCATCCAGTCGTCGGTGTGCGACATCGCCATCGCCGCCGGCGTGGAAAGCATGAGCCGGGTGCCGATGGGTGCCAACCTGATCCAGGGCCCGGGCACACCGTTTCCGCCCGAGCTGCTGGAGCACTACAACCTGGTGAGCCAGGGGCTGGCTGCCGAGATGATCGCCGAGCAGTGGCACATCACCCGCGGGCAGGCGGACGAGTTTGCCGCCCGTTCGCAGCAGCTGGCCGCCGCTGCCCAGGCCCAGGGCCACTTCGACCGCGAGATCGCTCCGGTGGTGGTCGGCGAGAACGGGGACGGCCGGGTGGTCAGCCAGGACCAGGGCATCCGCCGCGAGACCACGGCGGAGGTGCTGGCCCAGCTCCAGCCGTCGTTCAAGTCCGACGGCATCATGCACGCCGGCAACTCCTCGCAGATCA
>VBGJ01000074.1 GCA_005880445.1 Chloroflexota bacterium | reverse complement strand
GTCGTCGTCGCCTCGAACCCGAGGACGCGCTTCGCCTTCTCGGTGGCGGGGACGCGACGCTGCACGTCGTGCTCGAAGGGCGGGTCGCTGACGTAGCGGAAGGGCACATCACGGCCCTTGATGCGGTGCCAGATGAGCTCGGCCAGCTCGAGCACCGTCGTCGACGTCGACGTCGACAGATTGAAGTCGTTGTCGAGAGCGGCCGGACTCTCCATCGCCATGACGATGCCGCGCGCCAGATCGCCGCCGTACGTGTAGTGGCGCACCTGACTCCCGTCACCGAGGATGTGCAGCGGGTCCTGCCCCTTGAGCACCTTCTGCACCAGGTCCGGCACCACATGACTCATGGCGAGGCGCACGTTGCCGCTCAGGATCTCCTGGTCACCTAGGGCGCGCGCCTCACCGATCCCCACGCAGTTGAACGGGCGCACGATGGTGTAGTGCAGGCCGTGCTGCTGGTGCGCGGCCCGAGCAAAGAATTCGACCGCGAGCGGCGCACGGTCAGCGGCAGGCGGTCGTACGCAGCGCGCAGCGTGCGCCGGAGACCGCTCCGGGGCATCGCTGCCGGCGTCACCAGGGATGCGGCGATCGTGGAGAACGGCCGGCCGCGCAGCGCCCAACCACCGTCCGCAGCGGCCACGCCGCTCTCGCAGTACCGCACCAGGGGCTCCGCGACCGTCTCCCAGGTCAGCGCGGCCGCGAAGTCGCGCACGCGACGGGAACATGCATTGCGCCACCTTCGATCAGCGGCCATGTGATCGATCGCGGCCACCACGGCGTCGAGATCCTCGGGTGGCACCGTGGCGCCCAGCTCCCGGCTCGCCACCGTGTCCGCGATGGTGTCACCGGCTGTGCAGATCACCGGCAGTCCGGCCCAGAAGTAATCGAGCACACGCGTACGGAACGAGAAGCGCGTCTCCACGTGGTCAAAGTGTGTGGAGACCCCTACATCGGCGTCGAGCAGCCAGTCCGCGCGTGCCTCATACGGTACCCACGTGTCGTTGATGCGCACCACCCATGAAAACCAAACGCAGGCGTGGGTGGCGGTCCGCCAGACGGCCCACGGCGCGGATGAGAATGGCAGGATCGAACCAGTTGTACACGCCGCCACCCCAGAGCAGCACGATGTCGTCGCGACCGACACCGGCGACTCGAGACCGGATCGCCCGCTGCGTGCTGCTCGCCGGCACCGACGGGATTCCGAACGGCACGACGTCGATGAGATTGCGGAGTGTCGGATCCTCTGAGTAGGTGTACGGATTGACGCGGTTCATCGCGGTCAGCCCACCCACCCAAAAGTCGCGCTGTCTCTCGCTGGAGCACAGAAAGAAATCGCCGCGCGCGAGCTGCTCCCAGATGGCCGTGATCGACTCCAGGTGCTCCGCTTCGCGCCGTTCCATGGGAGCGCGCTGGAACACCAGGAGATTCTCCAGGGGAAACGGGTCGTAGAGGTCGACGACGATGCGGGAATGGACGTGCGCCAGGTCGGGATGGCGGCGCAGGACATATCCCTGAACCAGCACCACGTCAGCGCGGCGCGCCAACGACACGATGGAATCAGCCGTGTAGACGACAAGCGGAAAGCCCTGGTCTGGCAAGTCGGTCGGCGCGGGCAGCGCCACCGTCACCTGATGGCCACGCGCGTGCAGCACCCGGCTCAGCTCGAGGCAGCGGATGGAGGGGCCCGCCATCTGCCGCTGCATCGGGCCGTTTGCGACCACGAGGACGCTGGTCACGACGCGGCGCCGGAATCGGTATCGAGATCCGCCGCACCGTGCGACAACAGCCCGCGCCGGCGGAGATACTCGCGCAGGCCGTCCCCCCAGTACGGCAGCGGCGGGTTGCCGAGGCGGCGCCAGGCAGCGTTGTCGAGCACCGCGTACGGCGGTCGCTGCGCCGGCGTCGGATACTCGTCGGTGGTGATGGCGACCACCGGCACTGTGAGGCCGGCGGCCGCGACGATCGCACGTGCAAATCCATGCCAGGTCGTGTCACCACCGTTGGTGAGGTGAAACGTCCCGGTTGCTCCGAGCTGCACCAGCCGTGCCAGCGCCGGGGCGAGATGGCCCGTCCACGTCGGAGCGCCACGCTGATCCGCGACGACGCGAAGCTCGCCACGCTCGCGCGCCAGCCGCACCATGGTGAGGACGAAGTTGGGGCCTTCCTGGCCATACAGCCACGCCGTACGCACGATCTGGTGGTGGGGCGACACGGCGCGCACCTCGTCCTCGCCCGCTGCCTTGCTCGCTCCGTAGACGCCGAGCGGATGCACCGCAGCATCTTCCCGATACGGGGACGACGCGGCGCCATCGAACACGTAGTCCGTGCTGATGTGACAGAGCAATGCGTCGCGGCGCGCACATTCCAGCGCGAGCAACCGCGGGCCCGTGGCGTTGACCGCGAACGCCTCATCGCGGTGTTGTTCCGCTGCGTCCACATTCGACCAGGCCGCGCAGTTGATCACCACATCGGGGCGCACCCGCTCCATGATGCGGGCGATCGACTCGGGCGACGCGACATCGCACTCCGGATGCGTCACTCCGACGACGTGGTGCGCGGAGGCGCCGAGAACCCCAATCAGCTCACGGCCCAGTTGACCGTGGGCGCCGGTGACCAGGAGGCGCACCCTCGTGCCGCCTACGACCCGACGGGATCCGCCGGCTTGTAGTTGCGGCGGTAGAAATCCCAGAACTCCCCCGACTTGAGCGGGCGCCACCACTCCTCGTGGTCGACATACCAGTCGATGGTCGACCTCAGTCCCTCCTCGAAGGAGATGTGGGGGGTCCAACCAACGGCGCGCAGCCGGGTGGAGTCGAGCGAGTAGCGCCGGTCGTGGCCCGGGCGGTCTCGGACGAACTGCTTGAGCGCCGCCGGCTTCTCCAGCATGCGAAGCACCGCGTCCGCCACCGTGACCCCAGACGTCTCCCCACCAAATCCGAGGTTGTAATCGGTTCCGACCTCGCCGCGACGCAACGCGGTGTCGATGCCGGTGGCGTGCTCGGACACGTGGAGGTAGTCACGCACCGCCGTGCCATCGCCGTAGATCGGAAGCGGGAGGTCGTCGAGCGCATTCGTGATGAACAGCGGGATGATCTTCTCGGGATACTGGTATGGGCCGTAGGTATTCGAACCGCGGGTGATGACTGCCGGGAACCCGTAGGACGCGCGATACGCATTCACCAGCAGCTCGGCACCGGCCTTGCTGGCGCTGTACGGGCTCCGCGGTAGCAGCGGATCGTTCTCGACGCTGCTGCCGGAATCGACCTCGCCGTACACCTCGTCCGTGCTCACCTGGACGAATCGTGCGTGACGGGCCTCTCGAGCGGCCTCCATCAGCGTGAACGTGCCGTACACGTCGGTGAGGATGAACTGACCTGGGGCTTCGAGCGAGCGGTCGACATGTGATTCGGCGGCGAAGTTGACGATGACGTCAGTCGCGCTCGCCAGCTCGTGAACGAGAGTCTGGTCGCAGATGTCGCCGCGTACGAAACGGAAGCGAGAATCGTTTCGTACCGGATCGAGGTTGCGCTCGTTGCCGGCATACGTCAGCTTGTCGAGCACGACGACCGCGTCGTCTGGATGCTCGCGCAGGGTCATGCGCACGAACTCACTGCCCACGAAGCCCGCTCCACCGGTGACGAGAAGACGCATCTAGATGTTCTGGATGGTCCAGTCGAAGCCGATCCTTGGATCGTTCCAAGCGATCCGCCCTTCGTCGGGCGCGGTGGGATCGTACGGCTCGGTGACGTAGTAGTTGAGGACAACGTCACGGAGGTCGAGGACCTGGTATCCATGCGCGACGTAGGGCGGGATCGCCACCATCGCCGGCGAGTTCTCGCCCAGGATCAGCGTCTGGATCCGTCCGCACGTCGCTGACTCGGAGCGCAGGTCCACGAGCACGACTCGCGCGTTTCCCTGCACCACGTCCCAGTAGTCCCACTGCTTCTTGTGCCAGTGAAACGCCTTGATCAGCTCCGGAGGGTTGCCGCCGCGCGCGTACGCGAGGCTTCGCGACATCTGCGCGAAGTTCGTCTGCTCCGGCATGAAGATGTTGCCTTCGTCGTCCCGATCGCCGCGCTTCAGCTGCTCGATGAAGTACCCCCGCTGATCGCACCACTTCCTGAAGGTCTTCACCTTGACGTCGTCAATGTGTCCGGTTCGCTCCAGCGCGGGCGTCGCGGCCATGCGCGTCAGGGCTTCCTCCATCTCTGGGGTCAGCTGCATCCAGGCCATGTCCTACTCCAGCCGCAAGCCGAGCGGATTCGGGTACAGAATGTGACGGCTGAGAAACGGGTCGTGCTGTTCGCCCATCGCACCCCATCGCGCACAAAAGATCTGCGCGTCGTGAGCAGGGTTCAGCAGCCCACGGCTGGTGCTCTCTTCGTGGTAGAGCTGCGCGTGCGGAGTGTAGACGATCCAGTAGCCGCGAGCATGGACGCGCATGCAGAAGTCCACGTCGCCAAAGGCGACGACCAGCGTCTCGTCCATGCCGTGCACCTCGTCGAACACGGTGTGCCGCACCATGGTGCACGCGCCGGTCACGGCCACAACGTCGCGAATCAACGGAAGACCCATGTTCAAGTTGCCCGGTCCAGGTCGCATCAGAGCAATCCCCTCGTGCTGCGGGATGCCAGTGGGGAAGAGTAGACGGGCGCCCACCACGCCCACCTCGGGGCGCTGGCTGTGCTCGAGCATGGCCTCGATCCAATCAGGGGTGATCACCACCATGTCGTTGTTCAGGAACAGCAGATGCTCGGCATCCACCTGCCGGGCGGCGGTATTGATGATCCTCGAGTAGTTGAAGGCCCCCGGATACTGGATCACGCGATGGCGAAAGCCGTCCAAGTACTGCAATGTCTCCGGGTTCTTGCTGTCGTTGTCGACGATCGTGATGGTGACGTTCCGCCACGAAGACTTCGTCTCGATGCTCTCGATGCAGGCACGCAGCGCTTCGACGCGATCCCGGGTCGGGATGATGATGCCAACGCTCGGATTGCCCTGGATCTGATACCGAACATGAAAATGGCCGGGGGCCTCGCCCTGTTCCACCCGCCCCGCCCTATCGCGGCGGTGCAGCGCGTCGGCGATGGCGGCCTGCCCGGTCTCGGCGCGATCGCGTGCGGCAGGCACGCCATCGGGGCGCGTCTCGAGCACGTCGTCCACGTGCCCGACCTCACGCGCGAGCTCCGTGACGCGCAGGTAGAGGTCGTGATGTCCGCCTTCGTCGAGCTCGGGACGGAGCCCGCCGGCCCGACTCACCAACTCGCGCCGCACCAGCACCGGCTCGCCGAGGTAGTTGCACGAAAGCAGAAGATCGGGAGACCAGTCGGGCTTGAATTGGGGATCGCCTCGACGACCGCTCTGCGTGATGCGATCCTCGTCGGCGTAGATGACGTCCGCGTCAGGATGCTTCTGAAGGAACGACACCAGTGCGAAGAGCGCGTGCGGCTGCAGCGCGCTGCCGGGCTCGAGGAGCAGGACGAACTCGCCACCGGCTGCCGTGAGCGCGTCGCAGATCTCCCAATTGCCATACGCCTGAGCCTGGACAGATGCAATGGTTGCGCGCAGTTCCGGTGTGTCTGCGTGCACACCAAGCACGACGCTGATCAGCGGTCTCTGCCGCCACGTGAGCCACGCAGTGCGCATGTCCTCGAGCGCCTTCGTGCCTGGCACATGGAGCGCCAACCACCGTTGGTATTGGTCGTCGAGCGATCCGGGGACCGGTCTGCCGCGCAGGCGCGCGATGCGCCTGTCTTTCCCGAGCTCGCGCTTGAGACCACGTAGTCCGGCGTCCTGCGTGGCGGCCGCCAACCGGAGGGACCGGCGAAGCGTGCGGTGACGAAGCGTCCCCTGCGGTGCCATGCGTTTTGCCATTGCATGCAGCCGCCGTGCCAGCTTGATCTCGGTCCCGTCGTTCATGGCCGTCTGCTCGCGCAGCCTGGCTTCCGTTTCCAAGAGTGCTGCCTGGAGGTCGCTGAGCATTGCATTCAACCGCGCGACCTCGCGTTGAAGTTCGCGCGCATCGGCGTGGTTGTCGGCGTCCTCTCCGGCAGGTGTCGAAGGTCGTGCCGCGAGAGATTCGGGCATCTAGACGGTTGCTCTCCAGAATGGCCTCGGCCGCCCGCGCTGCTTGCTCTTCCATCCACGTCCGGAGGCACTCGGTCCGGCTGCACACGCCGTCGGCATGAGGCGCGAAACTAACGAGATGCTACCATGCGGCTGCCGCGTGCGGTCGGAAGCGCCGCCCCTATTTGCCCTTCTGGCCATGCCTTCCTCAACATCGTTCCGAGGCCGACAATGACCATCGCTGCCCAGGGGAGCCGGCTCGAAGCCATCCCGCGCCCAGCGAGCGTGTTGCAGCGCAACGTCAACCTTTTGCGAGAGCTCGCCGTCACGCAGTTCAAGCTCAAGTACACCGGTTCAGCACTCGGTTACGTGTGGTCACTGGTGAAGCCGGCGATGTTGTTCGGCATCATGTATGCCGTCTTCTCGGTCTTGCTCCGGGCCGGCAGTTCCACACCGGACTTCACCGTGCAACTGCTGTTTGCCATCGTCATCTGGACGTTCTTCACGGAATCAACTGTTGTCGCCGTCAACTCGGTGGTGGCCTCGGCCAATCTGATCCGCAAGGCATACTTTCCGCGCTGGATCATCGTGGTCGCATCGATCCTCACCGCTTTGATGACGTTTCTGATCAACGCCGCGCTGATCATCGTCATCACGGTTCCTCTCGGTAGCATGCACCTCGGGCTGCGCAGCCTGGCCGCCCCCTTGCTGCTGGTCGAGCTGTTGATGCTCATCATCGGGCTGTCGCTGCTCCTGTCGAGCCTCTTCGTGTACTACCGGGACGTCGGGCACATCTGGGAGATCTGCACCCTGGTCCTGTTCTACGGCTCTGCGATCGTGTACCCCTTTGTTCTGTTCCAGCAGCATCATGTGGCGGTGATCGCCGGTTTGAATCCACTCGCGCAGATTGTCGAGGACCTTCGCCACGCACTGGTGACCCCCGGGGCACCCTGGACCATGACGCTCCTCGGCGGTCTCTACGCGGTGCCCGTGCTGCTCAGCGTGGGCGTCTTTGTACTCGGCTTCTACGTGTTTCACCGCCTGACGCCGAGGTTTGCCGAGAACCTGTGAGCGTCGCGATCCACGCCAAAGGGCTGAACAAGTGCTTTCGCGTGCCACTCGACCGCAGCACGACACTCAAATACCGCGTCACGCACCTCCGCAGTGCCTCGCGGTACCGTGACTTCTACGCACTGCGTGATGTCTCATTCGACGTTCCCGAGGGACAGTTTCTGGGGATCACCGGACCGAACGGTTGCGGCAAGAGCACGCTGCTAAAGATCCTGGCGCGGATCCTTCGCCCCGACTCCGGCGAGGTCGCCGTCAACGGCGAGGTGTCATCGTTCCTCGAGCTCGGGGTGGGATTCAATCCGGAGCTCACCGCGCGCGAGAACGTCTTTCTGGCCGGCGCCGTCCTCGGGTTGAGCCGTGCGCAATTGGCGCGACAGATCAACGCCATCATGCATTTCGCAGACCTGGCTGAGTTCGCCGACGCGAAGCTGAAGAACTACTCGTCTGGCATGCAGGTGCGGCTCGCATTCACGGTTGCCATCACAGCGAGCGCAGAGATCCTCTTGATGGACGAGGTGCTCGCCGTCGGAGATGCGCGGTTCCAGGACAAGTGTTTCGAGGTCTTCAGCCAGTTCAAGCGCGACGGCAAGACGATCGTGCTGGTCAGCCACGATCTCGGCATCCTGGAGCGCTACTGCGACCGGCTGCTCCTCCTCTATCACGGCCAGGTTCTGGATGATGGACCGCCGGCCCGAGTCACGTCGCACTATCGGAGCATCGTCGCGGAGGAGGAAGCGGCAGAGGGCGGCGCCGCCGTCGCTGCGGCCGCGGTGCTCGGCGCGTAGCCCGTGCTGTCATTCGGCATCAGCGACCTCGCGAATTTCGATGAGGAGGCGTTGCATGTCTTCCTCGATCCGCGTGACGGTGGCGTCGACTCCGAGGATCTCGGCCGAGCACTGCAGGGATCGGACGCAACGTTCGCCGCCCGTGTCGCCGCGGCGCTCGACGACCGGGCATCGCAGCGATTCCGCGTCGCACACGCAACGCAGAGCACACCGCACACGGTCGACGAAGCCCGCCGTCGCGTGCTGGACACGCTCTTCTGGCCACTCCTGTACTGGAACGCGCCGGATCGATACGAGGAGCTCATCGCGGGCGAGGAGATCCATCCGGCCATCATCGACGCGCTCGACGTCGACGGCCGCGTCGTATGTGACATCGGCGCCGGCACCGGCCGCTTCACCCTGCCTGTGGCGCGGCGCGCTCGCCGCGTCATCGCGGTGGACGCCGTACCCATGCTGCTGGGGCGTCTCGAGCGCCATGCGGAAGAGTCCGGCGTGCGCAACATCGACCTCCGCCGCGGCAGCTTCACCACGCTTCCCCTCGAGGATGGAAGCGTCGACCTCGCCGTGGCATGCTCTTCGTTCACCCCGAGCGGTCCACACGGCGGGCTGCACGCGGTGCGCGAGGCCGAGCGGGTCACGCGGCCGGACGGCGCCGTCGCCGTGATCTGGCCGCAGCAGCCGGACTGGTTCGAAGCGCAGGGCTTCGAGTACCTGCGGTTCGACGGCGATGACGTCCGCCACTTCCGCAGTCTCGACAGCGCGGAACGCCTCTGTCGCGATTTCTACTCAGAGGAGGCCGTCGAGTGGGTTCGCGCGCACCATTCGCCCGACGTGCCGTTCCGCATCTTGAACACGTCGCCCCCCAACGACGTATGCATCAAGCGCCGCGCAGCTATTCCTTCTCGGTGACCCGGTACTCGAGGTACGCGCCGAACATGAGCCGCGTCTGCGCCTCGAGCGCCGGTATCACGCTGAGGGCGAGACCGACGATCGGGTACAGAAACAGCTGAACGTCGGCCCACCGCCGGCGCCACCATGACCACGTGGAGGGCTTGGGGCTCAGGCGCCGGTCCACCTGGATGAGCAGCAGCGTGTTGAGCAGCGTGATGGTCAGGATGCCCGCCGTGGTGTAGCCGATGACGGTCGCGGCCGTGGACAGGCTGTAATCCAGGTCGATGAATGCGGGGAGTGCTCCGCCGAAGAAGAGGAGCAGCGGCAGCGTGGCCCATGTCACGTGATTGAAGATGAGCAGCGAGAATCGCCGGGCTCGCAGCTTGCCGGGTATCTCAGGGTGCCGCAGGATTCGTGTCGACACGTAAGGAATGTCGGTGGCGCCCCATGCCCAGCGCTTGATCTGGTTGTACTGTGACCGGTGCGTGCTGCCATAGTCGCGTGCCTTGGGAGCGTCGCCGAGCACCGTAAGAAATGCGGGACGCACCCTGAGCGCCGCGCCGTAACGGAAGAAGCACTTCCAGAAGAACCTGGAGTCCTCGGGGATCACGTCCGAGTCCCAGTAGCCCACGTTGTCGAGAAGGTGCAGCGACATGCTGTACGACGAGAACATGACCAGCCGGTGCGGGTTCTGGTGCAGGAACATCTGCCACTGCGTGGCCGCCGTGGCCATGACGCGTACCGCCGCGGGCACGCGCCAGAGGTTGTTGAGGAACACCGGCACCGGCTGCCAGATCGAGGTCAGGCGGTTCTGCGCGGTGCAGAACTGCGCGGTGATGTATGCAAAGTACTGCGGATGCGGGCGGAAGTCCGAGTCGAGATCGGTGACTATCGTCGTCTTGGGGTCGAGACCCATCTCGTCGCACGCGTGCTTCAGCACCGGTCCGCCATACGACATCGCGGCGGACTTGCCCACTACGATGCCGGGCAGCAGCGGATCCTTCACGTGGATGAAGGCACGGAAGCGGTCGCCGAATTCCTCGCGCAGCCTCTCGACATTCTCGATGCCGCCGTGGTCGGTGACGCGCGTGATGATGGCGCAGACGCGCAAATGCTGCGGGTAGTTCTGGTTGGCGAGTGCTTCGACCGTGGCTCGCAGCAGCTCATAGCGCTCTGTGTACGTGGGAATGAGAGCGCAATGGACCACCTGGCTCGGCCGCGGTGCGCCGGCATCCAGCGCCACTTCGAGCTCCTGACACCGCTCCCACCAGTCGATCGCCTGTGTGACCTCGAGATCTCGGAGTGAGCGGCGCACGCAGCGCACCGTGTACGTGGTCCGCGCGAACCAATAGAGGTCGAGAACGACTGCGCCAACGCCCAGGATCCAGAGCTGGCTGGGGTCGTTGAGCCGGATGGCGAACGCCGTGAGCACGGGCACGAGCAAGACGAACCAGGTGAGCGCACCCGGTACGATCTCCAACAGGCGCTGCTGCGCGTGGTCCGACAGCGGCGTACCTCGCAAGAGCGCAATCATTAAAGGCAGTCTAGTCAGAAGCACAAACGGAGCCCCCATGCCGAGCGACAAGAAGAACGACGCCGACGACGTCGCGGAACCCGAGAGCGCCGACGAGCCTGACGCGAGCGGCGACGACGAGGACGACGAGCTGGAGGTCGAGATCGACGTCGTCGCGGTTGACGACGACGAGGACGAGGAGGACGACGACGAGGACGACGACGATGAACAGGAGAGTGCTGAGCCCAAGGCTGCACCGGTGGTCGTCGCGCCCGTCGTGGCGGCGCCGATCCGCCCGCAGCCGGGACGCCCGCCGAGCGCTCGCGAAGAGCCCCCGCCTCCCTTCTCCACGGGCGAGCGAATCATCCTCACCCAGAACACCCGCCCGCGCACCGGCACGCCGATCGGCGACTACCCGGTCGGCTCCAGAACGGGCGGCCGAGCTCAGACGGCAGATGATGGAACCTCGCATGGTGCTGCAGGAGCGCACCGGGCGCCCCGCAGCGAGCGTCACGGGCAGCGACGGCTCGCCGGTTCCGGCGGGTGCCGCGGCGGAACCGAAGCCGGTGTCGAGGACGGCGGCCGCCACCGCTCAGCCGGCGAGGCCCGCCCGACCGACGGTCACGCCCCCCCGGACCGCGCCGAAGGTGGTGGCGAAGCCCGCGGCGGTGGCGGCGGCCAGACCCGCATCCGCCGGTACCGCGAAGCCGCAGACGGCGACACCCACGACCGCGAAGCCACCGGCCAAGCCCAAAGCCGCAGCCGCGCCGGCCCGGACAGGGGGGAAGCCGGCCTCGGCCGGCAAGCGGCAGGCTCCGGCCAAGGCGCCAAAGCGGGGCGCAGCGCGGCCGTCTATCAAGCCAAAGGCGAAGCCGAAGGCCGCGGCCAAGCGCGCCTCGCCGTCGCGCCCCGCGAAGGCCGCCACCCGGAGGCCGGCCGCCGCGGCAGGCAAAGCCCGCCCTGCCACCAAGGCCCGGCCGGCGCAGAAGGCTCGCACGCTGAAGGGACGTGCCGCCCCCAAGGCGCGGCCCGCGGCGCCGGCGAAGTCGCGAGCCGCCGCGCCCAAGTCGCGGTCTTCGGCGAAAGCCGCCAAAGCTGCGCGCCCCACTACAGGCAGGACAGCACCGACGCGCACAGCGGCCGGCAAGGCAAAGGCCAAGCCCACCGCGGCGAGAACCAAGGTCGCGACGACGGCCCGGAAGAAGACAGGGGCCAAGCCGGCCGCCAAGAAGGCCAAGGCCACAGCAAAGTCGCGCGCCAAGCCGGCGGTGAAGGGCGTGCGGCCTCGGTCAGGTGGCTCGCGCCGGCGCTGAAGGCCGGCTACGCGCGCTCGTCACGCATACACGCCCCGGTACTCCGGCGGGAGCAGTTGCGCGATCCGCCGGCCGATGGAGTCGGCGATCGCCTGATCGTCCGGCCGGCCCCCGCCCGGCACGTCGGGCGTGAAGGCCTCGCCGACGGTGACGGTCACCGGCACCCGGCGCGGTAGCCGGCGTCCGCGAGCCAGGGCGCCCTCCGTGCCCCAGACCGCGACGGGCAGCACGCGGGCAGCGGAGCGCCGTGCCAGAAAGCCCACCCCTGCCTCGGCGCTCTTCATCCCGGGTGCCTGCGCGCGCGTGCCCTCGAGGAAGATGAGCAGCCGGCCTCGCTTCGCCAGGATGTCGAGCGAGGTGCGCAGCGCCCAGCGGTCGGCGGCCCCGCGGTCCACGGGAAAGCAGTTGCACCCGGCCAGAGCCCAGGCGAGGACACGGTGTCGATACAGCTCGCGCTTTGCCATACAGAACATCGTGCCCGGCCCAAAGCCGCCGAACAGAAAGGGGTCGATGTTGCTCAGGTGGTTCGTCACGACGAGCAACGGACCGTCGAGTGGAAACCGCTCCATGCTACGGAAGCGCAGCCCGCGTCCGAACAGCGCACGGAGTGCAGCGCGACTCAGCATCGAGATGACGCGGTAGCGCCACGAGCGCTTGCCATCATCGCGGACCGGAAAGTGTGCTGGGAACCCGCGAATCCGGCCGGCCATCCGCCGATGGTAGGTCGGCGCGGCCGGGTGGGCGTCAATACAATCGGGTACCCCGCCCCCTTAGCTCATCGGAAGAGCAGCCGGCTTTTAACCGGTTGAGGGAGGTTCGATTCCTCCAGGGGGCATCTCGTATCCCTCATCCATTCACGCCGCGGCGATAGACGTCTCGACGGTGCGCGACCCGCGCCACCTCCACGATCTTGCTGGCGTCATCAACGCGATAGAGGACACGGTAGTCACCGCGCCTGAGGGACCAGATGCCAGCCAGTTGACCAACCAGCGGCTTCCCGGCCCGAGGCATCGCAGCGAGACGCTCGAGGGCTGCAATGATCGCCGCGCGCTCGTCATGCCGCAGCCGGCGCAAATCCTTGGCCGCACGACTGGCGACCACAACCCGATAGGGTCCGCTCACTCAGCGCGGGTTCTTGCGCTTGAGGTGCTCCAGGTCCTCGACGCGCCCTGCATCCAAGTCCGCGATGCCCTCGCGCAGAGCGGCGAGCTCTTGCGCGTCGCCTAGGATCGCCAGAGTTTCCTCGAGAGACTCGAGGTCATCCGGGCTCAACAGCACGGCAGCAAGGCGCCCGTTTCGAGTGATCGCTACGCGCGCGCGCTCTCTGGCGACCTGATCCACGATCTCGGACAGGTGGTCCTTCACCTCGGCAAGGGGCCTCGTCTCCATGGCCAGAATTATAGCCACGCTTCCTACACACGCTACGACCACGCACTACGACTTCGGGGCGCCTGATCTGTTCCGTGCACCTCAGTCCGCACCCAACCGACCTAGTGCTAACATGCGCACATGTCGATACCAATAAGTGCGCTTCAACGCAATGCAGCTCAAGTGGTGAGGCGGGTGGCCGCCTCCGGAGTTGCCGAGGAGATCACCGATCGGGGACGGGTCGTCGGACTGCTCGCCCCGCCCCTGGTCGGCGGCGGCCTCGACAGATTGCGCGAAGCAGGAGCCATACGCCCGGCGCAGCCCGGCGGCTTGGCTGAGGTGCTCGCCGAATTGGCCGATTTGCCGGCGATCGGCTTGACGCGCGCTCTCGAGGAGCAGCGCGACACCGAATGGTGAGCCCATCGGCGTCGACGGGGCCGGTGTACGTCGATTCATCGGTGCTGGTCGCGCTACTCGCAACGGACGACCAGCACCACCAGTTGATCCGCCGTTGGGCAGGTCGTGCCGGGTCACCGTTGCTGACCTCGGTGCTCGCAGAAGTCGAGGTCGGACGATCACTCGAACGCCGGGGAGCACACTCCTTG
>VBGJ01000223.1 GCA_005880445.1 Chloroflexota bacterium | reverse complement strand
TAGCGGAAGTCGTACCAGAGCAATCCGCCTCCAGGACGCATGACCCGCCGGACCTCCGACGCAACGTTGGCTGCCATCTCTGGATCCAGGATCGAGCTGAAAACGGTGTAGGCCACGACCAGGTCGAAGGCTTGGTCCGGAAACGGAAGGTGCTCGGCGTTACCCGCCCGGAAGGCGATCCGTGGAAACGCACGCCGCGCAGCCTCGACTCTTTCCGGTAACAGGTCGATGCCGGCCAGGTGAGAGTCGGAGGCTCCCAGCTCGCGAAACCACGCCAGCTCCGCCCCACTGCCGGAACCCACGTCGAGGACGCGCCGATCCGCAAGTGGCAGCCAGCCCTGACGCTGCAGCAGGCGCTTCACCAGCCCCCGGCGTTCGGACAGGATGCGCTGGTTGCCTGGATTGCGAAGGTCCCAACGCGTGGCGGCGCGCTCGTCACGTTCTCGATACGCGCGCGCGATTCGCTCGGTTTCGCTCATTTGCGCTCAGCCGGCAAGTCGTACACACGGCCGCAGATCGGGCATTTCCGCGCTCCCGAATCGTCTGCCTCGCCGAGAGTGCGCCCGCAGTCGCAGGCGAATCCTCGGAGGCGAGCCGGGTTCCCCACCACGATGCCTCGCTCCGGAACGTCGCGCGTCACGACCGCCGCCGACCCGACGACGGCCATGCGGCCGATCCGGATTCCAGGAAGCACCACGGCACCACCTCCGACGGCCGCGCCGTACTCGACCATGCCTTCGCTGGCCACCCAATCCTCGTCGCTCTTGGGTGAGCCATCGGGGTTGATGGCGCGGGGGTGCTTGTAATTGAGCAGCATCACGTCCGGGCCAAGAAAGACTCCGTCTTCCAGGTTGAATCCATGGAAGACGGAAACGCCGTTCTGCAGCTTGCAGTGGTTGCCGATGCGCACGTCTTTGTCGATATAGGCGCCCTTGCCGACGACGCATCCCTCGCCGACGACCGCACCTTCCCGGACCTGCGCCTGGTGCCAGATGCGGGTGCCTCGGCCGATGGTGGCCCGCGGCGAGACTTCGGCGCTGGGATGAATGAAAACGGCCTCGGCAGCCGGTTGGTGTCTAGCCGTGCTGAAGCTCGTCGATAGGAGGCTCGCCTGCCTCGATCAGCGGCGCCGTTAGCATCGGGAAACCATGCTACTCGTCGAGGTGAGACCCTGACCGACGCCGCCTCGATTCGCGTCCGGCCCATGTCGAACTGCATCCTCTGTGGATCGCCTGGCGAGTCGCTTTATGAGGGCCTCGACGATGTTCTGTTCGGAGCCCCTGGCACGTGGTCGTTCAAGCGTTGTGCCAACTCACGCTGCCAGCTCATCTGGCTCGATCCACAGCCGCTCGAGGAGGACATCGGCAAAGCGTATGCGACCTATTACACGCACCAGGACAGCGCCGGCGGGTCAAGCCTGCCCAAGCGAATCTATCGCCAAGTCAGGGCCTCCTACCTACGCTCACGGCTCGGGTACGAGACGACCTCTACATCGAGGGCCTGGCGCTGGCTCGCGCCGCTCGGGCACCTTCATCCAGGCGGGGCGGGCGTCTTTGCCGCCATGGTCATGTTCCTGCCGGCGCCGAGATCCACCTCGACGCTCCTGGACGTCGGGTGTGGGGGCGGCGACTTCATCGCCATGATGCGGGAGCTAGGCTGGACAGTCGCAGGCGTCGAAACAGACCCAATCGCCGCGGCGCGGGCCCAGTCGCGAGGCCTCAACGTCCACCAAGGGGCGATGCAGACGGCCGCGTTCGAGGAGAAGACGTTCGACGCCATCACGATCGCCCATGTGGTCGAGCATGTCCATGATCCGCAAGGCATGCTCGCCCAATGCCGGCGCATTCTCAATCCACAAGGAACAATCGTGATCACCACGCCCAACAGCGCGAGCTGGGGCCACCGGCACTACGGGCGCGACTGGCGAGGCCTGGAACCGCCACGCCACCTTCATCTCTTCAATCGCCAGAACATGAGACGTTTGCTCGAGTGGACAGAGCTGCGACCTCGAGTGGTCGAAACACTGGCGCTCAACACGAGCGCGATCTGGCCCGCCAGCGCGGCAATCCGCCGGTCGAGGTCCTCGGCCGCAAGCACGCGCTGGCGCGTGGGCCTCGCCACCACCGCCAGCGGAGTCGGCCGCCAGCTCGCGGAACGATTGATGCTCAACGTGGACAGGTCGGCGGGCGAGGACCTCGTGGCGATCGCGACTCGTCCGGCGTAGCGACGATGCCCTCCATCGTCGCCGTGATCCTGAACTGGAACGGTGCACAGGACACGGTCGACTGTCTCGAATCGCTCAGCGGATCGACCAGTGGGCGAGCGAGCATCAGGGCGAGGTGGCCTTCACCTCTTACGATCGCGCGACAGCTGAGGCGGGCGGTCGAGAGGCTGTCGAGCGGGCCCTGAGCAAGCAAGACGCAAAAATCCAGCTCGTCGTTGTGGAAGCGAGGGAAAACCTCGGCTTTGCCGCGGGATCTAACGTCGGGGTCCGCTACACGACGAAGGTCGGCGCCGAGTTCGTACTTCTCCTCAACAACGACACTGTCCTGGCGCCGGATAGCGTAGCCCGCCTGGCCGGCTTTCTGGCGGAGCACCCCGACTACGTCGCCGCGACAGGACAGATTCGATACTTTGGGCGGCCGGTGATCTGGAACTGCGGAGGCGATCTCACGTGGTTCGGCAGCCGGCGCTACCTGTTCAGCGAGCAGCCCGTGGACGCGACGCCACAGGATGGATGGCGCCGCATCACCTTCATCACCGGATGCGCAGCGCTGATCCGAACGTCGGTCTTCGCGCGGCTGGGACTGCTGACAGAGCGGTTTTTCTTCGGCGAAGAGGACTACGAGTTCTCATTGCGACTGAAACGCGCGCAGCTTCAGGTCGCTTGCTGTTTCGGGGCTGTGATCCAGCACAAGGTCGGCTCGTCAATCGACCGCGCGGCGCCACCTGCGACGCTGGGTCGCTACTACATCTACTACCTGAACCGGTTCATCGACATGAAGGATTACTACCCTGGGCCGATCTGGTGGTTCTGGAGATTGCTCTCCCTTTCTTTGGTCCTGCCTAGGCTCAAACTGTCACGCGGCCTGAGCTGGAGCGGACTGGCTTTGCTCGGCCACCGGTTGATTCGCGATTCGACCCGTCTCCAGGGGGTGAGCAAAGAACGTTTCGAGACGGCGACTCGATCCGGGCTGGATTCGCTTTAGCCCGGACCTGTTATTGCTCGGTCTGCGGTCGATCGTGGACGTTACGCGTTTCCCTGGGCCGCTTTGGGACATCATCCTCTTCGACCCGTGCCGGGGTTGCCTGGACCGCATTCTTCAAAGCCCTGACCAGCTCGTCCGTCTTGCCTTCCCGGGCCAGGCTCTCCAGGCGCTCGACCATCCAGGCCAGGTCTTCTTCTTTGCCCAAACCTGGAGAAATCACTTCCCGAATGGCGGGATGGGAGGTCGGGCGCCAACCCTCGTCAGGACCCAACAGGTCCTCGGTGAGGCGCTCGCCCGGGCGAAGACCGGTGAAGACGGTCTTGATGTCGATGTCGGGCCTCAGGCCCCGTGACCGGATCAGGTCGTGGGCAAGGTCCAAAATCCGAATCGGCTCGCCCATGTCGAGCATGTACAGATGCGCGGGCCTGGCGATGGCGAGCGTGCTCAACACCAGCGACGCCGCTTCCCGGATCGTCATCATGAACCGCGTCATCTCGGGGTGGGTGATGGTGACCTGGCCGCCGAGCTCGATCTGGCGCTCGAACAAAGGCACGACGCTGCCGCGACTTCCGACGACGTTGCCGAAGCGCACTGCCCAGCAGCTCATCGGGCCTCGGTACGCAAGCACGATCTGTTCGCACAACCGCTTGGTGCAGCCCATCACCGAATGCTTCGAGGCGGCTTTGTCGGTCGAGATCAAGACGAATCGCTGCACGCCCGCGGCGTCGGCGCAGCGAAGCGTGTTCCACGTCCCGACGACGTTGGTGAGCACGGCCTGGATCGGATGGGCCTCGAGCATCGGGACGTGCTTGTAGGCGCCGACGTGGAAGACGACGTCTGGTCGCTCATCGGCGAACAGGTTGACCATGAGGGGGCGATCCACGATCGACACGAGCGCTTCTCGCAGATCGATGGTGGAACCAAGCCGGAGCTCTTCGGAGAGATCGAACAGACCGCTCTCGTTCGTGTCCACCAGGACCAAGCGACGCGGGCCCATCCCGGCGATCAGCCGGCTCAGCTCGGCGCCGATCGAGCCGGCCGCTCCCGTCACCAGCACGACGCGATTCCGTACTTCCGCGGCCGCCAGACCCAGGTCGATCTCCCGCTGGTCGCGTCCGACCAGGTCATCCGCGGATAGCTCGCGCAGCCTGGAGCTGCTTGGACGCGGGATCCAGTCGTCCGCGGCGGGAACGATGAATACCGGCATTTGAGCCGCCAGGCACTGCGAATAAAGCTGACGGGACCTTTCCTTGTCCGAGGTTGCCGTTTGCACGAACGCGACGCCCTGCGCGGCGGTCACCTTCATCCACTGCCTCAGGTTGTCCGCCCGCCCCATGACCGGGATCCCGATCAAGGTTCGACCCACGTCAGCAGGACCGATCGTCACCACCGCAACCGGCACCCAGTTCGGATTCGGATGCTGCAGGAGCGCTTTTACGGTGGCGTACCCGCTCGCGTCCGGAATCACGACCAGGAGGCGGTTTCCCGTCGGACGCGCCGATGTCCGCAGTCGGGGCACGAGGCGCACGAGCCCGATCGCGATGACGACAGCGGGCGCGGCGAGGATGGGAGCCAGGACCCGAAACGGCCTGTACCCGTCGGGGAAGATCAAATTCACGAGGATGACCAGCAGCGACGCCTCGATGACCGCCAAGCCGACCGCAAATGCATCGTTGAGACCGGCCACCGACCACACGCGTCGATACAACTGGAAGCGCGCCTCGCCCGCTCCCATCGCGATGGCAACGAGTAGGAACGAAACAACCGGGTACCACGTCGGGGCGAAGGTCGCGCTCGGATGCCCGTAGCCGGACGAGTCGACAGCCTTGATGATCAGCCAGAACAGCACGACCTCCAACAAGAAGACCGGTCCGTACCGCGCAACCGCCCGCGCGAGGTCTGCCAGGTGCTGTGTCACAAATCTGAACATCTGGAAAGTCGTTCCCAGGGTAACGGAACGTCTATCAATTGAACGGCTAGAGCGGTCCAAGCCCGCGAACGGCACC
>VBGJ01000013.1 GCA_005880445.1 Chloroflexota bacterium | reverse complement strand
TCGATCAGCGCCCGGAACGCGAGCGCGGCACGGTGTTTTCGACCGTCATGCGCATCTTCAACGTGCTCAACGAGAGGGCGGTCGCGCGATCTGCGACCAGCAGTCGTTTCGACCCGAAGCGCTTCCTCAGCCGCAAGGGCACGCTCTATCTGTGCACCCCGCGCCTCGCACCCGAACGCGTCGCGAGCCTCTTCATCGGCATTCTCATGACGGTGGTGACCGAGGCGTATGGCATCGCCGACCGGTCACCGGCCGGCCGGCTCGAACCAGGTCTCGGCCTGTTTCTCGACGAGCTCGCCAACGTGATACCGATCGAGGATCTGCCCTCGCTCGCCTCGCAGGGTGCGGGGCGCGGCGTCATCCTGCTGTCGATCGTGCAGGACCTGAGCCAGCTGCGCGCCCGGTACGGATCCGACCGGGCGCACTCGATCCTGAACAACCACGCGTGCAAGGTGATCCTGCCCGGGGTCAGCGATCCCGAGACCACCGAGCTCGTCTCGCGGCTCGTTGGGCGCAGCGCCTTCACCGACGTGCAGGTGAGCAGGGCGCCGGATGGCCGCGAGACGCGCTCGTACTCTGTGCGCCACGACCACCTGGCCACGACGGATGCGCTGCGGCAGTTGCGCGCGGGAAGCGCCATCGTGCTGTATCGAGGACGGCCTCCGGCGATGGTGCGATTGCGCCCGTGGTTCACCGTGGCTCGATATCGCCGCTTGGCGCAGCGACGGTTCTTCAGGAGTGCTGACTATGTGGGCGAGCGCGCCGGCGCCTAGAAGTCGGTGCGCCGGCCGCTGACGGTGCGCATCTGGTCGGCGATGTCGTCGAGCGTGGATTGCTGCACGCCGCGGATGGAGGCGTGGCGCACGTCGTCGACGACGCTGTCCACCGAGCGGTCCCACGTGGCGGCCTCCTCGAGCAGGATCTCGAGCCGCATCGAGGACTTGTGCAGCCGGTTGCGCACCAGGCCCTTCAGCTCCGGCAGCACGTCCGACACCATGACGCTCCCGTCGGGCGCGCGCGCGTCCAGGTCGACCAAGGGCGGTGCGGCCGCGTACTCGTGCGGGGTGGTCAGGTACTCCTGTGGCGTGCCGTAGAGCTCGGTGTGCCCGTTGCTGTCGTCCTGTGGCTGAGCGCTGGCCTCCGGCGCGGTGAACTCGTTCGCTCTGGGCTGGTCGCCGGCGGCTTCGTAGGCCGGCGTATCGGCGACTGCGTCCGGCGTCGACTCGTCGGATGCCGCCTCGGTCGCCGGCTCTGCGCCTGCGTCCTCGGTAGGCTCGACGGGCTGCAGCTCGGCGCTGTCCGGGTCACGCAGCACGCGTACGATCCCGGTCCCCGTCGTCGCCAGCTCGTCGAGCAGGGAGCTGTCGCCTGGGTCGGGGTGCGCCTGGGTGTACGTCGCGATGTACTCGCCATCGCGGATGCAGGTGACGCCGCGGCCGGATGGGGTGATCACCTCGATCACATACGTGCCGGCCTGGGCGCGCACGTCCGCCAGGAGCTCGCGCCACTTGATCCAGTCCAGTCGCAGGTCCGCGAACGCGGGCGAGCCGTGGATCAGGGGCGGCACCACGGCCACCAAGGCCGGGCCCATCCGGCTCGCGGAGACGGTCGCGTCCTTCCACGCCTTGATCCGGCGCGCCGCCGCCTCCCCGGACTCGCGCCCGTCCGCATCCATGAGGTGGGTCTCGACCACCTCCCCGCCGCGCACCAGGAAGACGCCCGTGCCGCCGTTCGCGTTGTGGCGGACGACGACCAGGCCGTCGCCGATCGCCGGCGCCAGCGGTGCGATGACGATCGCCTTGGCAGGAAGGTCGTCGAAGACGCTGGTGCCGCCGGGCAACAACGGGACCCCCCCGGATTCTTCGGCTGGTGGGGAGGGCGCGGGGAAAGCGCCGATCTCTCCTCCCATGGCGGGCACATAGTAGCGAAACCCAGGTGCCTCCGGGCCAAGCGGCCACCCTCCCCGTCGGGCGGTCATGCTGGAAATGTGAGATATCGCGGCATCGCGGCGTGGGCCCGATGGGAGTTCTCGCGGCGCATCGCGCTCACGTTGGGGCTGCGGCTGATCATCTTGGACCGCGCGGTCAAGGCGCTCGTCCTCACCCTGGGCGGCATCGTGCTGCTCGTGGCCGTGCGCAGCGGCGCCCTGGAAGATTGGGCGGATCGCCTGCAGACCGAGCTCAACGTGCACGCGGGAAGCGGCGTGTGGCTCCGGCTGACCGGCTACACGGTGGGGCACTTCACCACGCTGGGCAAGGGCACGCAGGTGGCGGTCGCGGTCGCCGCGTTCCTGTACGGACTACTCGAGGCCGTTGAGGCGGTCGCGCTCATCCTGCGCCGGCGTTGGGCCGAATACCTCGTGCTCTTCGCATCGTGCGCGTTCATCCCGGTCGAGATCGAAGAGCTGCTGCGGCACCCCGGCGTGCTCAAGGGGCTCGCCTTCCTCGTCAACGTCGTCATCGTCGTGTACCTGGTCCGGCGCAAGCGGCTGTTCCTTGACCGGCCGCCGGCGACGGCGCCGGCCGTCGACTGCTAGGGTGCTGCGCGGATGGACCTGGGGCTGAAGGGTCGCGCCGCCTTCGTCGCCGCGTCGAGCAAGGGCATGGGGCGCGCCATCGCTGAGCGCTTCGCCTCAGAGGGCGCCGACGTGGGCATGTGCGCGCGGGGCGCGGATGCGCTCAACGCCGCCGCGGACTCCGTGCGTGGGCACGGGACGCGCGTGGTCGCCACCGCCGCCGACGCCAGCGACGAGCGGCAGGCGACGACCGCGGTGGAGCGGACCCTGACCGAGCTCGGGCGCCTCGACGCGCTGGTGGTGAACGCGGGCGGCCCGCCGCAGGGGACCTTCGACGCGCTCGACGACGCGAAGTGGGATGCCACCTACGGCACGCTGTTGATGAGCGCGGTCCACCTGATCCGCGCCGCCCTGCCGGCGCTGCGCGCATCCGACGGGGCGGCCATCCTGTTCATCGCGTCGACGACGGTGAAGCAGCCGATCAGCGGCCTGATGTTGAGCAACAGCATCCGCGGTGCCGTGAACGGCCTCGCCAGGTCTCTGGCGAACGAGCTCGCGCCGCAGGTGCGCGTCAACTCGATCCTGCCCGGCGCGATCCGCACCGACCGGCAGATCGAGCTGGCGCAGATGGCCGGCGTGAGCGACCTCGAGGCGCACTTCGCGCAGGTGGGGCGTCAAAACCCGCTGGGCCGCGTCGGCATGCCAGATGAGGTCGCGCGTGTCGCCGTCTTCCTGTGCTCACCGGCCGCATCGTTCGTCACCGGCGCCGCAATCTCGGTGGACGGGGGGCAGATCCAGTCCCCGTTCTGATGGCGCCGCGCTGCGTGGGCGCGTGTCAGCAGGTCGGTGAGCTGAGGATGGCGATGATGCCGGGCAGGTTGAACAGAGCGTGCGTCAGCGCGCCTGGCCAGAGGCTGCGCGACGACTGGAACACGACGGCGAGAATGATCCCCACCGCCCACAGGGGTATCAACAGCAAGACGACGCCGTGCAGCGACGCGAAGATGGCCCCGCTGACCAGCACGGCAAACCCCGCGGGCATGACACGGTGGAGCCAGCCGTACACGAACCCGCGGAAGATCGTCTCCTCCGACAGCGGCGCGATCACGCAGACGACGATCACCGCGAGCACGAGGAAGTGGCTGTAGTCGTGCTGCACGGCCTGACACTGCGTGTTGTGCGCCCCCGGGAAGAGATGCTGGCTGAGCGCCTGTAGCACGTCGGCGATCTCGAGGGTGGCCACCGCGGCGACCACGGCGACGGGGATCCACCACCACGAAAACCTGCGCCAGCCGACGTGGTACAGCGTGCCGCCCCGGCGAAGTCCGACGAGCACATAGATGTTGAAGAGCGCGCCGCCATAGAACGCCGCCTGCTGGACGAAGGACTCGGCCGCGGTGCGCACCGTCGGATCGACGCCGTTGGTGGCCGCGTCGGCGATGGGGACGGCGATGCTGACGAGCAGCGACGCGGCGATGAACGCACCCGGCCAGAACATGAGGAAGTCGGTCCAGTCCCACGGCACGCGACGCTGCCCGGCTTCGTCACCCCGCCCGCTGATGTAGATGGGTGCGTCCGTGCCCATGCGCTGCGCGCCCCAAAAGAGGATGCCGGCGCCGATCAACGAGAGTGCATCGACGTACGGCTCGGCATGACCAGCGACGTAGAGCAGCCCCACGATGCCGAGCAACGCGGCTTGGATGAAGACGATCACACGAGCGATGTCGCGTCGCGAGCGAGCCCTTCCCACCAGTGGCGCGCGGACGTCAGCGGACAGGGTCGAGTCCGTCTCGGTCACCGGGCGAGTCTGCCGCACAATCCACCGGTGACCACGCTCGACGAAGTCCTCGGACACAGTGCAGTGCTGCGCAGGCTCGCGGCTGGCGCCGCGGACGACTCGCTCACGCACGCGCTGTTGTTCATCGGTCCTGAGGGGGTGGGCAAGACGACCGCAGCGCTCGCGCTTGCCACCGAGCTGCTCGGAGGCGACAGCTGGCCGGGTGGCGTCCTCGCGCATCCCGACCTGTGGCTCGAGGACTCCGACGTGGAGAACATCAGCATCAAGCGCGTCCGCCCCGGCGGCGAGGAGGGACCGACGCTGCAGGACTTCCTGGCGCTGCGGCCCTACGCCGGCGGGCGGCGGGTCGCGGTGATCGGCCGCGCCGAGCGGCTCACCGAGCCGGCTGCGAACAACCTCCTCAAGGCGATCGAGGAGCCACCGCCCCGGACACATCTGATCCTGTGCGCCGCGCACCCGGAGAAGCTGCCGCCGACGGTGCTCTCACGCTGCGAGGCATTCACGCTCGGGCCGGTGGCTCACGCGGCCATCGCGGCGTGGCTCACCGAGCGGCACGGCGTCGACGCACCCACCGCCGCTGTGGCCGGGTTTCTCGCATCGGGGCGGCCCGGACGGGCGCTGCGCCTCGCCACCGAGCCGGGCGCGCTCGACTCCGAGCTCGACGCGCTGGATGCGTTCCTCGCCGCCGGGGGCGGCGGCACGGCCGGTGCCATCCGCGCGGCCGACGCCGCGGCGCCAGGAGCCGGCGCGGAGGGGCGCGAGCGTGCGCTGTTGACGCTCGACGCGTGGACGTCGTTCGTGCGTGACGCCGCGTGCTATGCGGCGGGGGCGCCAGAGCTGGCGCTGTGGTCCTCCTATCGCGCGGCGCTGGAGCGCTGGGCGCAGGACCTGTCCGCGGCACGGATCGTCGCCATCCTGCACCGGCTGGTCGACGCCTCCGAGGCGGTGGCCGCCTATGCGCAACCCCGACTTGCGTTCGAGGCGCTGATGCTCGACGTCTTCGGCGGCGCCGACAGCCCGCCGCCGGTGGATCCTCTGCCGCGAGACGTGCCGCGCGCAGCCCGAGGACCGGCGCGGGTCAGCGCCGGCGCAACAGGAAGTACAGGGCGGCGCCCCCGAGCAGCGCCGCGGGGACGATCCAGGGCCGCCGGCTGAGCTGCCGAAAGCCGGCTGCGAAGCCGCCACCGTCAGGATCGGCAGAAACCTCGAGTGGCTCGTCGGTCATGATGCGCACGGTCCCGGCGACGGGGCGAGGATCCTGCTCTGCGTCGTGCGGTGGTGCACCGGCGGATTCGTGCTGCACGGTGGTGCATTCTGCGCGAAGCCGAGGCGGTGCGGTTGTGGCGACGTCCACAATGGCGCGGCCATGCGCCGGATCTCCGCACATCGCGTCGCCGAGCTGTATCGGTCAGAGTTGGCCGATCCGCGGCGCGAGCGGCTCTTCCTGTCATCGGTCGCGTTCTTCTCGGCCTTCGCCGCAACGCGCGGCATCACGCATGCCATCCGCCACCGCGTGGGACCGTTCCGCAACGTCGCGCTAGGGGGCCACCACGTGCACCACCTGGTGTTCGGCATCGCCGGCCTCCTGGGCAGCGGCTACCTGTGGCTCGTGCAGGTGGGCACCGGAAGGCGTGGACACGACGACGTGCTCTCCGGGGCGACGTCCCTCATCTACGGCGCCGCGTCGGCGGTCACGCTCGACGAGTTCGCGCTCTGGCTCAATCTCGAGGATGTCTATTGGGCGAAGCAGGGTCGTGAGAGCGTGGACGCCGTCGTGTTCTTCGGCGCGCTGCTCTCGATGGGCCTGTGGGGCCATCCGTTCTTCCGCGCCCTGGTCCGGGAGGCACGCAGGCTCTAGCGTCGGGATGAGCCTTCCACAGGCTCGAGCTAATCTTGAGTATGATGGTCGGGATTTCGTCCACCCCCCCTTGGGCAGGAGGGCACCATCAGTGGCCGACTACGCACACCCCGAGGTCCTCGTCACCACCGCATGGGCCGAGGAACACCTCAATGACCCGAACGTGCGGATCCTCGAGGTCGACTGGGACCCGAGCAGCGCGTACGAGCTCGGGCACGTTCCGGGCGCTGCGCTGATCGACTGGAAGACCGACATCAACGACGTGATCCGTCGCGACATCCTTTCGCGTGAGCAGTTCGAGAAATTGATGAGCCGTGTGGGCGCCACGCCACAGACGACGCTCGCCCTGTATGGCGACATGCGCAACTGGTTTGCCGCCTTCGCGTTTTGGACGTTCAAGATCTACGGTCACGACGACGTGCGCCTGATCAACGGCGGTCGCCGCAAGTGGATCGATGAAGGGCGGCCCACCACCACCGACGCGACCAAGTTCACCGCGTCGCAGTACAAGGCGAAGGACGCCAACACAAAGCTGCGCTCGTTCCTGCCGGATGTCCGCCAGGTGCTCGGTCGCGACGACTTCAGCCTCGTCGACGTTCGCTCACCTGCGGAGTTCAAGGGCGAGATCTCGGCGCCTCCGGAGTACGCGAACGAGGGCGCACAGCGAGCCGGGCACATTCCGGGTGCGGCGAACATTCCATGGGCGCAGGCGATCCAGGACGACGACACGTTCAAGCCCGTCGAGGAGCTGCGCGAGCTGTACAAGGCCAAGGGCGTCGTGCCCGACCGTTCGGTGATCACGTATTGCCGCATCGGCGAGCGCAGCTCGCACACGTGGTTCGTGCTCACGTACCTGCTCGGCTACCCGACCGTCAGCAACTACGACGGCTCGTGGAGCGAGTGGGGGAACGCCGTCGGCGTGCCCGTGGAGCGGGAGGCGGCCGTCTCCTGAGCGAGGCGCGCACCACAATTCTCGATCTCAGCGGCGCGGAGGAGCTCTGCACCGAGCCATCGCCGCTCGAGCGCGTACGGCGCGCGTACGCGGGCCTCGAACCGGGCCACCGGCTCGAGGTCCGCACGCCGATCGCTGAGCACGCGTTCGCGGTGCGTGCATGGAGCCGCAAGCACGGCGTGACCATCGTGGTCGACGAACGCAATGGCGCCGACCACCGGATCGTGCTGGCGCACGACGGTGCGCCGGCCGCCGGGGAGGTCGCACACTCCGGCGCGTGACGCCGCGTCGCCTTCCCTCCGAGTTCCTGTTGGGCTGCGCCACCGCGGCGCATCAGGTGGAGGGCGGCATCGAGAACGACTGGTCACGCTTCGAACGACAGCGCCCGTCGCCCGTCGCCGACGGGAGCGACGCATCGACCGCCATCGACCACTACCGGCGCTACGCCGAGGATCTGCAGCAGCTGGCGGCAGGAGATCAGGACGCGCATCGCTTCTCGGTGGAGTGGGCGCGTGTGGAGCCCGAGGCCGGATGCTTCGACAGTGCGGCGCTGCGCCACTACCGTGATGTCGTCCGAGTGTGCCGGCGGCTGGACATGGAGCCGGTGGTGACACTGCAGCATTTCACGCTGCCGCGGTGGCTCGCCGAACGCGGCGGTGTGGTCAATCCGGCAGCGCCCCGACTCTTCGCGCGCTACGCCGCCGCATGCGCGGAGACGCTCGGCGACAGCGTCGTCTGGTGGCTCACGATCAACGAACCCGCGGTGCTCGCCGTGCAGGGATATCTCAATGGACTCTGGCCGCCGCAGCAGCGATCCATCGGCGGCGCACTCGCCGCGCTGCGCGGCTTGCTGCGCATGCACGCCGCAGGCGCCAGCGCCGTGCACGACGTGGCGCGACGTCACGGATGGGACGCGCGCGTCTCGGTGGCGCACCACGAGCGCCGGTTGCGACCGCGTGCGGGTGCGACGCCGCTGGATCGCGCGGCAGCGGTGCTCCCCGACTTCATCTTCAACCGCTGGTTTCTGCGCTCGTGTGTTGCGGGCCGGATGTTGCCGCCGGTCGGCGACGGACGCCGCGTGCCCGATCTGCGTGGCTCGCTCGATTTTCTCGGCGTGAACTACTACTCGGAGGACACCGTGAGCTTCGACGCGCGCGTGCCCTTGACGTTGTTCGCGTCGATGGCACCGGATCCAGACCTTCCCCGCAGCGCGTTCGGCTGGGCGATCCATCCCGCCGGACTGCGGCGCGCGCTGAACGAACTGTGGCTGGAGACGCGCCTGCCGCTCCTGGTCACCGAGAACGGCGTCGCCGACAACGACGACGAGCTTCGTCCTCGGTACATCGTGGCGCATCTCAACGCCGTGCTCGACGCCATCGATGACGGCGCCGACGTCCGCGGCTATCTGCACTGGACGGCATGGGACAACTTCGAATGGGCCGAGGGCTACACGAAGCGGTTCGGGCTCTACGCGGTGGATCGGGAGACGCTGTCCCGCACGCCCAAACCGAGTGCAGCCTTGTTTGCGGAGATCTGCCGCACGCGCTCGGTGCCGGACGCGGCACGCGTCACCGCATTGGCGCGGTGACAGATCAGGCCGTCTGGCGGCGAAGCAGTTCGTGCGGCTCGGACGTTGCGGACGTCCGCGCTTCGTTGCGCACGCGAGCGTGCTCTGCGGCGCGCATGCGTTCTGCGACGCGAGTTCGTGCCATCTCGATGGTGAGCAGGTTCATCGCTTGCACCTCCTTTCAGTCATGAATGTGGTCATCGCATGCGCCGCGGAGCCCGCGGATACGCGAACAGGATCAACTCGATGGGCTGCGATCCGCGTGGACGCTTCGACCGGTCGCGCAGCCGCTCTCGGTACTGGGTGAGCGTGGCGCGCAGCTGTTCGTCGAGCGCGCGCAACTCGTCGGGACAGATGTAGAGGAGGTATTCGCTCGAGCCGGTCACCTCCTGCCATTCCGCGGGCAGGTCCACGCGCAGCTCCTCGCCCTGCTCGATGCGCGAGATGTAGAGGTCGCGCAGCACGCGATGCAGGGCGCGAGCCGCCACCCGCGTCTCCGGGTCGTCGCTGACGTCCGAGAAGCGCAGTCCCGTGTAGATGAGCCGCCACGGACGCTGCCGTCCCGGGCCGCCGCCGGCCTCCTCGATGAAGCCGTACTTCGCCAGCTGGCGCAGGTGGAAGGAGCACGTGGTCGGGCTCTCACCAATCAGCTCGCCCGCCTGGGTCGCGGTGAGCGGGCCCTCGGTGCCGAGTGCCTCGAGCAGCGCGATGCGCACCGGATGAGCGACGGCCCGCATGGTCCGGGGGTCGGTCAGCTTGCGCGGCTCGAGATGGGGGAGCTCGGTCGCCGGCGCCGCTCCTGTCGAGACTGTGTTGTCGCGTGTCTACGCCGCGGTGGCGGGCGCCGGCCGAAAGGCTCGCGGTGCCTGGGCCGTCGATCTCCTCATCGCCGCGACTGCGCTGGCGGCAGGGATCCCCGTGTACACCCGCAATGCGGACGACCTCCGCGCGCTCGAGGATCTGGTCGAGGTGGTCGCGCTGTAGGTCACCGGCCGTCGGCGTACCATCGACGGTGCGGGAGCTCGGTAGGACCGGGCTGAGAGGGCGGCCTCGACGCCGCCGACCGCGGAACCTGATCCGGGTAATGCCGGCGCAGGGAGCGTGCCGTCCTCGCGCCGAGGGCCGGTGCTCCGGGCGCCATCTGATGGAGGCGGCCATGACCGATGTGATCGAGCGAGCGGCGGTGGGGCATGCCGTGCCGCACACCGCCGGCGCGACGGCCGGCGAGTTTCCAGCGAGCCGCAAGGTGTACGTCACCGGCTCGCGTCCAGACATTCGCGTGCCGTTCCGCGAGGTGGCGCAGTCGCCCACGCGCGGAGCAAACGGCGCCGTCGCGAACGCGCCGCTGCGCGTCTACGACACGAGCGGCGCGCACACGGATCCGGACCTGCGTGTCGAGCCCGAGCGCGGGCTGCCGCCGCTGCGCCGCGCGTGGATCCTCGCGCGCGGCGACGTCGCGCCCGACCGCGCTCGAGAAGGCGGGGCGCCGCTGCGCGCCCGCGATGGCGCCGCGGTCACCCAGCTGCATTACGCACGGCGCGGCGCGATCACGCCGGAGATGGAGTACATCGCCATCCGCGAGGACGTCGACGCAGAACTGGTGCGTGACGAAGTCGCGCGCGGCCGCGCGATCATCCCGGCGAACATCAACCACCCGGAGGCCGAGCCGATGATCATCGGCTCGAAGTTCCTGGTCAAGGTGAACGCCAACATCGGCAACTCGGCGGTGGTGTCGTCGATCGATGCCGAGGTGGAGAAGATGCGATGGGCGACGCGCTGGGGCGCCGACACCATCATGGACCTGTCCACCGGCAAGGACATTCACGCGAC
>VBGJ01000222.1 GCA_005880445.1 Chloroflexota bacterium | reverse complement strand
GTCAGCTTTGTCAGCACCGGTTGGACCTCGGCCGCGATGGACGGCGAGGTCTTCGCCTCGCCCCTCATCTTCAACGGTGTCGTCTACGCCGCCACCCTGCGCAACACCGTCTATGCCTTCAACCAGGCCGACGGAACACTGCTCTGGTCGAAGAACGTCGGCGCGCCGCAGACCAGCGGCTGGGGCTGCGGCAACATCAACCCGACCGGAATCCTGGGCACGCCGGTCATCGACACGGCCGCCAACCGGATCTATGTCGTCGCGGAAATCACCGGCGCGACCCCGACATACCACCTGTTCGGCCTCAACCTCGCCGCTTCGGGCAACATCGTGCTCGACACCCCGATCGCTCCCGCCGGCTTCGACTGGCGCATCCAGCAGGAGCGGGCGGCACTCTCGTTGGGCAACGGCTATGTCTACGTTCCCTTCGGCGGGCGGCTCGGCGACTGCGGCTCCTACAACGGCTGGGTCGTCGGGGTTCCCACGAGCGGCTCCGCGACCCTCAACGTCTACAAGACGGCTGACCTCGGCAGCGGCCTTTGGGGAGCCGGCGGCGTCGTGATCGATGACGCGACCGGCAACGTGTTTGGAGCGACCGGCAACGGCGTGGCGGGCGGGTGCGCCACCACGGGCCAGAACGATGCGGTCGTCCGCCTCTCCCCCACCCTCTCGCTCCTGGACTGGTTCTCGCCCCAGGACTGGCAGGCGACCTGGTGCCAGCCCGACCAGGACCTCGGCTCCGCCGGTCCCGTCCTTCTCAGTCCCAACCTCATGTTCCAGTCGGGCAAGGCGGGCGGCGGATTCTTGCTCAACCCGAACAACCTGGGTCACGTCAACGGCCAGGCGTTCCCCTCCCCGACCAACTACGCGCAAGCCGAGGTGTGCTTCGGCAACCATTCCGACGCCACCTTCGGTTCATTCGCGTACGCGGCGCCCTTCGTTTACGTCGAGTGCGAGGGCCGCGGCATCGTCGCGCTCAACGTCAACACCGGCGCGCCTTCGTTCACGCAGTGCAACGCGGCATGCCCCGCGCCCAACTGGCACGCGGGGGGCTCGACCACTTTCGGTCCGCCCATCGTGGCGGCGGGAGCGGTCTGGGCGGTCAGCAACAACGGCCTGACGGCCTGGAACGCGTCGACCGGGGCGCTCATCTATCAAAGCGCCGCCTTCGGCATCAACCGCTTCGTCACCCCGGCCGAAGCCGGCGGGCAGGTCTTCGTGCCTTCGCACACGGTGATCAGGTCTTTCAACATGAACGTGACCTGGAACTCGCTGGGAGGCGTGATCACCGCGGGTCCTGACGCATCGTCATGGGGCTCGACGAGGACCGACGTCTTCGTGCGAGGCACCGACAACGGCCTCTGGTATCGCACCTGGAACGGGACGAGCTGGGGCGGGTGGGTCAGCCTGGGCGGCATCATCACCGCGGACCCCAGCGCCGTCTCTTGGGGTCCCAACCGGATCGACGTATTCGTGCGGGGCACCGACAACGCGTTGTGGCATCGGTCTTCCGATGGCACGACGTGGAGCGGATGGGAAAACCTCGGCGGCATCTTGACGTCGGCGCCCGACGCGGCGTCGTGGGGGGCGAACCGGCTCGATGTCTTCGTGACCGGCACCGACAACCACGGCCTGTGGCAGGCGACGTGGAACGGGACCGCCTGGAGCTGGACATCGCTTGGCGGTGTGGCCACGTCCAACCCGGGCGCGGTCGCGTCGACCACCAACCGCCTGGACGTCTTCGTCCGCGGGACCGACCAGGGCCTCTGGCAGTCATCGTGGAACGGGACCTCGTGGGGCTGGACATCCTTGGGCGGGGTCATGACCTCAGGTCCGGACGCGTCCTCATGCGCGGCCGGACACCTCGACGTGTTCATGCTCGGGACGGACCAGGGCATCTGGCAGCGCGGGTTCAACGGCACGAGCTGGGGCGGTTGGAACGCCCTGCGGGGCCAGTTCACGGTCGACCCTGGCGCGGTCTGCCCCAGCGGAACGACGACAGTCCAGCTGTTTGAACGGGGGCCGGACGGCTCTCTGCTGCAATCGAGCGCTCCGGGGACATAAAGCCCTCAGCTATTCACGACTGTTTACCCGGCTAGGTCCGGGCCGTCGGCGCCGCCGGGCAAACTGCGCCCGGCTTGGTCCTGAGACGCTGCATTGCCGGATTGGCGGGTGGGCTTGCCCTGGTGGGGCTGGTGCCGCCGGCGACGCCCGCGGCGGCAGCCACGACGCCGGCGCTCGACCACGTCTTCGTGATCGTGATGGAGAACCACGGTTACAGCCAGCTCATCGGCAGCAGCTCGGCGCCTTATCTCAACAGCCTCCTCCCCTCCGGCGGCCTGGCGGCCAACTACTTCGCGGTCACCCACCCCAGCCTTCCCAACTACCTCGCGATGGTCGGTGGCAGCACGTATGGCATCACCTCCGACTGCACCACGTGCTGGGTCAACGCAAGCAACATCGCCGACAGCGTCGAGTCCGCCGGCAAGAGCTGGAAGACGTATCAGGAATCGATGCCGTCGGCGTGCTTTGTCGGCGACAGCTATCCCTACGCGCAGAAGCACAACCCGTTCATCTACTTCAATGACGTCCGCAACAACGCCGCCCGCTGCCAGAGTCACGTGGTTCCGTATACCCAGCTGAGCACCGATCTTCGCTCCGCCGCATCCACCCCGAACTACGCGTTCATCACACCCAACATGTGCAACGACACGCATGACTGCACCGTGGCCACGGGCGACTCGTGGCTTAAGCAGCAGGTGCCGCTGATCCTCGCCTCCCCCGCCTTCACCAGCCAGCGCTCCATCCTCTCGATCGTGTGGGACGAGGACGACTCGAGCGGCACGAATCAGGTGCCGATGGTGATGCTCGGCAGCGGTGTCAGCGCCGCGTATCGGAGCTCGGTCGTCTACAACCACTATTCGTTGCTGCGCACGTTCGAG
>VBGJ01000221.1 GCA_005880445.1 Chloroflexota bacterium | reverse complement strand
AGCTTCAACGCGTCGGCCCAGGAGGCCGCGTCGGTCGGCACTGATGTGTACGGAGTCCCGTGGTTCGCGGGAGTCGGCGCCTTGTACTACAACACGGAGATGTTCAAAGAGGCCGGGGTCTCTGGGCCCCCCCAGACCATGGATGAGCTCATGGCCGTTGCGAAAAAGCTGGCCAAGGTCGATGCGCAGGGCCGCGTCGTCCGGAGCGGGGTCAGCCTGCGGCTCTTCGGCGCCGGGAGCGGCGTGGCCGAGAAGTTTGCCATCCTAATGTGGCCCCGCGGCGGGGAGCTCCTGACGCGGAACGCGCAGGGCAAATACAAGGCCGGATACGACAACGACGCGGGGCGGGCCACGCTCAAGATGCACATCGATGCCGTGTTCGTGAACAAGGTCGACAGCCTGGATATCAAACACGACGCCGAATCCTTTGAATTGGGGCAGACGGCCATGTTCGAACGCGAGTCCTGGGTGATCGGCGACATCCAGAAGAATGCGCCCACCCTCAAGTATCAAACGGCGGCGATCCCGCGGGACCAGCGGTGGGGAACGATCGTGGGGTCGGTGAGCCTCTATACGAGCCGATCGGCCAAGAACCCCGACGTGGCATGGGACTTCGTCAAGTTCTTGACGCAACCGCAATTCGAACGTCAGCTCCTCCAGGAGGTCGGGTGGATCCCGCTGCGCCAAGACGTCAACTTTGATCCGGTGATCGCGAAATTCCCGCAGTACAAGGGGTTCCTGATCCGGGACCCCAAGTACGTGTACTGGTCGATGCCGAACATCAAGGACTTCGATGAGATCGAGACAAAGTTGGCGGCCCGACTCGTCGCCGCCTACCGGGATGCCACCCTGGCCGGCAATGCCGCCGGCATCGCGAACGTGCTCCACACGGCCGCGGGGGAAACCAATACCATCCTGAAGCGGGACGGGCTCTACGGCGAGTAAGGGGTCCGAGCCGGGAGCGTACGGGAGGGCTCAGCGAGCGCCGGGGGCCTTCCCGACGTGGTCCATCGTGGGCCACGCGGCGGCGCTGATGAGGGTCAGCCGTGCCCTGATGGCGCGATATGCGTTCTGCTACCTGATGCTGGCGCTCCCCACGGCCCTGTTCGTCGTGTTCCGCATCATTCCCATCGCCCGGACCCTCCAGTTGAGCACCCTCAACTGGGACCTCATTTCTCCCGCCAAGCCCTTTGTCGGGCTGGGGAACTTCCGGGAGCTCCTGCTCGACCCGAACTTTCAGCTCGCCTTGTCCAACACGACGATCTTCGCCGCGGTCACCGTCACCGCCAGCGTGGTCCTGGCGCTCCTCGTGGCGCTGCCGCTGGCCCGCGGCGTGCGGCTGGAAGGGCTCTATCAGCTCCTCTACTTTCTGCCGTTCGTCGCGCCGACGGTGCCGGAGGCGGTGGCCTGGAAGTGGATCTGCGACACCCGGTACGGCGTCCTGAACTATCTGCTGTCGCTGGTGGGGCTGGGTCCGGTCTCGTGGCTGACCGAGCCGCGCGCGACCCTCTGGGCCGTCATCATCATGTCGGTGTGGAAGACGCTCGGGTACAACATGATCCTGTTCATCGTGGGTCTCCGGGCGATCCCGGCCGAGTACACGGAGGCCGCCCTGATCGACGGCGCCGCGGGGTGGCGGCACTTCCGATCCATCACCCTTCCGCTCTTGATGCCGACCGTGCTGCTCATCACGGTCATCTCGACGATCGCCGCCTACAACGTGTTCACGCAGGTGTACGTCCTGGCCTCCGACATCCAGGGCTCGCCGGCGGGCCTGGTGCGCGTCCTGATCTATGACATCTTCGAGAACGCCTTTCGCTTCTACCGGATGGGCTACGCGTCGGCCGAAGCCACGGTGTTCTTCGTGATCGTGCTGGGCCTGACCCTGATCCAGTTCCGGGTTCTGCGGAGCCAGACCGAATGAGAGGCGGCCCGCGCCTGCTGTTCATTCACGCGTTCCTGGCCGCTTGGGCGATCGTCATGGTCTTTCCCTTTGTCTGGATGCTGTCGACGTCGGTGAAGCCCGCCACCGAGATCATCCAGTTCCCCCCGCCGTTGCTGCCGCATGTTCCCACATTCGCCAACTACATGCGGGCCTTTCAGGCGGCCCCGTTTGGGCGGTTCTTGGTCAACAGCCTGATCGTGACGTTCGTGTCGACCATGGTCGTCCTCGTGACATCCAGCATGGCCGGCTATGTCTTCGGGAAGTACCGCTTCCCCGGCAGGACGGTGATCTTCCTGATCCTCCTGGCGACGGCGATCCTCCCGCTGGAGACCTACATGGTCCCGCTCTATCTGACGATGCGCGACTGGCGGTGGATCAACACGTATCAGGGACTGCTGGCGCCCTACCTGATGATGAGCTTTGGCGTCTTCATCATGCGCCAGTATTTCCAGTCCACGTTCCCCGACGACCTGATGGATGCGGCGCGCATCGATGGCGCCTCGGAATGGCGGATCTTCACGCACGTGGCCGTCCCGACCGCCCTGTCGGCCATGGCGGCGGTCGGGATTTTCGCCGCCATCCAGGCCTGGACGGCGTTCATCTGGCCGTTGATCATCGCCAGCACGCAGAACATGTATACGACGGAGGTCGGGCTGGCCGTCTTCCAGAAGCGCTACACGGCGGACTACGGCGCCATCACCGCCGGGGCGATCGTCAGCATCCTGCCGGTCACGGCCATCTTTCTCTTCTTCCGGCGGTACATCACCCAAGGCATCGCCTTCACCGGGTTCCGCTAAGCAAAACTTGCGTCGGAGGGAATGATTGACGGCTCCGACCCCGCAGCAGGAGTCAGGGAT
>VBGJ01000012.1 GCA_005880445.1 Chloroflexota bacterium | reverse complement strand
GCCCAGCTGCGCAGCAGCGGCGTCGCACAGATTCAAGGCGCCAGCGTCGCCGGCGTGCACAACTACGAGGTGGGCCTCTCCACCGGCGAGAAGGTCCACGATCGCGCATCGCACGCGCGCGTGCTGACCTTCGAGGGAGACCCCAACGACGTGGACCGTGCCATCACGGCGATCGGGGAAAACGTCGTGCCCGCGCTCAAGCAGGTGCCCGGTTTCCTCGGCGGGTTCTGGCTGGTTGATCGTGATTCGGCCAAGGGGATTGGCGTCACGCTGTTCGACAGCGGGGCGAGCATCACCGGCAGCCGCGAGCGGGCAGCGGCGCTGAGGTCGCAAACGGCCGAGCGAATCGGTGGCAAGGTCGGCGAGTTCCGCGAGTACGAGGTGCTGGCCCGAGCGGCCACGCCGGCGGGTGCGGCCGCGGGCTGACCTCAGTCACCAGATAGCAGAAGCTCAGCGACCTGCACCGCGTTCGTCGCGGCACCCTTGCGGAGGTTGTCGCCGCTGAAGAAGAACGCGATGCCGTTCTCGCGTCCCGGATCTCGCCGGATGCGGCCCACGTGCACTGCGTCGGTGCCGGCGACCGCCCGCGGCGTCGGGTAGCGCTGGGCTGCCGGCTCGTCGACCAGGAGGATCCCGGGAGCCGCGCGCAGCACCTCGCGCGCGTCCTCGCCGCCCGCGTCGCGCACCAGCTCGACGAACACCGCCGCGCTGTGCCCCACGGCGACGGGAACGCGCACCGTGGTGATGCTCATCGCCAGGTCGGGCGCATCAAGGACGCGGCGGGTCTCGGCGATCACCTTCACCTCTTCCTCGGTGTCATCACCGATCATCCGCCAGCCGCCTGGGACCACGTTGCCGTGCAGGACGTGTGGGTAGACGCGCGCGTGCGGCTCGGCGTCCGAGGCGTCGTCGCGCTCCTGCTGCCGGAGCTCGGCGACGAGGTCACGCCCCGCGCCGCTCGCCGCCTGATAGGTGGCGCACGTCACCTGGCGCAAGCCGAACGCCTGCTGCAGTGGCGCGAGGGTCAGCGCCAAGGGAATGGCAACGCAGTTCGGATTCGCGACGATGCCGCGGTGCGTGTGCAGCGCCTCCGCGTTCACCTCAGGAACCACCAGCGGCACCTCGGGGTCCATGCGGTAGGCGCTCGACTTGTCAACCGCCACACCGCCATCCCTTGCGACGGTCGGCGCGTGCTTCCGCGCCGTCGCGCTACCGGCGGCGAAGAAGGCCAGGTCGATGCCCCGCAGCAAGGCGTCGCTGACGGCGTGCACGACATGCTCGCTCTCGCCGGCGACCACGCGCACGCCCTCGCTGCGCTCGCTGGCCAGGAGACGGAGGTCCGCCATGGGAAAGCAGCGCTCGTGAAGCACGCGCAGCAACGTGCCGCCGGCCGCGCCGGTGGCCCCGACGACGGCGACGACGGGCCGCTTCACGACGCGGCGGTCATGGCCCGCCGGATCCTGCCCCCGCCACCTCGCGCTGCTGTTGTGTCAGCTCGCGGATCGCCTCCTTGCGCGAGAGGTTGATGCGGCCGCGGTCGTCGATCTCGATCACCTTCACCATGATCTCGTCGCCCACCTTGACCACGTCCTCGACCTTGTCGACGTGGTGCTCGGCGAGCTGGCCGATACGTACCAGCCCCTCCTTCTTGGGCATGATCTCGACGAACGCGCCGAAGCTCATCAGCCGCGCGACCTTTCCCTTGTAGATCCTGCCGATCTCGATATCGTCGGTCAGGTCGCGAATCATCGCCAGCGCCTGCTCCCGCGCCATCGCGTTGTGGGACGCGATGAACACGCGACCGTCGTCCTCGATGTCGATCTGCGCACCCGTCTCGTCGACGATGCGACGGATCGTCTTGCCGCCCGGACCGATGACGTCGCGAATCTTGTCGGGATTGATCTGAATGACGTCGATCCGTGGCGCCCACTGGCTCATCTCCGCACGCGGCCCCGGGAGCGTCTCGGCCATCTTGCCGAGGATGAAGAGGCGGCCCTGGCGGGCCTGCTCGAGTGCGCGCTCCAGCAGGTCCCAGCGGAGGCCCACGATCTTGATGTCCATCTGCAGCGCCGTGATCCCGGTTGCGGTGCCGGCGACCTTGAAGTCCATGTCGCCGAGCGCGTCCTCCATCCCCTGGATGTCACTGAGGACAGCCGCGCGCTGTTCGTGCTCGTCGGTGATCAGACCCATCGCAATGCCGGCCACCGGGGCACGAAGCGGGACGCCCGCGTCCATCAGCGCGAGAGCCGAACCGCACACCGATGCCATCGACGTGGATCCGTTGCTCGAGAGGATCTCGGTGACGATGCGCACCACATACGGAAAGTCCTCGTCGTCGGGCATCACGTTGTGCACGGCGCGCTCAGCCAGAGCGCCGTGCCCGATCTCCCGCCTGCCTGGCGAGCGGAGCGGCCGCGCCTCGCCCACCGAGAATGGCGGGAAGTTGTAGTGGTGCATGAAGCGCTTGAACTCCTCGAGCCCCAGGCCGTCCAGTTTCTGCTGATCCTGTCCCGAACCGAGCGTGACGATGGAGAGCGCCTGGGTCTGGCCGCGCGAGAAGAGCGCGGAGCCATGTGTCCGCGGGAGCACCCCGACCTGGCAGGAGATGTGACGGATCTCGTCGGTCCGCCGCCCGTCTGGTCTGATCCCCTCGTCGAGGATTGCGGCGCGCACCGCCTTCTTGAGCTCGGACTCGAACGCCTTTGCAATGTCGCCCCGCGCCTCCGGGAACCTCTGCTCGAGGGCACCGATCGTCTCGTTCTTGAGCTCGTCGATCGCCGCTTCTCGCGCCGCTTTATCTGCGTTTCGAGCGGCTTGTGTGATGCGGTCGGCGACGTGGCCGTGCACCGCGTCGATGACGTCCTGCGACACGGTGGCCGGCGGGTACTGCATCGGCGGCTTGCCGACCGAAGCACGGATCTCCCGCTGCCAGCGCACCAAGACGCGGATCTCGTCGTGCGCGAGACGCAGGGCCTGGAGGACCGTCTCCTCCGCAACCTGCTGCGCTCCGCCCTCGACCATGGTGATGGCGTCCTCGGTGCCGGCCACCACGAGGTCGAGATCCGACTCTGCCAGCTGGTTGAGCGTGGGGTTCGCAATGAGCCTCCCGTCGATCATGCCGACACGCACGCAGCCGACCGGCCCACCGTGCGGGATGCCGCTGATCTGCAGCGCGCACGACGCACCGGTCACCGCGAGCGACGTGGGGTCCTGCTCTTGATCGGTGCTCAGCACCGTGGCGACGATCTGGACATCGTTGCGGAAGTCCTTGGGGAAGAGCGGTCGCATGGGGCGGTCGATCATGCGGCTGGTGAGAATGGCGTTCTCGCTCGGCCTGCCCTCGCGGCGGGGGAACGACCCCGGAATGCGACCCGCCGCGTACAGCTTCTCCTCGTAGTCGCACGTGAGCGGGAAGAAGTCGATGCCCTCGCGCGGCGTCCGCGACGCGACGGCCGTGACGAGCAGCATGGTGTCGCCGGAGCGGATCACAAGCGCGCCGTTGGCCTGCTCGGCGACGTGACCGGTTTCGACCGTGATCGTTCGTCCGGCCAGCTCTGTCTCGAATCGTTGATGTGCCATGTACGGGTGTCCTCCAACAGTGGACCCGGTGATGGCTGGGTCTCGCCGCTCGCAGAATGTGCGGTGAGGTGTTGGGGGCTGGGATTCGGAATGGGATTCGCGCCGTCCGAAGACGGCTGCGTCATCGACATCCGAGGGCCAGGCCCCAACGTCTCACCACGGCAGGCGGTTTGAGGGGCCAGCACCGGGCCGGTGTGTTTACTCGTTCGCTGTTTGTCGTCGGAATGCGCACGCAGGGCGTGAGCCTTCAGCCCTCCCGCATGCGATATTGATGACGTGACGTGGTCGCTCTCTCCCGGTGTGTCAGCGGCGCAGCCCGAGACGGCCGATCAGCGCACGGTACCGCTCGACATCCGTCTCTGACAGGTAATCGAGCAGCCGGCGGCGCTGGCCCACGAGCTTCAGCAGACCGCGTCGGGACGCGTGATCCTTTGGGTGGTCACGCAGATGCTCGGTGAGCGCGGTTATGCGCTCGCTCAGCACCGCCACCTGGACCTCGGCCGAGCCGGTGTCGGTCTCGTGGCGCCGGTGCTCGGCGATGATCTCGGATTTGGGTCTGACGATCGGCACGTCGCGGCCCAGTCTACCAGGGCCCTGCGCTCACGGTGCCCCAAACGTGGCAGGTGCACACAGTGCGATCGCTCGTGGCAGGCACGTTATGGTCGCGGGAGTCGTGCCCACCTGCTCGCCCTCCACATCGAACAGCAGCGGCGCGCCGGCGGACTCGATGACGACGTGCTCGGCGCGACGGACCTCGACGCCTGGGCGATGTACGTGCGTGCCGCGGTACAACGAGGGCATCGATGTGACTGAACGCGCGCGGCTCATCGCGTCGATGATGACGACGTCGAAGCGGCCGTCATCGATCTCTGCGTTCGGCGCGATGTGCATGCCGCCGCCGAAATACCGCCCGTTGGCCACGACCACGCTTTGCACCATGCGTTCGATGGTCGCTTCCCCGTCGACCGTGATGCGCACAGGCCGTCCGCCGAAGCTCATCAGCGCGGCGATCGACTCCCGCAGGAAGATCGCGCTACCTCGAACGCCCCCTCGCTTGTACGCCTTCCGGTTGACACGGGCGACCACCTCGCCGCCAATCCCGCAGTCGGCGATGTTGATGAAGTAGCGCCGCGAGCCGCCGGCGAAGTCGATGCGGCCGGCGTCCACGCGCCGCGGCGTTGCTGCGGCGAGGACGCGCACGGCTGAATCCGGAGCTGCCGGAATGCCTGCGCTTCTGCGGAAGTCGCCGCCCGTTCCGCTCGGCACGACGCCGAGTGCCGCTGCCGCGCCGAGCGGCGTCCCATCCTCGTCGAAGAAGCCGTTGACCACCTCATTGAGCGTGCCGTCACCCCCGACCGAGACGATGCGCGTGGCACCGTCACGCAGCGCCGCCCGCACCGCCCCTGTGGCCTCATCGGGTGCGCTCGTGAAGTGCACCTCGAAATCGACACCGAGCGCGCGGAGCAGCGAGCGGTGGCCCAGGTGCACGCCATCGTACGTGCCGATGGTGAGCACCACCGGTCTGGCCATGTCGCCGCGGGCGGGCAGCCCGTGGATGACGCCCACTCAGCCCGCCAGCACCTTGGATGGGCGCAGCAGGCCACTCTGGATCTCCGCGATCGCGACCAGGTCACCGGCTGGATCCATCACACGGCATTCACCAGCAGCATCGGGTTGCACCGTGCGCGGCAGCCAGATCCCCTGACCGCGCCGGATCAGCGCGGCGTGCTGCGGTCCCACGTCGATACGCGGAAGATGGCTCACGGCAACGTCGAGCGGCAGCAGCGCGGTGGCCGGATCGTCCAGCGCGGCGAGCGCAACCGGAGTGAGCGCGTCCTCGAGGCGCAGGGATCCGTACCGCGTGCGCGAGAGCCAGCCGAGCAAGCCCCCGGTTCCGAGCGCGTCGCCGAGTTCCGCGGCGAGCACGCGCATGTACGCGCCCTTGCCCGAGACGACGACCAGCTCGGCCTCGGCGACTCGGCCGGCGCGGAAGCCGACCAGCTCCGCCGAATGGATGACCGCGGGCCGCGGTGCACGCTCCACCTCCACCCCCTCGCGCGCCAGCTCATACAGGTGGCGCCCGGAATGCCGCACCGCCGAGTGCATCGGCGGCGTTTGCACGATCTCGCCGACGAAACCGCGAAGCGCCGTCCGCACGGCGTCGGCACCGAGCTCGCTCGCGTCGCCGCCGGCAACCACGGCGCCCTCGGTATCGAACGTGTCGCTTCGCTCACCGAGCCGCACGATGCAGTGGTACGTCTTCGGCTGCGCGTGGAAGTAATCGACCAGCCGCGTGGCTCTACCGACGCAGATGGGGAGGAGTCCGCTGGCGGTCGGATCCAGTGTGCCGGCATGGCCGACTCGTCGCTCACCGAATATGCGACGCACCTCGCGCACCGCGTCGAAGGACGTGATCCCTGCGGGCTTGTCGAGAGCGATGATCCCCACCGTTCGTCGCGCCGCCACTGCAGCGGCGCCGTGTTCCACGCCCTCGCTCACCGGGTCGTGAGGATGCGCCGGGCCACGTCCAGCACGCGGCCTCGCGCCACCTCGAGCGGTTCGCGCACCTCCGCACCGGCGGCGCGCTGGTGACCGCCGCCGCCAAACGGACGGCACACGTCGGTGGCGTCGTAGGGATCGCGCGAGCGCACGCTCACGCGCGTCAGCTCACGCCCATGCTCCTTCAAGAGGATGGCAAGCTGCATGGTGTCGATGCTCTGAAGCTGGTCGATGACGCCCTCCGACTCATCCATCGCGGCGTTGACCTCGCTGAGCATCGCCTGTGTGATCTCGGACCAGATCAGCCGGCCCTCGAGCTCGGCGTGCACGGCCGAAACGGCGAGCGCCTCCAAGCGCATGCGTGAGACGGACCGTGACTTGTAGCTCTTGAGAGCGATCCAGCCTGGGTCGGCGCCGAGTTGGACGAGATCGGCGCCTAGCCGGAGCGCCGCTTCGGTAGTGTTCTCATGACGGAAGCCGCCCGTGTCCGTGAAGAGGGCGGCATATAGGTTGGTCGCGACGTCCGATGTGATGGGTGCGTCGAGCGCGCGCAGCAGGGCATACACAACCTGCCCGGTGGCGCTCGCGATGGGATCGACGAGGTTGACCGTGCCGAATCCCTCACTGCTGACGTGATGATCGACGTTCACGACATTGCGCGACTCCTCCACGAGCGCGCGTTTCTCGCCGAACCGCGACACCGTCGCGCAATCGAACGTGAACAGCGAGTCGAGCGCCGCCGGTGACTCCTCGAGCATCTCGTATCCCGGCAGATAGTCCAGCAACCGTGGCACGGGAGCGGGCGCCATCGGGTGGACCCGTTTGCCCGAGTCTCGCATCGACAGCGCGAATCCCAAGGCGGATCCGAGGCTGTCGGCGTCTGCATCCTTGTGCGCCAGGCAGCCGATGTCGTCGCTCTCGTCGATGACGCGCGAGATCTCGCCCACCACGTCCTCGAGCCGGGGCCACTCAGGTGCGGCCACCGTCACGGTGCCGGCTCCTCATCCGGTCTCGCGTCATCCGGGGATGCGCCGAGGTCGCGAAGCATCGCGCTGATGTGCACGCTGTACGCGATCGACTCATCGAGCTCGAAGTGGAGGCGCGGAATGACACGCAGATTCTCTAGCCGGGTACCCAACTGGGCGCGTACGAAGCCCTCCGCATGGCGCATGGCGGTGACAACCGCATGCCGCTCGGCATCCTCCCCCACCGCGCTCACCATGACTCGGGCTTCGCGCAGGTCCGACGTCACGCGCACGCTGCTCACCGAGGCGAGTCGCACGCGCGGATCCTTCATCTCACGCATCATCAGCGCGCTGATCTCTTCGCGAAGCTGCTCGGCGACGCGCTCCCGGCGCGGCGGCCGTGCTGAGTGGCGCAGGGACTCGGGTAGGTTGGTTGATTTGGACCTGCTGGACATGACGATCACGGACGCTGGGTCAGGCGTTCTGCTGTTCTACGGAGTACGCTTCGATCAGGTCGCCCTCGGCGAAGTCGTTGAAATCGCTCAGAGTGATGCCGCAGTCGTAGCCGCGAGCCACCTCGCGCACATCATCCTTGAAGCGCTTGAGGTCGGCGATGCGGCTGCGCGCGACCTCGCGAGTGCCACGTATCACGCGACAGGTCGCGCTGCGTAGGATCCGTCCCTCGGTGACGTGCGCGCCCGCGATGGCGGGTCGGCCGTCCACGGTAAAGATGCGGCGCACCTCGGCGCGACCCTGGAACACCTCGATCATGCGCGGCTCGTACATCCCCTTGACTGCGCGCTCGATGTCGTCGGTCACCTGGTAGACGACGTCATAGAAGCGGACGTCGACTCCCTGCGCATCCGCTCCTGTGCGTGCACGGTCGTCCGGTTTGACGTTGAAGCCGATGACGATGGCGTCACTCACCGCTGCCAGACTCACATCCGATTCGCTCACCGCGCCCACGCCTTCGCCGACGACACTGATCTTCACGGTCGGATCGGTGATCTTGGCAACCTGGCCGCGCAGCGCCTCGAGCGAGCCGTTCGCGTCGGCTTTGAGCACGAGGTTGAGCGACTTCACGCCGCTTTCGGTGACCTGCGAGGCGAGGTCGGCCAGCGTGATGCGCCGGACCGGCTGCTGTTGGTTCCTCTTGTCAGCGAGCTGGCGCTGTTCGGCGAGCGTGCGCGCTGCACGCTCTGTGTCCATCACCTGGAAGATCTCGCCTGCGACGGCGACGTCGCTGAGTCCGGTGACCACAACCGGGGTGCTCGGGCCGGCCTCCTTCACGCGCTTGCCGGTGTCGTCGAGCAGGGCGCGTACGCGTCCGAAGACCGCGCCGGCGACGAGGTTGTCACCCACACGGAGCGTCCCGTTCTGCACCAGCACTGTGGCAATCGAGCCACGCCCCCGCTCGAGATGCGAGTCGATGACGGTGCCCACCGCGCGGCGCTGGGGATTGGCGCGCGGCTCGACGTACGCGTCTGCGGTGAGCAGGATCACGTCGAGCAGATCGTCGATGCCCTCGCCGGTCTTGGCGCTCGTGCGCACGACGCTCGTATCCCCACCGTACTGGTCACTGACGATGCCGCGTTCCGCAAGCTGCTGCAGGACGCGGTCGGGGTTGGCGCCGTCCTTGTCGATCTTGTTCAGCGCGACGACGATGGGGACGGCCGCACTGCGCGCATGCTGGATCGCCTCCTCCGTCTGCGGCATGACCCCGTCATCGGCAGCGACGACGAGCACCGCGATGTCGGTGACGTCCGCACCCCGGGCGCGCATCGCCGTGAACGCCTCATGCCCTGGGGTGTCGATGAACGTGATGGGCCGGCCGCTGCGCTCGACCTGGTACGCGCCGATCGTCTGCGTGATGCCGCCGGCCTCGCCGGCGGCGACCTTCGTCTCGCGGATGCGGTCGAGGATCGACGTCTTGCCGTGGTCGACGTGCCCGAGCACGGCGGCCACCGGAGCCCGGGGCACCAGCGTCTTGGGATCCTCGCCACTGAGATCCAGCAGCGCGTGCCGGCGGCGGCCCGGCACGGCGGGCGCGCCTGGCGCGGCGGTTGCCGTCGCAGCCGAGGCCGCCTCCTCGCTCTCCGCCTCGTAGCCGAAGTGGTCCGCCGCCAGGGATGCCGTGTCGAAGTCGATCGACTGGTTCACCGCGGCGACGACGCCATTGCCCATCAGGTACTTGATGAGCTCTGAGCTCGAGACCGACAGGCGCTCGGCAAGCTCGCCGACCGTCAGGGTCGGTGGCAGGGTGAGCTTCTTGACCGTGGCTATGGGGAGTGCTCCTCGAAGAGCCGGCTGAATTCGTCCTCCAGCCGGGAGTGGTCGATTACATCATTCCCGACGCGGAGAGAG
>VBGJ01000184.1 GCA_005880445.1 Chloroflexota bacterium | reverse complement strand
GTCGCTGACCGCCCACGAGCGGTCGGAAAGCAGCGGGTCGCCACGGGAGCCGTCGTCCGCGGTCGGCATCCCGAACTGGGCAGGATCCGGAGCGGGTCGAGCGAAGAAGTCGTCGTTGAAGTCTCCCTGCCACGACGTCATGGCGATGAACGCCGCCATTCCGGCACCTGACCCCTTGGCCTCGTACGCGTCGCGAACGCCGGTGCGGGCGCGATGGGCAGCTTCCGCGTCGGGAAGCACCGGGAAGAGGGGCGGCTCATGCGCCACGACGGTGGTCACGTCGTCGGGGTGGGCCGCCACCAGCGCGAGGGCGGTCACCGCGCCACCGCTGCTCGCGAACATCTCGACGGGGCCGACGCCGAGAGCATGTATGACGGCATGCACATCCTCTGCCTGGACGGTGGGCGCGTTGTCGACGCGGTCGTCCTTCCGGATGCTACGGCCGAGGCCGCGCGGATCATAGGTGATCACGGTGCGGTCAGTGAAGTGCGACGCCAACGTTGTGAAGCCGCGGGCGTCCATGGGCTGGGCGATCATGAATAGAGGGGGACGTCCGTCAGCGGTGGGCAGGGGGCCGTGGACGTCGTAGACGATGTCGGCCTCGGCGGTCTCAAGCTTGTGTGTTGTCATACCAGTATTGACCTCTCCGTGGTTGAGAACTCATCGGTCTTGAACGCCAAGTCAGGCGGGTGAGCTCGAGGCGAAGGCTCCCACCCGAGGTAGCCAGTGAGGGCACTAACATGCTCGAATCCAGTACGCCTCAGAACACGCCGGGACAGTACACATTGTCGTCGTTGAGGCGGCCAACCGCTGAGTGTCAAGTGTCGCTGATTTCCCGCAGGAGCAAGACTGCGTCGATCTGATGGAAACGCACGACACGCGATATGCAAGGACGCCAGACGGCGTGTACATCGCATACCAGGTCGCGGGTCATGGACCGATCGATCTAACGTGGGGTTTTGACTTCTTCGGGAACGTCGATCTCGCTTGGGAGTGGCCGACCACCGGGCCGTTGCTGCGCGCCCTCACCGACACGTGTCGGGTCATCCTCCACGACCGTCGTGGGACCGGGCTTTCCAGTCGCAACGTGCCGCCACCCAACTTGGAGACCCGTGTGAGTGATCTACGTCTCGTACTGGACACGGTTGGATCGCAGCGGCCGGTCCTCGGGGGGATCAATGAGGGTGGGGCACCGAACGTGGTGCTCGCCGCGACGGAGCCGGAGCGCGTTCGCTCGATCGTGTGGCTGGAGCCGATTCCGCGTCCTGGGTGGGCACCGGACTTCCCCTGGGGAGTCAAGCACCGCTACGTGGAGCGTGAAGAGCGTTCGTTGGACCTGTGGGGGACCAACGACTATGGAATCGCGTGGGCCGACGCAGAGGCGGTCGCAGGAGTGACGCTGTCGCGGGAGCGGATGCTCATGGCCGGCACCATGAGCCGGCAGACGGCCACGCCCGACGTGGCCCGCGAGCTCGACCGCATCTGGTACGAGACCGATGTCCGAGCTGTGCTCTCGTCGGTTCGAACACCGGCTTTGCTGATCGCTCGCAACCGCTATCCGCGCAAGATCGAAGTCGCGCAGTACGTAGCTTCGCTCATGCCCGAGGCCACCGTCGCGCCGGTGGCTGGGGACTTCGGCCCAGATGAACTCGAGCCCTTGCTGGACGTCGTCCACCGGTTTCTCGGCGTGGAGCCGCGCGAACCCGCGCTCGACACAATCCTCGCCACCGTTCTGTTCACCGACATCGTCGGCTCGACAGAGAAGCAGGCTTCTCTCGGAGATCGTGCCTGGCGGAAACTCGTCGAGCGCCACCACGCCGTCGTGCGCGACGCGCTCAAGCGCTGGCGCGGGGTCGAGAACGACACAGCTGGCGACGGCTTCTATGCGACCTTCGACGGACCTGCGCGCGCAATCCGCTGCGCCCTCGCGGTCGCTGAGCGTGTGCAAGGGCTTGGGATCGAGATCCGGGCTGGCCTACATACCGGGGAGTGCGAACTGATCGAAGGCAAGGCAGCCGGGCTGGCGGTCTCAATCGGTGCCCGGGTTGCCGCGAACGCCGCTGCGAGCGAAGTTCTCGTATCCCAAACGGTCAAGGATCTCGTCGCCGGCTCAGGTTTCTCCTTCGAGGACCGCGGCGAGCACACGTTGAAGGGTGTAGCCGATCGCTGGCGGCTGTATCGAGTGGTGACATCCTCCGCGAATCAGTAGAGGACGCCGAGCTTGATGCAGTTGCAGGCGATTCCAACGGCTTCCAACTTGCTGGGACTAGGTCCCATAGTCTCTTGTCAAGCGCCATAGGCGGGATCGAAGTCTC
>VBGJ01000183.1:1279-4260 GCA_005880445.1 Chloroflexota bacterium | reverse complement strand
GAGACAGGGCTGGCAATCGGCGGTCTGATGCTCCTGGCGGGCGTCGCCGGCGCAGCTGTGGCCGTGTGGAGCTGGGGCGCGGTTGGCTTTGGCGCGCTGGATCCGCGGGTGACCATGCGTGAGGTCATTCCTGCCGCCCTCCTGCTCACGCTGGGCGTGCAGACGATCTTTGCGAGCTTCTTCCTGAGCATCCTGGGGATGGAAGAGACAGCCGACTGGGAGGCTTAGCCATTAGCCCTTCCGCAATGCGGCACAAGAAATGAGGGCGCTCGTCACCGGTTCGGTCGGCTTCTTTGGCGGGATTCTCAAGGACCGCCTTCTGAGTGATGGGTGGGAAGTGGTCGGGGTCGACCGGCTGGTCGATGCCCCGCAACCCGGCTACGCACCAATGGTCGTCGACATACGTGACGCGGCTGGTTTTGGGAAAACAGTCCGTGGCTGCAAGCCCGACGTAATCTTTCATTGCGCGGCGGTCCTCGCCCACGATCGGAAAAACCGGGCAGGCCTCTGGAGCACAAACGTAGACGGCACCGCCTGCGTGGCACAGTCAGCCATCCAAGCAGGCGTTGGTGCCCTGGTTTTCATTTCCAGCAACTGCCTTTGGAGCACAGGCTGGGATCGGCCCGTGACCGAAAACGACGTCCCAGCGCCAGTCGAGATCTACGGGAGGTCGAAGCTCGCAGGCGAGGAGCACCTGCTCTCGCTGTCCAGAGAGCTCGCAGTCAAAGTCGTCCGATGTCCGACCATCGTGGCGGCGGGCAGGCTTGGCCTTCTGAGCATCCTCTTCGAATTCATTCATGAGGGCCGCAGGGTGTGGCTTGTTGGCGACGGCGGCAACCGATACCAGTTCGTCAGCGCCGACGACCTGGCTCAAGCGTGTTTGATGCTGGCGGGGAGTCCAGCGAGCGGGGTGTTCAACGTTGGCTCAGACAACGTGCCGACGGTGAAGGAAATGCTGAGCGGCGTCATCGAACGCGCCGGAACCAGGGCGCGTTTGACGGAATTGCCGCGCAAGCCAGCGATCGCCGCCATGAGACTGCTGAGCTCAGTGGGGCTGTCGCCTCTTGGTCCTTACCACTATCGGATGATCGCGTCGAACTTCGAGTTCGACACTTCGCGGTTGCGGAAGGCTACCGGCTGGCTTCCAACCACAGGCAATACGGAAATGCTGTGGGGTGCATATCAGTTCTACGTGGCGCACCTCGACCAACTGTCCAGGGCGCACACCGGCTCCCCACACCGAAGCCTTTCCGGTCTCGGAGCGCTTCGCATCGTCAAGTGGCTGTCCTGAGTCGGCCGCAGGCGGGCGTCTTCGCAGTGGCGGCGCTTGCGATTGTCGCCCTTGTGGGAATCGTCTACTTCGACCTGGGACCCCCGCTCGCTTTCAACGACGACTACATCTACTCGTGGTCGGCGCGCCACCTCGTGACCGGTCAGCTCTATCCGCGCCAAACTGCTCTGGCGCTGCCTCAGCTAGTGATTGGGTGGCTGATATCGGGACCATTTGGGCAGGATCAGCGAGCCCTCCGGGTGAGCCTGCTTCTTGTGATAGTGCCCGGCGCATGGGCGGCGTATCGGCTTGCCCAGCGGTTGGGGGCGGGCCCTATCTGGAGCGTGCTCAGTGCCGTCGTGCTAATCACCTCTCCGATCTTCTTCAACCTTGCAGTCTCATTCATGTCCGATGTTGCTTACTTGAGTCTGTTGCTCCTTGCATGCAATGCAGGAATTGCATGGATTGGCGAGAACAGAAACCAGGCAAGTTTCGGAATCTGGGCGACACTCGCAATGCTCGAGAGGTTTGTGGGTGTTGGCCTAGTCGTCGCGTTGACAGTTGCGTTGATATTGCGTTCTCGACAACCAGGGCGATCCTTCCAACGGTCAGACACAGTGTGGCTTGCCGTCGCTGCCCTGGGTTCTGCGATCGCAGCAATGGTCCCGATTGTGCTCGGCGTCTCAGGCGGCTTGGACGTCGTCGACCGCCTCGGGCACTTCCAGCTCGGCTCCTTTCTCACTCCCCTCGCTCACCTGCCCGTCGTTGGTGGCTACCTTCTACTTCCTCTAGCGGCGGCCATCCGTGTTCGATGGACCTGGCGCTTGGCCCTGGTGGCTGTGCCAGGGGCTGCTCTGGTGATTTTGCTTCTGTGGATGTTTACCTGGCCACCGGGAAACATCTGGACGTTCGTCGGTCCGGCCCCGACTCTTGCCGGTTTCAAACCACCGCCCGTGCCCCTGCCCGTCATCCTCGCCATCATCGGGCTCTGCCCGATTGTGCTTTGGCTCCTCGGACCAGTGTCCTCGGTGCAGTGGGTCGCCACACGCTCCGACCCGCGGTTTGTCTTTCTGCTCCTGACCTCGGGGGTGCAGTTGCTCCTACTGATGTCCAACACCATCTCCTTCTACGATCGCTATTACCTGCCGGTCATCGCTCCACTTGTCCCCATCATTTGCGCCCTTGCGCAGGTCCACGGTCGGCCAGGAGCGGCTTTGCTGGCGACAGTGACTTCGGCCGCTTTGCTTGGACTCGCGTTCGTGTACGAACAGGATTACCAGTCATGGCAGAAGGCGAGAGACCAGGCGGCCCAGCTCGCATATCGTTGCGCAGAGCCGACAAGGGTCAATGCAGGTTACGAAGCTAACGCTGTGTACGCCGAGATTCCGACATATGAAGCGACGCGAACCACGCTGCTACCGAGGCCGGTCGGACGCGATCTAACGTTGTTCGGTCCCGTGCGGCCCGACCTGTGGCTCACGTTTGCTGCACCGGACGACTCCCGCCCGGGTGTCGGATATCGCTCGAGCGCTCCCGGAAAGATCGTAATCAACGGGTCGATATGCCGCGCGATACCGGCTGATGCTTCGCACTGACGCGTCCGGGGTGGCTGTTGGGCTGCGAGCAGAGGCTCGAGCGCCCACCTCGCTGAAGACAGCTGTTGCGTTTGCGGGTGTCGTTGTCACCCTTGTGCCGGTGGCCTACCTCGCCA
>VBGJ01000183.1:0-1228 GCA_005880445.1 Chloroflexota bacterium | reverse complement strand
GGACTTCAACCGACTCATGAGACCGGCCGCTGGGTGACGCTTGTCGTCTGGCTGATCGCAACCGTCGTGAGCGGTTTGGCAGCGTTGAGGTTGACACGCAAGCTCTGGATCGCCTTGGGGGCGCAGATGGCGACCTTCATCGTCCTTGTCCCCCTGACCATCGAACCGATGAGCACCTATGGCTTGTCCAGCGTGCTGTTGCTCAGCTTGGCCGGCGTCGCGGCGGTCAGGTCCAGCTGGCCGCGTGCCACGGCTGCATTCATCGGAGCCATCGTGGGCGCGCTCTTCTTGATCAAGGTGAACGTAGGTGGTTTCGCCGCGATCGCGGTGGCTTTTGCGTGGGCCGCAAGCCTTCCGCGGCGTCAAAGACGTTTGCTGCTGCCGCTGGTCGCGCTCTTGATGGCGGCATTTCCGCTGGTACTCACCGCGGGCGCGTTCAGCCGGGATTCAGTTCTTGAATTCGCTTCTGTTGTCGGGCTTGCGGCGGCCGCCATCGGTGTCAGCACGATCGCGACCCGCGCGGGACCTGCGCCGCCGCATGCGGCGACGTGGCTCAGCGCCGGAGGCGTGGTGCTCGTACTGGGCTGCATTGGGGTCGCGCTGGCCGGCGGCAGTCGCCTCGAGGATGGATGGACGGCATTGTTGCTCTTCGCGTTCAAGTTTCCGGGCGTCTTCACGCTACCGGTAAAGGTCAATCCGGTTGTGGACGTATTCGCCGCGCTGTCACTGGTCGCAGTCGTGATTCTTGGCCGGCGGAGGCTGACGGGGGTGCCGAGCGTTCCGGGGGGCATGGTGCGGATAGCAGCCGGCTTTCTCATGTGGGTGTCGATTCTGTTGCCCGGCCCGATCTTCCTCCTGGCCCTGCCACTTGCCTGGCTCGCCACGCAACATCCAAAAGGCGACGACGAAAACCCAACGGACCCCTACGCCCGCCTTCTATTGCCGGCTCTGGCGGTGGTCGAGAGCCTCCAGGCTTATCCCGTCGCCGGGACGCAGCTTGCGCTGGCGGCGGTTGGACTGATTCCCGTGGCGGCAATCACGCTCAATGACGGCCTACGTCAAATTCGCCGGCTCGATCCGCCTCGAATGAGGTGGGTCAAGGTAGCCGCGTGGATTGCGCCTGCGACTTTGCTGACCACGATCGGAATGCTCGAGCTCAATGGCCTCCTGGCTCTGGTCTGGTTCAGCGGCGGTGTGCCGCTCGGCCTACCTGGCGCCGAGTCGATAC
>VBGJ01000182.1 GCA_005880445.1 Chloroflexota bacterium | reverse complement strand
TGTGGCTGCTCGACTCGGAGGCCGCCCGGACTACGTAGTCTTCGCGACCGCTGGAAGCCGCAGCACGAAGCGGCTTCCGGGACCAGCGTGTTCGGTGTCCAGCTCGAGCGACCCGCGACTGTTTTCGGCAAGCTGGCGGCTGACATACAGGCCGAGGCCGTACCCGCTCGTGCTCTCACGCCCCCGAAAGAACCGCTCGAAGATGTGCGCACGCTCGGACTCCGGGATACCCGTGCCCCGGTCGGCGACGCTGATGGTTGGCGCCCCGTCGTCCACCGCCGTGACCGTGATCCTGGCGGGATGGCCGCCGTAGGTCAGCGCGTTGTTGATCAGGTTGTCGAGGATGCGTTCCACGTGGCCTGCATCAGCGGCCGCCCACACCGGCGCCCCGGAAGTGTCGGCGTGGAGCGCCGCCTCGAGCAGCTCGGCACGCGGCTGCGCACGCTCGACGGCATCGCTGGCGAGCGCCGCAAGGTCGATGCGCTGCATGTGCGAGTGCACGACTCCGCTTTCAAGACGCGCCGCCAGCAACAACTCGTCGACCAATCGCTGTGCCTCGGTGAGCTTGCCCTCGACCACGTCGAGTGGGCGGCGCCAGGCCTCCGGCGGCTCGCCGAATATGCCCTCGGTGATCATGCTCAGGTAGCCGCTGACGATCGTCAGTGGTGCGCGCAGCTCATGCACGACGACATCGAGAAACTCGCTCATCGACGCTCGCGCTTTCTGGGCGTCGACAAACAGACGTGCATTGTGCAGAGCCACCGCGGCGACATTGCCGATCAGGTGCAGCGTCGCCACGGCATCGTCGTCGAAGCGGGGCTCACGCCGTCGATGGATGTTCAGGAACCCGAGCACCTCGCCGCCGAAGACCAACGGCAGTACGAGTGAGTGGTGCACCGAGGTGAGGGCGGGACGAACCGGCGCAGGGTGCGCCTCGACGCGCAGGCGGCCCTGCATGGCGCGGTGCTGCTCCGCTGCTTCGCGCATCAGTGGTTCCGCTGCAAGGGGGATGCGAAAGCTGCCCGGGTCGAACGAGCGGCCGGCATCGTACGTGATCTCGGCGACGACCTCGTCACCTTCACGGCGAAACAGCGTCGCGCGGTCGGCTTCCAGCGCCTCAGCCGCACGCTGGGGCAGGCCCGACATCACGTCGCCCGTCTCGAGCGAGGCGGCCAAATGCACGGCAAGGTCGACGCCGACCGCCAGCCGCCTCTCCAGCGCGGTTGCGTGGTTTTGCTGCTGCTGCCGAACGAGCGACAGGGCGACGAGCGCCGCGTATACGTCCATCGACGTACGCTCCGCCTGGCTGAACGGTCTTCGCTGACGGCCGAGGGCGAGGTACGCGCCCACAGCCTGGTCGGAGTGAGTGCTGGCGAAGAGCGGCACCGCGCGAGCCGTCGTGATCCCGGCCGCCGCGAGCGCCTCACCGAGCAGCCGATCCTCGCCGGGGTCGGCGACATCGACTGCTTCCCCAGCCGCGATGCAGCGGGCGGCCATGGTGCCGGCGACAGGCCCGCGGCGGCGGGCCAGCAGCATGGCGAGCCGGCCCGAGGCGCCTGCCACCGCGAGCTCGCCCATGTCCACCGTGCAGATCACGCAGTCGCCGTCGCTGAGCATTCGAGCCCCCTCGTCGCTCATGAGGCCCGCCGCCACCTCCGGATCCAGGGGGGCTGGGGAGATCGCCTGCGCTCGTTCCATGAGCCGGATCACGGCGCGACCCAAGGCGGCCTCGGGTTGGGAAGTCTCACTCACGGCCCGTCGTCCCCACCGCACGTCCGATCCTGTAAGGCTCATGAAACTATATAGACACGTACCCCCGCAACCTGAGTGCGGTGGGTCGCAATGCTCTCTGGCATCATCACGCCGTGCCTCGCTCGACGTGGAGCCCCTGCCACGACTCGATCAGGATCGCGCCGAGCCTGCTGGCGGCCGACTTCGGACGCCTGGCTGATGCCGTGCACGGCCTCGAGGGCAGCGGGGCGGAGCGGCTGCACATCGACGTCATGGACGGCGTCTTTGTCCCCAACTACACATTCGGCGTGGACACCGTCCGAGTGCTGCGTCGCGAGACCACCCTGCCGCTGGAGCTTCACCTGATGATCGTCGAGCCCGAGCGGCACCTGGAGACTTTCGCTGCAGCCGGCGCCGACGGGATCACCGTGCACTACGAAGCCTCCCCGCACCTCCATCGCACACTGACCACCATTCGCGCTCTCGACTGCCGCTCGGGCGCCGCGATCAACCCCAGCACGCCCGCGATCGCGCTCACCGACGTGCTCGAGATCTGCGACCTGGCTCTTGTCATGACTATCGACCCTGGCTTCGGTGGCCAGAAGCTCATCGAGCACACGCTGCTCAAGGTGGCGCAGGTGCGCCGGGAGATCGAACGGCAGAGCCTCCTCACCGAGGTGGAGGTGGACGGCGGCGTGGAGGCGCACAACGCGCGCGCTTGCGCCGACGCCGGTGCCGACGTGCTCGTCGCGGGCACTGCTGTCTTCGGCCATGTGGCCGGTCCGGTGGAAGGAGTCCGCTCTCTGCGCGCCGCGATCGATGTCTGAGTCTCGTCTACCATCCGGCGCGCCATGACCGAGACCATCACCGCCCCTG
>VBGJ01000180.1 GCA_005880445.1 Chloroflexota bacterium | reverse complement strand
GCATCGCAATGACCGCTCGCATGTGGTACGACGTTGACGCGGACCCAGGCGCGCTCGCCGGGCAGCGAATTGCCGTCCTCGGTTACGGATCGCAGGGACACGCGCACGCGCTCAACCTGCGCGACTCCGGTGTCGACGTGCGTGTCGGTCTCCCGGAGTCGAGTCGGAGTCGCGACGCGGCGCGCGCCGAGGGACTCCGCGTGGCCACGCCCGCTGAGGCATGCGGAGAAGCTGACGTGATCATGGTGCTCACGCCGGACACGGTTCAGCGCGGCCTCTACCACGAGGCGATCGCTCCGCAGCTGCGGCCCGGGGACATGCTGATGTTCGCGCACGGGTTCAACATTCGCTATGGGCTCATCGAGCCACCGGAGGGCGTCGACGTCACCATGGTGGCGCCGAAAGGTCCAGGGCACTTGGTGCGCAGCACGTTCGTCGCGGGACAGGGCGTGCCGTGCCTGTTCGCGGTGCACCAGGACGCGACGGGTACGGCGACGCAGCGCACGCTCGCGTACGCCCGTGCCCTTGGCGGAACGCGCGCGGGCGTTCTCGAGACGACGTTCGCGGAGGAGACCGAGACCGATCTCTTCGGCGAGCAGGCGGTGCTCTGCGGCGGCATCTCATCACTGGTCAAGGCAGGCTTCGACACGCTGGTCGAAGCCGGATATCAGCCCGAGCTCGCGTACTTCGAGGTGATGCACGAGCTGAAGCTGATCGTCGACCTCATGTATCAGGGCGGGCTCTCGTACATGCGCTACTCGGTGAGTGACACCGCGGAATACGGCGACTACGTGAGCGGCCCGCGGGTGGTCGACGAGCGAACGCGCGAGACCATGCGCACGCTGCTGCGCGACATCCGCGACGGCACCTTTGCGCGCCGGTGGATCGAGGAGAACGAGTCAGGGCGTCCCAACTTCGTCGAGTATCGCGACGAGGAGCAGCATCTCCCCATCGAGCGAGTCGGCGCTGAGCTGCGCTCGAAGATGAGCTGGCTGGGCGCCAAGACGGTTCCCAACGGAGGGGTCCCCGCGGCGACAGGACCCGTCGCCGAGCAGCGCGACGTGGAGACGTCATGAGTCGCGAACTCGAGCATCTCTACATCCTCGACACCACGCTGCGAGACGGCGAGCAGTCACCGGGCGTTGCGCTCAGCGCCGGCGACAAGCTGACCATCGCGCATCAGCTCGCGCGGCTGCGGGTCGATGTCATCGAGGCAGGGTTCCCGTACAGCTCGCCGGGCGACTTCGCCGCCGTGCGCGCCATCGCGGAGCAGGTTGAGGGGCCCACCATCGCCGGGCTGGCCCGTTGTTTCGAGGAGGACGTGCGCGCGTGCGCGGACGCGCTGTCACCAGCGTCGAACGCGCGCATCCACGTGTTCATCGGCACGTCACCGATCCATCGCGACGCACAGCTGCACATGACCCAGCGAGAGGTGCACGACCGCGCGGTGGCGATGACGCGTCTCGCCGCATCGTTTCGGGAGGACGTCGAGTTCTCTCCGATGGACGCGAGCCGCACCGAGCCGGAGTTCCTCGCGGAGGTGGTCACCGGCTGCATCGAGGCGGGCGCCACGACCATCAACCTGCCCGACACGGTGGGCTACGCCACGCCGGACGAGTGGCGGACGCTCATCGGCTGGATGTACGACCGCGTGCCCGCGCTGCGCAAGGTGGTCTTGTCGGTTCACTGCCACAACGACCTCGGCCTGGCCACCGCGAACTCGCTGGCGAGCATCCGCGCCGGGGCGCGACAGGTGGAGACGTGTGTCAACGGCATCGGCGAACGCGCCGGGAACGCGGCGCTCGAAGAGGTGGCGATGACGACGCAGCTCCACCCCGAGGTCTATGGGGTGCAGACGGGCCTCGACCACACACACCTCTATCGCACGTCGCGGCTCGTCTCCCAACTCACCGGCATGCTGGTGCAGCCGAACAAGTCGGTGGTAGGCGCCAACGCGTTTGCACACCACTCCGGCATCCACCAGGACGGCGTGCTGAAGGACCGGCGCACGTTCGAGATCATGGAGCCCGGCCACGTCGGCGCCGGATCGAGCCTTGTGCTCGGCAAGCTCAGCGGCCGTCACGCGCTGCGCGAACGGCTCGGAGAGCTCGGGTATCGCGTCGACGGCGAGGAGCTGAATCGAGCCTTCGTCCGCTTCAAGGAGCTGGCGGATCGCAAGCGCGAGGTCACCGACCGCGATCTCGAGGCGATCGTCACCGATGAACGCGGGACTGACGCCGAAGCCTTCCGCCTCGAGCATCTTCAGGTGAGCTGTGGCACGCAGATGCGCCCCACTGCCACCGTGCGCATGATGCTTCCGGACGGCAGCAGCCGCGAGGCGGCCGCGTTGGGCGACGGTCCCGTGGACGCGACCTACCGGGCGATCGACTCGCTCGTGCAGCTCGACGGGACGCTCGAAGAGTTCGCCATCCAGGCGATCAGCGGCGGCATGGACGCGGTGGGTGAGGTGAGCGTGCGCCTGCGAAGCGACGGCACACTCGTGTCTGGGCACGGCGCCGACACCGACATCCTCGTCGCGGCCGCGAGGGCCTACGTGCAGGCGCTCAACCGGATGATGCTCAAACGCAACAGTGTCGAGCGCACTGTGGCGTCCGGTGCGGGTGTGCCGGCGTGAGGACGCTCTTCGACAAGATCTGGGACTCCCACGTGGTGGTCGAGGAGCCGGACGGGCCGACGGTGCTCTACGTCGACACGCATCTCGTGCATGAGGTCACCTCACCCCAGGCGTTCGAGGGTCTTCGCATCGCGGGCCGGCGGGTCCGCCGGCCGGCGCAAGTCGTGGCGACCATGGACCACAACGTGCCGACGACGCCCGACGTGTGGAGCGACGCTGACGAGGTGAGTCGCGCACAGATGGCGGCGCTGGAGCGCAACTGCGCGGAGCACGGAATCGCCTGCTTCGGCGTGG
>VBGJ01000179.1 GCA_005880445.1 Chloroflexota bacterium | reverse complement strand
GGAACGGTGTACTGGCTCGCGCGCATGCTCGAGGCCGGTGAGGACCCGCTGTTCGTCGCTCGCCGCATCGTGATCCTGGCGGCGGAGGATGTCGGGTTGGCCGATCCACAGGCGCTGAGCGTGGCGGTGGCGGCGCAACAAGCAGCGCACTTCGTCGGCATGCCCGAGGGATACCTGCCGCTCGCCGAGGCGGCGCTGTACCTGGCCACCGCTCCGAAGAGCAACTCGGCGCTGCGCGCGTACGCGGCAGCGCGCGCCGATGTGCGAGAGACGCTGGCCGAGCCGGTGCCGCTGCATCTGCGCAACGCCGTCACAGGCTTGGATCGCACCATGCGCTTCGGCGCCGGCTACCTGTACGCGCACGATCAACCGGAGGCGCTGGTCGAGCAGCAGCATCTTCCCGACGGGCTGGCCGGTCATCGGTACTACGAGCCGTCGGAGCAGGGCACGGAGCGTGCCATTGCCGAGCGGCTGGAAGCGATCCGCGCCGAGATCGCACGGCGAGGATGACGTCTTAAGACGATCGGCCAGGTACCGCCCGGGCGGTACCGCGGTACATGATTGCCGCCGAGAGTTCCTGAGCGGGGGATGCTCTCGCACAACCGGGTGCGCCGGAGCGTCCCCATTCATAACGTAACCTCCCTTCCCCTGATCGGCCCCGAGCCGAGACCCACGGGGTGCCCGCCCGCCGTCGATGCCCCCCCAAGACGGCTGGGCGGGCCCCCGTGTTCCCCCTCCCACCTGACGTCAGTGTGGTTGAGCGGCGTCCACAGAAAGCAGATGTGGCCTACATTGGATGTACGTGGACGCTGAAAGCGACCAGCCAATCCGGGTGTTGATCGTTGATGACCACCCGCTCGTGCGGCGCGGTCTCACGGCGCTGCTCAACGCCGCGGCGGGCATCGAGGTTGTGGGCGCTGCATCTGACGGTGAAGAGGCGGTTGCCTTTGCGGTCGAGGACCACCCCGACATCGTGCTCATGGATGTGTCGATGCCGGGCATGAACGGTATCGAGGCAGTGCGACGGCTGCTCCGCGCTGTGCCCGACACGCGCGTCGTGATGCTGACGTCGTTCTCGCAGCGGGACGTGGTGATCGAGTCGTTCGACTCCGGCGCGGTGGGGTTCCTGCTGAAGGACGCCGAACCCAACGAGCTCATCAACGGCATACGTGCGGCCGCGCGAGGTGACGCACCGGTCTCGCCGCGCGCGGCGCGCGAGCTGCTACAGGACCGTACGCAACGGCGACCGCTTGATGAGCTGACGCAGCGCGAGCGAGACGTGCTCACGCTGGTGGGACGCGGCATGGCGAACAAGCAGATCGCTTGGCGGCTCGGGATCAGCGAGAAGACGGTGAAGGCGCACCTCGGCAGCGTCTTCGACCGGCTCGGGGTAGACGACCGGACGCAGGCTGCGCTGTGGGCGCAGAAGCACGGCCTCGTCTAGAGCGGAAGGCTCAGCGGCTCGCGGCGATTTCGCGCAGGGCTCGCTCGAAGGCGAACACCGACTGATCCAGGTCGACGAGCGAATGCACCGCTGAGCAGAACGCGCTCGTGTGCAGCAGATCGATGCCTTCCTTGCGGAGTGCGTCGGCGAGCCGCGCGTGCAAGGCGGGATCGGTGAGCTCGATGTGGATGATGCTGCTGAGTCGCCACACGCGGCCAGGCACGCCAACCAGGTCGAGCGCGGCCTGCCATTCGCTTTCCAGCGTGCGCGCGTATCCGTCCGCGGCACGCTGTGGGGCACCGTCGCCGACGATGCGCAGGGTGGCCACACCCGCGGCGGCGGTCAGCGGATTCGCGTTCCACGTTCCCGGGTGTTTGATCGTCGAGGTGAGCAGCTCCATCAACTCGCGCCGGCCGCCGACCGCGCCGCCTGGCAGGCCACCGCACATCACCTTGCCGAACACGGTGAGGTCGGGTGTGACTCGCACCATCGACTGCATCCCGCCGGGTGCGACGCGGAAGCCGGTCACCACCTCGTCGAAGACGAGAAGTGTGCCGGTCTCGTTGCACAGCGCCCGCGCCGCGCGGATGAACGCGGGGTCGAGCGGTACATGGCCAAAGCGTGCTCCGGAGACTTCGAGAATCAGCGCAGCGACACTGCGATCCTCGAGCGCCGTTGTCAGCGTCTCGGGTGCGGACGGGTCGATGACACGCGTGTCACGACGCACCGCATCCGGCACGCCCGCAGTGGTCACCGGCAACCCGGTGGAGTCGATGTCGACGCTCACGGCGTCGTACCAACCGTGAAAGTGCCCCTGTAACTTCGCTATGACGTCGCGTCCGGTGGCGGCGCGCGCGATGCGCAGCGCGAGCATGGTCGCCTCCGTGCCCGACGCGGTGAAGCGCACTTCGCCGACCGACGCGACGAGTGATGTGATCAGCTCGGCCCACTCGACCTCCAGGGGATGCGCAGCGCCGTAGTGCGTGCCGTGCGCCACCTGGCTCTGCACCGCGGCGACCACAGCGGGATGCGCGTGTCCGAGAAGCAGTGCGCCGTGTCCCATCGTGTAGTCGATGAGCTCGCGACCGTCGACGAGCCACTTGTGTGAGCCGAGGGCGCGGACCACATACAGCGCCGGGGTGTATGCGCGGGCCACGTGAGTCGTGCCGCCGGGAAGCACCTGTCGCGCGCGAGCGGCGAGATCCTCAGCCTCGAGTGCGGGCGTGACGCGTGGGGTGGTCACCGCTCGTCAGGATACCGACGAGTTGGAGGCGACGGTGGGAATCGAACCCACGATGAAGGTTTTGCAGACCTCTGCCTTACCACTTGGCTACGTCGCCGAAACGCATGAGTCTAGGCTG
>VBGJ01000011.1 GCA_005880445.1 Chloroflexota bacterium | reverse complement strand
GCGCGTAGTGGCCAAGGGCATCAACCGACGCGGCAAGGAGGTACGGATCAAGGGCGACGGGTTGCTGTCTCGTGCGATTCAGCATGAGATCGATCATCTTGACGGCGTACTCTTCACCTCGCGAGTCAACGAGGGCACGCTGCGCGAGATCGAAACGGTCAGCGACGCGGAGGAGCCGGACGTCGTCCAGGCCGTGTGAGGATCGTCTTCCTCGGGACTGCCGCGTTTGCAGTCCCATCACTCCGCGCATGCGTCGCGCGGCATGATGTCGTCGCCGCCGTCACGCAGCCTTCAAAACCTGGCAGCCGCGGACGCCCGGCGCCTCGTCCGGTGGCCGACGCGGCCGCAGAGTTGGGCATCGCGGTGCTCATGCCGAACCGCATCCGTGATGTCGAGTCGGTTGCCGAGATCCGAGCGTGCGCTCCCGACTGCATCGTGGCGGCCGCGTACGGTCAGATCCTGCCGCAAGCGCTGCTCGACCTGCCGGCACACGGTGCCGTGAACGTGCATGCGTCGCTGCTGCCGCGATGGCGTGGCGCCGCTCCCGTCGCGCACGCGATCCTTGCCGGTGACACGGAGACCGGCGTCTCCATCATGCGAATGGATGCGGGGCTCGACACTGGGCCGGTGTATGCACAGCGCCGTATACCGGTGCCCGCGGATGCGACAACGCCATCGCTCACGGCATCGCTCGCCGAGCTGGGCGCGGGGCTCTTGCTCGAGGTGCTCGATGGCATCGCGATAGGTGAGGCCGTGGCGACGGCGCAACCCGAAGACGGCGTCATGCTGGCGCCGCGCTTGGGTCGTGACGACGGCCGGATCGCATGGGCCGCGGTGTCGGCAACGGACGTCGATCGGCGCGTGCGCGCCCTGCAGCCATGGCCGGGGGTCACCGCTCCAGTCGCGGGAGTGAACGTGCGCATCCTCGCCGGTGCGCCGGGCGCCCCCGCAGCGGACGCGGCCCGCCCAGGCGATGTGGTCCGCGCCACCGGTGAGGCCGTGGTGGTCGCCGCCCGCGACGGCTCGTATCGTGTCGATCAGGTGGTGCCACCGGGCGCTCGTGCGATGACAGCGGCCGCGTTCCTGCGCGGACGCCGGTTGCAGCGAAGGGACCGACCCCAATCATGACCACGCGCAAGCCGCCATCGGACTCGCTCCTCACGCGCAATCGCCGTGCCACGTTTGAGTTCAGCATCCTGGAGAAGATCGAAGCCGGCGTCGAGTTGACCGGCGCGGAGGTGAAGTCGCTGCGCTCGGGTCGCGCGCAGCTGCGGGACGGCTACGTGCGCATCGAGAACGGTGAGGCGTGGCTGCTGCAGGTGAACATCACACCGTACGAGCAGGGCAACCGGAACAACGCGGAGGCGGACCGACGTCGCAAGCTGTTGCTCCACAAGCGAGAGATCGAGTATCTCGACGCCAAGGTGCGTACCCAAGGATTGACGATCGTGCCGCTGCGCATGTACCTGGTACGCAACCACGTCAAGGTCGAGATCGGCCTGGCCCGCGGAAAGAAACTTTGGGACAAGCGCCAGGATGTGGCCCGGCGCGACGCTCAGCGCGACATGGAGCGCGTCGCAGCGCGCACTCGTCTGGGATCGTGATAACAGGCGCCGCTCAGCTCGCCGCGCGGTGGGTCTCGTTTGACGCGACGGCAGCGACGGCGCGACGTCTCGCGCCCGAGTCCGGTACCAGTTGCGACGCGAGCGCGTCGAGCGCCTGACGCAGCTCGCGCAGTCCGGTCCCCCGGCGAACGCTGACGCAGAGCGGCGAACTCCCCGCGATGTCGCCCAGACACAGCCGCGCGCGCGACTGCTCGGCCGGGGTGAGACGGTCCGTCTTGCTGATCACGAGCAGCGAGGGTTGATCGCATCCCATATCGGCCAGCGTGGTCATCACCGTGCGGAGCTGTAGCTCGCACTCCGGGTGCGAGCCGTCGACGACGATGGCCAGCATGTGCGCCTGGCGCACCTCCTCGAGCGTCGCGGCGAATGCCTCCACGAGCTCGGTGGGCAGGTTCTGGATGAAACCGACTGTGTCGGTGAGGATGATGCGGCGTCCCGACGGGAGCTCCAGCCGCCGTGAGGTCGGGTCCAGGGTGGCGAAGAGCAGGTTGTCGGCGAGCACCTCACTGTGCGTCATCGCATTGAGCAGCGTCGACTTGCCCGCGTTCGTGTAGCCGACCAGCGCGCACGACGCCAGCGGCACCGCAGTGCGGGCGGCACGGCGCGTCTGCCGCTGCCGCTCGACCACCTCGAGGCGCTCGCGCAATCGCCTGATGCGCCGCCGGATCAGACGGCGGTCGACCTCGATCTGCGTCTCGCCAGGGCCGCCGCGCAGCCCTACACCTCCGCGCTGTCTCTCCAGGTGGGACCAGCCACCGGCAAGGCGTGGAAGCAGGTGTTCGAGTTGTGCCATCTCCACCTGGACTCGGCCCTCGGCAGTGTTGGCGCGTCGCGCGAAGATGGCCAGGATCACCTCGGTGCGGTCCAGCACCGGCACGTCCCACTCCTCTTGCAGGTTGCGCTGCTGTCGCGGTGTCAGTGCGCTGTTGCAGAGCACGGCAGGCTGTCCGAGCTCTGCGATCCGCGCGGCGAGCGCGTCCACCACGCCGGAGCGAAAGAAGGTTGCCGGATGCGGGTCGCGCAGCGTGACCAGCGATCGTTCCAGCACGTCAGTGCCGAGCGTGCGCGCGAGCTCCTCGAGCTCGTCCAGCTCGACCTCCACGCGCTCCCGATCCCGGCGGCTGGACGCGGTGCCGACGACGATCACACGGCCGAGCGTCGCGCCGACGCCTGGGTCGGCGCCGGAGACGGTCGTCGGCTGAGGCATGCCCACAGCCTAGCGCCGGCGCAGGTATGGCGCTGGGCCTCGGTCGCAAGATCCTTGCCGCCCTGACGTCTTTCAGTGCAAGGGATTCATCGGGACCTGGGAGCGCATGTGACGAGCAGGTTGGGATCGCCTCTGGCGGCCGGAAGCTTGGGCCAGCTCCTCACCCGGCGCCAGCTTCTCGGCGCCGGGGTCGCGGCAGGCACCGGCCTGGCGCTGCCGGGGTTCGCCCCATCGTTGCTGCGCGCGCTGGCCGCGCCGCCGGTGTGCGGTTCGCTCAGCGACATCGAGCACGTGGTCATCCTCATCCAGGAGAACCGCTCCTTCGATCATTACTTCGGTACGCACCGCGGCGTGCGTGGCTTTGCCGATCCCGCGGTACGCATCCAGGGCAACGGGCTGCCGGTCTTCGATCAGAGCGATGGCGGGCGCGATCTGTTCGGGCCACCGGCCGGCTTTCTCACTCCATTCCACGTCGACAGCTCTACCAGCACGGGCGAGTGCACCAACGACATCACGCACGACTGGCGACCGCAGCACGAGAGCTGGAACGGCGGCGCCATGGACTCATTCCTCACAACGCACATGGCGGCCGATGCAGTCAACGGCCCGATGACCATGGGGTACTACACGCGCGCGGACCTCGCCTATTACTACGCACTTGCCGACGCCTTCACGCTGTGTGACGGCTATCACTGCTCGGTGATCGGCCCCACCGATCCCAATCGGTTGTACAGCATGACTGCGACGATCGATCCCAGCGGTGCCAATGGAGGACCGTGGTTGCAGACGCTGGTGAGCAATCGTGCGCAGTATTTCGGATCGCTGACGTGGACCACGTACCCCGAGCAGCTGCAGTCAAAGGGCGTCAGCTGGAAGGTGTACTCGGGTCCGGACGGCAACTACGGCGACGGCGTGCTTCCGTATTTCAAGAATTACTATGGACCGTCGGCAAATCCTGTGCTCGCCGCCAACGCGTTCGCTCCGACGTTCCCCGGTCAGTTCGAAGCCGACTGCGCCGCCGGCACCCTGCCACAGGTCTCCTGGGTGCTCGCTCCGCTGATCCAGACGGAGCATCCGCCGGCGCCGACGGTGTGGGGCGAGTGGGTGACCGCTCAAGTGTTGAACGCGCTGACCGCCAACAGCCGCGTGTGGGCGAAGTCCGTGCTTTTCGTCACCTGGGACGAGAACGGCGGGTTCTTCGACCACGTGACTCCACCGACTCCGCCGGCCGGCACCACGGGTGAGTTCATCACCGTCGACCCGCTGCCTTCCGCGTCGCCACGCAACGCTGGAGGGATCGCGGGACCCATCGGACTTGGCTTCCGGGTGCCGCTGCTCGCGTGCTCGCCGTTCACCCGCGGCGGTTATGTGTGCTCGAACGTTTTCGACCACACATCGCTGTTGCTTTTCCTGGAGAGACGGTTTGGCGCCGAGGTGCCCAACATCAGCGACTGGCGACGGCAGACCGTCGGCGATCTCACAGCCGCGCTGAACATGGCTTCGGTGGATGCGACCGTGCCGGGACTGGCACAGCCCTCGCTTGCGGACCCACGGGTATGGACCAGCGACTGTCCTACCAGCGCCTCGTCCGACGAGATCGATTCGGGAGCGCCGACGGTGGCTCCATACCCCGTGCCGCAGCCGAATACCACTCCCGCCCAGGAACCGGGGAGATCACCCAGGCCGAGCGGTCTGTCGTGCCACCGGGGATGAAAGGCACGATCGTCGCCGATGTCGGGCCCCCTCTCGAGGCGCGCCAGTCGATCGCTGCCCCGCCTCGCAACCCCCGCCTCTCGGGACGCCCACGCCAGATGGGCGCTGACCTCTCAAATCAGCTTGTTGGATAATGACGAGCGGGCCCCGCGCTGTCGGCACGGTGGCGGACCAACCACCGACCAAGATCGCAGGCGCCGCCAGTCGCTCGGCCCAGACATCTGAGATGGGCGAAAACGGCAAACACACCAATCACTCGGGAAATCACCTCCTCGGGGCGCTGCCCCAGGGAGACCGAGCTCGGCTGCTCCGCGAATTGACGCCCGTCACGCTGAGGATGAAGACGGTGCTGTTCGAACCCGGGCAGCAGATCAGCTCGGTCCACTTCCCCCTCGACGGCGTCATATCGCTGGTCACGGCCCTCGAGGACGGAGCGATCGTCGAGGTGGCGACAGTGGGCAACGAGGGCATCGTGGGCGTGCCCCTGGTCGCCGGCGGCACGCTCGCGGTACGCGCGATCTCGCAGGTGCCGGGGCGGACGCTGTCCATGGACGCGGCTTCGTTCGTCGGGGAAGCCGAGCGGGCGGGTCCGTTCCGACGACTCGTGCAGAACTACCTGCAGGCGCTGTTCGCGCAGATATCACAAGCGGCTGCATGCAACCGGCTCCACTCAAACGAGGAACGTCTCAGTCGTTGGTTGCTCATGAGCCACGATCGGGTCGGCACTGAGACGTTTCCGATCACTCACGAATTCCTCGGTCAGATGCTGGGATCACGGCGGGCGACGGTCACGCTTTCGGCTGGACTGCTTCAGGCGGCCGGGCTCATTCGCTACCACCGCGGACAGGTCACGATCCTCGACCGCGCCGGCCTGGAGCATGTGTCGTGCGAGTGTTACCGCGTGATCAAGTCCGCGCTTGACCGCGCTGTGGCCAGCGCGGCGTCGTAGAACACCCGCGGTACTCGAAGCCTGTCTGTCGCCGGCCCGATTGGGCCAGCCGGCGCTCGACTAGCATTTCGCGGGTGAGATTCGCACCTGCTATCGCGTCGCGCGACGCCGTCACGCGAGTGCGGGTAGTGAAGCAGCGGACTCGGGCGACCACCGTGATCATTGCGGCGGCTGCGCTCACCGCCGCGGGCGTCACGTTCTATCAGTTGAGCCGCCCGGGATTGCTGTTCGGCGCGACCCCGGACATCTCCGCCTGGTTCGGCGGGTCCATCAGGCTGGTGCACGGCAGCCTTCCGTATCGCGATTTCGTGCTCACACAGCCGCCCGGTTTCGTGCTGCTTGCGAGCCCGTTTGCGTTCCTTTCGGAGTGGGTGGGAACCCGTGACGCGCTCGCGGCCCTGCGGCTCTGCACGCCCGTGATCGCTGCCGCAACCGTTGTGCTGACAGGAGTCGTGGTGCGTCACCGCGGGCGGGCCGCCACGTTGATTGCGTGCGGGGTGATGGCCGCCTTTCCGGCGGAGCTGTACGCACTCACCAGCGGTCTCCTGGAACCGGTCGTCGATCTTCTGTGTTTGGCGGGCGCGGCTCTTGTCTTCGATGGCGCCGGTTTTTCAGGTTCGTCGCGCCGCACGGCCATCGGCGGCGCGGTGTTCGGGTTCGCGGTGTTGGTGAAACTTCCGGCCGTTCTTCCGCTGGCCGTGGTCGCCTCGCTGTGCGTGCCCCAGGTTCGTCGGCGCTTGCTTCCCTTCGCCGGAGGTGTCGTTGCAGGTATAGCAATCCCCGTCGCGCCGTTCGTCGTTGCGTCGCCGGGTGGATTCGTCCGGGACGTCGTCGCCACACAGCTTGGGCGCATTCCCGCATCCGGTCGTGTCCCGCTGCCGCAGCGTCTCGGCGACATGACCGCGGTGTCGACAGCCGGTGGGGGCGACGCCGCGGCCATCGCCGCCGCCGTCGTGTTGGCGGGCATCGTCATCGCGGCCTTCGCGGTATCGCGCCGGCGCCCGTCCAGCTTCGAGTGGTTCGTTCTCGCCTCGACTGCCGCCGTCGCCGTAGCGCAGGTCGGCCCCGCCTGGTACTACGAACAGTACGCGGCGTTCTTCGCTCCGTTTCTCGCTCTTACACTCGGCATCTCCCTGGCACGCCTCCTCGACGAGGAGAAGTCGCGCGCAGCGCTGACGGTGGCACCAGCTGTCGTTGCCGTGCTCCTCGCCAACCAGCTCGCGTTCATCCATCGAGAGTCGGCGCGCGATGTCGCGGCGACGGTCGACGCCGTCGTCCCCGTGGGCGGATGCACCCTGTCCGACGCTCCGAAGTACCTGGTGACCACGAATCGTTTCATCGCCGCCGCTCCAGGGTGCACCACGATGACGGACCCACAGGGCGCCACACTCGCGTTCGCGAACAACCAGGCGGCATCGCTCGCGATGTGGCGGAGCGCCTTCGTGCACGCCGACTATGTCGTGACAGAAACACCCGTGGACGACTGGTTCATGCCCCAGAGCTCAGCGCTGCGCGCGTACGTGGCGGCGCACTTCCGTGCAGTGAGCGCGGATGGCCTGCTGTTCTACGTGCGGAACGGTTAGCTTGGTGTGAGGACGCGTCCCTCGGCACGCGCAAGAAGGACGTTTCCATCGTGCCACTCAGGCTGTCCCTCGACGAGGGCACGCATGCGCTCGAACCGGGCATTCTGCTCCGGGGAGTCGGCGTTCTTAAAGTACGTCTCGCGACTCTCGAATGCGCTGGCGATCCACACGTCTCGAGGATCGTCTGCCGACTGATAGACGAGGAGCGCAACCGCCCCGGCCGGCTGGTCATCTGCGTCCGCGAACAGTGCCTTGAGCTGTTCTACGGAGACACCTTCCTTCAACCGCGAGCGAGCTATCGTTCCGAACACCGCCTGCACCTCCAGCATGTGCGACCCCCCTGGTCGCGGGACGGCCAGTATGAACTGTCGCGGCGACGCAGTACAAGGGGGGACCGTCCCGGCCGTCCACGACCGACCGTGAGGCAAGATTCAGGTGCTGCATTCATCTTGTGCGGGAACGGTACGGAGGAATAGCAATGCTCATCAGCACCATGAACGACCTCCCTGGCTACGAGATCACGGAGGTACTAGGGGAGGTCTTCGGCGTCACCGTGCGATCGCGCAATGTGGGAGCTCAGCTTGGCGCCGGCCTCAAGTCGCTGGTCGGCGGGGAACTGAAGGGCATGACCAAGAACCTGGCCAACAGCCGCCAAGAGGTCGTCGACCGGATGGTCGGTGAGGCGACGGCCAAGGGAGGCGACGCCGTGATCGCGTTTCGCTTCGACACGTCCGAGATGGGTGGCACGTGGACCGAGATTTGCGCCTACGGGACGGCGGTCAGGACGAAACGGACCAGCTGAGCCCGTCGCCGGGCGTATCGGGGGTCTCAGCTGCAGCTGGCGGCGGTGCGACGAACGCCAACACCGCCAGTCCGAACGGAAGGACGCTGGCGCCCGCGACGAGCGGGAAGCTCCACCGGCTAACCGCGCCTTCACGGGCAGCTATGACGACGGCGGCGAGGTCGATGACGTCGCAGGCCAACCCCGAGAGCAACCACAGCCTGCGGTCATTGTCAGCGCTGCGTAGCAAGCCCGCACCGATGACGGCATCGCGCGCACCCACAAGCCGACCGAGATACGGGACGAGAGCGCTCTCGCGGGGATTGAGGCCGAAGACGCGCATCGTCGTGCGCGGTGCCACCCAGATGATCACGCCGAATGTCAGGCGCATTGTTGCCATGAGTTCAGCGGGGCGTGCTAGGGCCGTGGAGGTTCGCCTGCGCAGCACCCTGTCATTACCCTCAGGCGGGATTCTGCTCACGCAGCCAGGCAGTGGCTCATTCAGGCCTCGACGACGTCAAGCGTCGCCTGGCTGACCTGACGAGTAAGGTGGCAACCAGGAGGCCGGCTGCGGTTAGCATCCACCAGCTACCTCCGGGCGACCAAGGCACAAACGCTCCGCTGAGCGTGGTGACAGTAGTTGCGATAAACGAGGTGTAGGTGACGATGGCTCCGTTCTGGTCGAGCACACGCAGACCGCAAAAGCCCGAAGCGAAACTTGCATCGCTCACAGTTAGCGTCCATGTGGTCGGCTCTGTGGTCGACGTCGCCCAGACTCTTGCGGCCAATGTGGTTCCAACAACTCTGAACCGCAGCGAGTATGGTGTATTCGCGGTGGCGGTGAAGGCGCTCGAAGCCAGATTCGTATAGGCACCCGCGACACGCTTCTGAACGACAAGGCTCGCTCCGTTGATGTATGCCTTATACCAATCATTGCCATCTTGATAGCGCAATAGCGCTCCCATGTTGGTATTGGAAAACGCGCTCATCCGTGCGCTCAGGAACACCTCGGCGTTGGTTGCCGTGGGCCCGAGGATTGCGCTGTAGCTCGCATTGCCGTTGGACACGGTCCCGCTGTTATTTACGATCGAGAAAGCTGAGCTGGTGCCCGCCTCTGCGCCCCAGGTCTGGCCATCGGACGCAATCCCCCAAGGCGACTGATTTGCTCGGACGAACGTATCTTGGGCGATGAGGCTGGGAGCAGTGGTCGGGCTGGGGGTTGGTGTGGGCGTCGGCGTCGCGGTTGGCGTTGGAGTGGGCGTTGGCATTGGTGTGGGCGTGGGTGTGGGGGTTGGCGTAGGCGTTGGCGTTGGCGTTGGCGTTGGCGTTGGCGTAGGCGTGGGCGTTGGATTGGGTGAGGGCCCCGTGACATACCCCAACCCATACCTGTTGGTGGTGAAGCTCGTTTGACCCCCATGCCAATCGATCTCCAGGTATTTCCTGCTGTTTCGCAAAGTGGCTATGTTGGCGGCGAGCGTGCGGGTTGCGGTGTCAATAACATCGCCAGTGTCCCCAACGAAGACATATCTCCCACTGGAACCATGCAACATCCAGCCTTCTCTCTGGCAATTGTAAGGGCACGAGGACTCGCTCCCCGAGATCGGCAAGCTGAGCTTGATATCCGCAACTTGCTTCGGAGCCACCGTGGGTAAACCGGTGACGTCGAAGACGTGCGCGTAATCATTCGCGCTGTCAATCAGGTAGATCTCGCGTTCATCCGGCGACAAAGAAATGCCGTGATCAGGGATCGATTGTGATCCGACATTCGTAAAACCGATAACCGGAACGGTATAGATTACCTTGCCCGTCTGTATGTCGCTGACTTGGAATCCAAAGTTGCCCGCCGATGTGGTGAAGGCATATGTCTCAGTCCCATTGATGGTGAATGGACGCCCACCACCCCCACCGGCCAGCGGTCCGATCTGGCCGGTGACGGTGTTGGTTGCGGTATCTGCGACGTAGTCGGATTGCGACTGCATTCCTGCCATGTAAACGTGCTGTCCGTTCAGGCTGACAATTGTGTTGTGAGGGCCCTGTCCTGCCGTGATGCTCGTGATCGGATTGCCTGTACTCGTGTCGATCACCCACCACAAGCTGGAGCCGGAATTTTCGCCACCAGGCATGTAAATCCGCTTCCCATCAGGAGTAATGCCGGGACTATCGATGTCGAAGCTATACAACCTGTCCCATACGACCGTGTTGGTCAACAGGTTGTATTTCAGGAGACTTCCCCTTCCAGGGCTGCCGCCGTTGCTACCATGGGCAACATAGAGCATTCCATCGGTGGGGCTTGCCACGACGCCCTCGACGCCATCAGATGTCTGTGGGATGTTGACGCTATACACGGGGACGAAGTTGTTGTCGATATCGTAGACGTACATAGCGCCTGCTTGAAAGTCGTAGAAGTAGTGGTTTGTTTGCGGGCCAGTCGGCGGATAGGTGCCTGGGGTAGGGGTGGGGGTCGACGTGGGCGTCGGAGTAGCGGTTGGAGTGGACGTTGGGGTTGGGGTTGGAGTCGGGGTGGAGCCGGACAGGACAGAGGCTTGGAAGTTGGTGTACTTGAACGTGTGGCGGCGCGCGCGAAGGGCTGTGGGATTGATGCCCTGCATCTGCACGCGAAGCCAGAGTACGACACCATCTGCTGCCGGGATGCTCGTGCCGACGTCGCTGGCGAGTAAGGTGCCGTCGCTCCGCTGCGCACGGATCCGCACGCTGCCGCTGCTCGTATTCTGCACAGCGCCAATCCGGTAGTAATTGGGCGTGCTGCCGCCGGATACACGTCCCAACACATACGCGTCACAGTTGCTTGCACAGCGCGGCAGCACGACCTGGGTGAGCAGATCGACATCCTGGACGTTGACACTCTCGAGAATCCCACGCTCCTGTGCGTTTGCCGGTGCGGCCACCGCGCCGGTCCCAGGCATCACCGACCAGCTCGGACTACCGTCGAGGATCGTCCAGGCGCCGCCAACATCCGCTGTGCCCCAGCCATTGCTGACGGTGCGCCCGTAGCTGTCCAAGGCGACCAGCGCGTTCGCCTCGACGGACAACGGACCATGGAAGAGCAAGAGCAACGGCGCTGCTCCAAGCGCCAATGCCAGAAGCAGGTAGCCGCCGGCGAGCAACTTCTTCCGTTTCGACCTCCCTAAGGAAGCCGCATGCCAAATCTGGTTATCCGCCACCCTCCGCCCCCCTTGGCGATCAGAACAATCGGCGCGCTTACCGTCATGGTGCGCGGCTGCGCGTAGGTGCGATTATGGCTTGAGAGAAGCCCCAGCGAGTGCGCTCCCTCACGGCTGTCCTTCTGTAGGCTGAGGCAGCATCGAACACACCAGGATCTGGTGGGCCGGGCAGTGGCCCATTCAAACTTGGCCGAACTCCAAGGTCGCATTTGCCAATGTTGTGCGAGCAGGTGCGCCGCGACGGCCAGGGCAAGAGTCGCGTCAGTTGAAGAAGAGCCAATCGAACGCGGATGTGTCCGC
>VBGJ01000010.1 GCA_005880445.1 Chloroflexota bacterium | reverse complement strand
TCTTCGGCAAACGTCCACGTGTTCGGCACCAGGACGCTGAACATTCGCGCGTCCGAGGAATACGGCGTGAACTGCCCCCCGGCCGTGAGCGACGGATCGGCGACGATCCAGCCGGTCGTGCTCTCGCCCTGCACCTTGAACCAGCCTCCGTTGTCGGGGCGGTAGTCGAGCACCGCGAGCGTTGACCCCTGCGCGGCCGTGGCGACGACGGCCGCGGTCACAGATGCCTGTGCATGGATATTCAGCCCGAGTGGTGTGAGCACCGTCCGCTGCGTGCCCACCAGCTGCGGCGTGGCGCTGGCGCTCGCGCTTCCTGGAGAGCTCGACGTGCGGGACACGGTGGGCGGCGACGTCATGCCGCAGGCGCACGCCAGCGCCGGCACGAGCAGAAGGAGCGCGGCGCTCCTGATCATGTCTGTCAAACGCTGTGCGCGGCGGCCGGTTCCGGTGCCGCCAGCACGGTGAGCTGCGCGGCTATCGACGCCGCGAGCGCGTCGAGGTCGTAGCCCCCTTCGAGCGTCCACACGCTTCGCCCGGCGCAATGCCGTTCAGCCAGCCCCCGCACCCGCTCCGCGATGGCCCGGTACGTCGCCTCGGTGAGCCCGAGCTCCGCCAGGGGATCGACCGCGTGGGCGTCGTAGCCGGCACTGACCACGATCAGGTCCGGGCGAAACTCGTCGATCGCGGGGGCGATGCTGCTGTCGAATCGTTGCAGCCACGCGGTGCCGTCCGTCCCGGCCGGGACCGGAACGTTCACTGTCGCGCCGACAGCGCCCGCGCCCCCGCGGTCCTCCTCCACTCCCGTGCCCGGATACCACGGGTGCTGGTGCACCGATGTATACAACACCTCGGGCGCGTGGTTGAAGATGTCCTGCGTTCCGTTGCCGTGATGCACGTCGAAATCGACGACGGCGACGCGCGCGGCACCATCGCGCAACGCTCTACGCACCGCGATGGCCGCGTTGTTGAACAAGCAGAACCCCATCGGTCGAAACGCGGTCGCATGGTGTCCCGGCGGGCGGATCACGGCGAAGACGCACCGCGCTTCGCCGGCAACGACAGCATCGACCGCGCGCGCGGCACAGGCAGCGGCGTCGAGCGCGACGTCGTACGAGGAGGCGGTGCAGTACGTGTCAGGGTCGAACCAGCCACCGCCACGCACCGCCATGCCCTCCACCCGCTCGACCTCCTCTGGGTCATGGACGAGCAGCGGCAGGTCACGGCTCGCTCGTTCGGGGACGAGCCAGGGCAGGGATCGCAGGTGCGGCTCCGCGGCGATGCGCTCGAGGATCGCGGTGACCCGCGCCGGGCGCTCAGGGTGGCCATCGGCCTGGTGCCGGCTCTGGCTGTCGTTGCGCACCAGCGCGAGGGGTGCGGTCACGCGGAGGCGGCCACCTCACGGACCGCCGCGATGCGGTCGCGGAAGGCAGCCGCCGCCACGTCGGGCCCCTCGGGCGCGTCCGCGATAGCGCGGCTGATGGCCACCAGGATGCGTCCGCCGCGGCTGTTCAGAGCCGCGCGCACGGCCTCCTCCAGTGCGCCACCCTGTGCCCCGACGCCCGGCAGCAGCAGCGGCGCCTCGGGCGCCGTGCGACGCACCCACGCGACCACCGACGGTTCGGTCGTACCGACGACGAAGCCGGCGGCTCCCCCCGGATCCCACTCCAAACCAAGCTCGACGATGCGGCTGTACACGGTCGCGTGCTCCGCGATCGTCGTGTCAAACAGGTCCGCTGCGCCAGGGTTGCTGCTGCGGGTGACGAGAAATGCCCCGCGCTCGGGCCGCGCAAGAAACGGCGCGACGGCGTCGTGTCCCATGAGCGGGTTGACGGTCACGGCGTCAGCGCCAAGAACATCGAAGAGAGCGCGCGCGTACGCCTCCGCAGTGTTGCCGATGTCACCGCGTTTGCCGTCGAGGATCAGGATGCGAACCGCGGGCACCCGGGCCCGGAGACGCTCGAGAATCGCATAACCCGCTGAGCCGAACTGTTCGAAGAACGCCAGGTTGGCCTTGACCGCGCACACGTGTTGCAGGGTGGCGTCGAGCACCCGGACGCAGAACTGCTCGGCCTCGGCCGGGTTGTCGAACCCATCCGGGTCGAGCCCGACGCAGAGCAGCGAACCCGACGCCTCGACCGCCGCGTCGAGTCGGTCAGCAAAGCTCATGCTGCCCTACCAGATGTCCCGCGACGTGCTCGGCTGGATGGCGCCCTGATCGGGTCGCGGCGCGAACGGCAGCTCGATCCGGTCTTTCTCGGTCGCTACGCAGCGTGGACACACCCGTGCGATGCGGCCATCGAGGATCAGGCTGGTCAGGCGATACACCGGGGTCGCCTCGCCGCAGCTGTCGCAGGGATCCATCACCGCCATGGCAGCCCGATCTTGACACGCACACCCGCGGCAGACGCCCGTCCACTATGCGGGCGCCACCGCTGCGGCCATGGCGGATGGCGCGGGCGCGTGGCGCGCCAGGCGAGCGCGCTCGGTGAGCTCCCAGAGCATGCGCTGCGCTTCCGCCTCATCGCGGCACCGCGCAGACGCTCCCCAGCGCCGCCCGGCGGTGTCGACGTCGAGTGTCGCCAGCCGGAGCCACCGCTGCACGGGTCCCTGGCGCAGCCGCAGGCTCTGAATCTTGGCGAGCGGGACGACCACGGTGGCCTGCTGCACCCTCCCGGTGCGCGCATACACGTATCGATTGCCATACCACGCTGCCAGGTAGTGGTACGACAGCGGCGCCTTCAGCAGAGCTCGTGCCGGCGGCTCGGCTCCGGCCGGCGGCGCGATTCCTGCGTCCGGGAAGACGCGGGCGAGCACCCACAACACGTGCGCGCGGGGCGCCACCGGCACCAGCGTTCGCGCCTGCTGCCCGCCCCCCTGGTCGCTGCCGTCCCGCGGGGCGTGCTGGCGCGCCACGTCGACCTCGAGGCGCCACCAGCCGAACGGTCGCCACAGCAGCGGCTGCATCAGTCGCACTGCCTGGATCCTGCCGAACGGGATCGTCTCGTGCCGCCGCTGCAACAGCCCACGATCGAGCCGGAGGCCATCGCCCGCCTCGTTGATGCTGAAGTCGAAGTCCTCGTTGAAGGCCCGCACGAGCGCGACACCGGCACCGACCACGATGGTGAGCACGCTCCCAAGCGCAGCGACGCCCGGCCCCGGCGCGATCACCGCGCTGACGATGGCAACCACCATCACAGCGAGCGGCACGAGCACGTGAGCGCGCATCGAGAGCCCAGCGATGAGCCTGCCGTTGTCGACATGGAGCAACGGGACCGCCGGTGGCTCGGGGGTCTCGGCGGAGAGCCCGTGCGCAAGTGCGAGCAGCCGTGCACGCACCGCCGGCGCCTCCTGTGCGGTCAGGTACGCGAGACGGCCGTGTTCGCCGCCGCGCCCCGCGGACACGACGCGCACCTCGGCCAGACCGAGCACTCGGGCGATGAGCGGCGCGACGATGTCCACGGCCTGGATGCGCGACAGCGGGATGCGCACCGACTGCCGCCTGATGAAGCCGCTCTCGATGCGCAGGTCGGCGCCCTCGATGCGCCACCTGGTAACCGCCCATGACACGATCGCCCCGATCGTTCCGAGTCCGATCAGCGCCGCCCACACCAGCACCGGGTAGAAGAGCTCGAACTTGCCGCGCGGACTTCTCGACGATTCAAGGTACGGCACCGTGATCAGCGCCACAGCGAGGATCAGCCGCCCGAAGCGTACGAGCGGGGTCAGAGGGTGGAGCCGGCGCCAGTCCGTGCCCCCCGGCGGCGCGATCACAGACCGGTGGCTCGCGCCTCGCCGACCGAGGCCAGGCGATCGCGGAGCTGCTCGGCATCGCGCCGGAGCAGTCCCGGGATGCGGGCATCAGTCGCCGCGGCAGCGGTGTGGAGTTGCACGGTCGCGAGGCCGAACACGCGGTCCACCGGGCCCGCGGTCACGTCGATGAACTGCATCCGCCCGTACGGCACGACAGACGTGCGGCGGAAGAGCAATCCGCGATGCACGATGAGGTCGTCCTCTCGCTCGGCATAGCCCCACGACCGGTAACGTCCCCGCTCGACGCTCCAGATCAGCGCGCTCAACACGACCACCGCCGGGATCAGCAGCGCATACAGCGATGGCGCCAACAACGCGGTGGCGATCGCGGCTCCCAGGAGCGGCGACAGCACCACGGCGAGCACAACCTGCCTGGCGATCCAGAATCGCGGCGAGATGGGGCGCAGCGCAGCCGTATCCACAGTGGGCAGTGTGGCCTGTCGCACACCGTAAAGAATGACGGACGCGTTGGTGTGTGCGGGATCAGCTGTTACGCTGCGGTGCAGGTGTAGTGCACGAAGCTGGTCAGTTCCGCGATCCAGACGTCGTTCGAAGAGACAGCCGCAACCGCGCTCATTTGCTGTAGCGCGCTTCCGTTCAGCGTCGCCGTCTGCGTCCACTTGTGGCCGTCCCAACGCGCGATCGAGTCGCCCACCGCCCACGCGTCGTCGCCGTGGATGGTCGTCAATCCGGACAGGTTGCCGTTGAAGCCACTCTCGGGGCTCGGCACCAGCGACCACCGCGTTCCATCCCAATGGATCGTCAACGTGCCGACCGGAGCGGCCGAGCCGACGGCCCAGACGTCGTGGCTTGAGACGCCGTCGACGGCGAGGAGATCGTCACTCGGCGCATGTCCCAGCTCCGGGACCGACGCAACATCGGGGGCGGACACGATCGACCAGTGCGAGCCATCCCAGTGCTCGGTGAACGTCTGGTCTGGCGTGTCGTATCGGCTGTTTTGACCCGGCACGACCGAGCCCACAGCCCATACATCGGTTGGCGAGAGCGCGTGGACAGCCGCCAGCGTCGCACTCTTGTATGCCGCGTTGTTTTGCAGGACGGCTTGCACTGCGGAATGGTTGGCGGGATCGAGGCCGCCAGTCGGTGCGTGCACGACGGACCACGCGCGGCCGTTCCAGTGCTCGATGAGCGGCACTTTAACCTCGACGCCATTGCCGAGGTCGATTCCTGCGAAGCCGACGGCCCAGATGTCCGTGGTCGAGGTGCCGGAAACGGACGCGAGTGCGTCATCGCGACTGAGATCGGGAGCAGGGATGTTCGACCACACCGAGCCGTTCCAGTGGTCGACGAGAGTCTGAGGGGCGCGCGGGCCGATCGCGTAGCCGCCAACCGCCCAGACGTCATCGCCGGCGAACGCAGCGACGCCTGAGAGCGACGCTCCGGGGGCATTGTGCGTGTCGACGGCGACCCATCCGGTGCCAGTCCAGTGGACGCTCAGCGCGTGATTGGTCCCGTTCGAGTCGGTGGTGCCGCCCACGGCCCAGATGTCACCGCCACTGAGTGCGGTCATCGATCGGACGCCGCTCGACCCCCGATTGTCGGGTGGGATTGGGATGCTGGACACGGCCCACGAAGCGACGCAGGGCTTCGGCGTTGGCTGCACGGGCTTACCGACCTTGCCCGTAGCGCTCGCGGTGCTCTGACCCGAGCTGCTGCAGGCCGCGAGCAGCAGCGGCAGCGCTGCGAACGCGACACAGCGCCGCGCGTCAGTGGACGCCGAACGTCCAGGTGTCGTTGGCATCGCTCGTGGTGTTGAGCGCGCCGCCGAAGAGCACGATCTGCTGTGTGGCCGAGTCGTACGTCATCTGTGCCAGGAAGCGGCCGGACGGCACGGTCGTCGGATGCAGCTGCTGCCACGTCGTGCCGTCGAAGCTCCACGTGTCGTCGAACACGGCCGGCGATGCACTCGTCGCATCGGGGTTGGTGCTCGCACCGCCGAAGAGAACGATGCGTGCCAGCGCGGGGTCGAAGACCATCGATGCGCCCACGCGCGCGGCCGGCGCCGTCGGTGGCGCCAGTTGCGTCCACGTGGTGCCGTCGAAGACCCACGTGCTGTGAGGGAGTCATACGCCATGGCTGTCTTGGTGAGTCCAGGCGGCGATTGCGCCGCATGCAGCTGAGTCCATTTGGTCCCGTCGTACGCCCACGTCTCCGGCGCGCCTGTCGGGTGGTACGCGCCGGAGGCGATGCCGTGTTCACCGAACCCGAACGCGATGAGCTGATGGGTCGCTGCGTCGTACGCGAGCGAGCGCCAGAACATCGGCGACGGCAGCGTCATGCTCTGCGGTGACGAGGTCCAGGCACTCCCGTTCCAGGCCAGCATCCCGGTTGCGACACCGCAGCCCGAGTAGACCCCGAGCGCAACAACCTTCGAGATGTCCGGGTCGTATGCCATCGAGGCCGACGCCATGTCACCCGGGCTGATTCCCTTGGGCTGCAGGTGCCACGTGTTGCCGTTGAGCGTCCACGTGTCCGTGTAGCTGGTTGCGTTGGCACCGCAGCCGTGGCGTCCCCCGCTCAGCACGACGTTCTGAGTGGCCGCGTCAAACGTGAACCCGGCAGAGTTGCGCGCGAGCGGGTTATTGGCGGTCGGCAGCTCGTGCCAGGCTTCAGCCAGCGTGCCGCTGAGCGATGCCTTCGCGCTGCTGCTGGCAGCCGGAGAGGCCGGCTGCACTGGAAGCGTTGCGGTTGTAGCAGCTCCGCAGGCCGCCAAACCGATCGCCGCGACCGAGATCAACCCCCCGCGTACTACTGCCGCCCCACTCATGTCTCGCTACCTCAACGACCGTATGGACTTGTGCCTGCAGAAACGGCTCCCAGGACGCACGGTTACGAAGCCCGGGTTCCCACCGGCACGAGCTCGATCCACACCAGCCCGGGCGCGATCGGAGCCGGGGATCCGTTCGGGAGCGCGAAGACCGGAGGCCCCTTGGCAGGCTGCGACCACCGCACGTCGAACTCATGACCGCCTGTGAACACCTGTGCCGGGCCACCGCTGTCGATGTTCTGCTCCATCCCATGCGCTCCACTGACGTCCTCCACCTCGGGGGCGACGCTGACCACGACCTGCTGCACGACGACCGTCGAGGCAACCACGGGCTGGCGGTTGTTCGCATCGATGAACGGGCCGGTGTCCGGTTCACGACGTGTGTACCCGTTGGTTGCGGGATCGAATGTCCAGGTCGGCGTCTCGCCGAATGAGATGGGAACCCGGAAGCTCGGAGCCATTGGTCCTGTCGTCGGGGGTTTGCTCGTTCGTGCCCACAAGTGCCAGGCGATCGGCGGAGCTCCGGCTTGCGCGATCAGCGCGCCCATCCCAGCGCCGTCCGTGTACAGGTTGTGCGGGACTACGCGGTTGCCGACACGAAAAACATGCGTGCCTGCGGTTGTCTCGGTGAAGTGCGGGACACCGGATTGCTCGACATGCTGCTGGACGTAGGTGCTCGCGCCCGAGTAGATGAGCACGGCTCCGTAGTGCTGTGTGAGCCTGATCGTCACCAGCCGCGCGCTTCGGATCGGTCCCACGCGCGTTGATGGCGGGTGCAGGAAAATCGCGCTGAACCGGCTGATGCCGCCCTCGGTCACGTATTCGTACACGACGTCGGCTGCGCCCAGGCCGGACTGCGGGCGGGCGGCGGCGAGGTTCTCAACCTGGATCAGCGCCGGTGCGGGTGGTGCTGGCGTCGGGGTTGGCGTGGGCGGGCTGCTGCCCGCGCCGCATGCTGCAGTGAGCACGGCGCACGGGATGGCGACCCATACACGTCGCATCTGATCAAGGATGAGGCGATGTACCCCTGGACGCCCCGCGTCGCCCGATTCGATCAGCTCGTGAGCCAGACCAGCGCACCTTGACGGCGGCCAAAGTAGCCAGACGGAAAGACGTCGCGCTGAGACAGCCCATGTCACTCGGCAGGTCACGCGCGACGAGAGGTCGTCTTGCGGCTCGTCACCGCACCGGCGCGGTCGAGGTTGATGATCGCCCCCAACATCGAGAGATGAGAGAGCGCGAGCGGAAAGTTCCCCACCAGCGTCCCGGTGCCCGGATCGAACTCCTCGGCCAGGAGTCCAAGGTCATTCGCAGCGCGGCTCGCACGCACAAACAGCGCGTCGGCCTCTTGAGTCCGACCCATCTGAGCGAGCACGTCGACCAACCAGAAGGAACAGACCAGGAACGCGCCCTCGTCCTGTGCAAATTCCGACTCGGCACCCACGTGTCGATACACAAACCCCCCTTGCATGAGCGTTCTCTCCACCGCATCCACGGTCGACGACACGCGTGGATCCGACGCCTTCAGCATCCCGGTCAGCGGCACGGTCAGACCCGACGCGTCGAGTGTGTCGTCGTCGAGTCCCTGGGTGAATGCACCAAGCCGCTCGTTGTAACCCCGCGCCAGCACCTCGCGCCGAATGCCGGCTCGGGCACGCCGCATCTCGTCGCGCCGCCGCACGCCAGGGCTGAGTGACGACTCCATGCGCAGAGCCCGGTCGAGTGCCAGCCAGCACATGGCCTGTGAATACACGTAGCGCTTCGAGCGCGAACGCGACTCCCAGATGCCCGCGTCTGGCTCCTGCCAATGAGCAAGGACGTGATCAACAATCCGCAAGAGCATCGCTCGCCGACGGCGCGGCATGCGGTGCCCCCGTTTCCAAGCTGCGTGCGCCGCCTCCATCACCTCCCCATAGACGTCGAGCTGCTTCTGCTCGGCCGCTGCATTGCCTATGCGTACGGGGCAGGAACCGCGGTAACCCGCGAGGTGCGGAAGCTCATGCTCAGCGACTTCAGGATCACCGTCGACCCGGTACAGCATTTGAAAGTCCGATGGTTCGCACTCGCAACTCCTGTCAAGCCAGTTCATGAACTGATCGACCTCTTGGACGAAACCCAGTTGGTGCAGCGTGTCGACCAGGACCGCCATGTCACGCAGCCACGTGTAGCGGTAATCCCAGTTGAGCGAGCCGCCTTCTGCTTCGGGCAGCGAGGTCGTGGGCGCAGCCACGAACGCACCAGAGGGCTGGTACTGGAGGAGCTTGAGCACCAGCGCCGACCTCCTGACCAGCGGCTGGTACCGGCCCTCATACGTACTCTGCTGCAGCCACTCGCGCCAGAATCGATCAGTCTCATCGCGGAGGCGTGCCGCCAAGCTCCAGGAAACGGGATGTGCTCGGCTGCGACCACCGTGATGGTGCAGCGCGATCACAGCTGTGTCGCCGACTCCGAGGCTCCCTGTTAGAAGAAGCCCATTCGGTGACTGCACAACGTCGAAGTGCTGCGGATACTCGAGGTCGAGGGAGCCGTCTCCCGCGCGGGCGGTCACCACCCCAGGCGCAGGACGAGAGAACCGTGGCTTCTTGCGCCCGTGGTCGAACATGGGGCAGAACTCGATGCGCCAGTTGAGCTCGCCCCGCAACGGTTCGATCATCCGTAAGAGCCGAAGAGACTCGGGGCCGGTCGCACCTCCACCGTCAACTCGCACCGGCATGAAGTCGACGACCTGCGCTTGGTCGCGCTCGGCGCTCCACGTGGTCTCCAGCACATTGGAGTCGGTTCGATACTGCCGCGATGGCACGCAGTCGTTCTCGGGTGCCACGCGCAGGTGCCCGCCGCGCTGCCAGTCGAGAAGGCGCCCGAACACCCAAGAGCTATCGAAGCGCGGCAAGCACAACCAATCGATGGACCCGCCTCGATGCACCAGTGCGGCCGATCGCATGTCGCCGATGACCCCATACTCGTCGAGCGGTGGATACGGCTTCACGGCCTGCGCAGGTCGTCCAGATGACGAACCAAGGCTGATCCTCGCAATATGTTGGTTCTAGCTGCTATAAATGCTAGATTCTACAGATGCCAGCCGAGCCCGGTGAGCCCCAGGTCGACCACGCGCGCTCTGACGGGATCGAGCGCGTGGTCAACGCGCTCCGAGACCCGACCCGTCGGCGGATTCTCCTGGCCCTGATCCGGGACGGGCGCTCACGCAGCATCGACGAGCTCGTGCAGCTGGCCGACGTCCATCGCACCGTCGCCTTCGGTCACGCGGAGCGACTGGTCGATCTGGGATACCTGGACAAGAGCCGGCGCCGAGGGCGCGTGGGTAAACCGGCTTCGCTCTATTCCGTTCGCGTCGGCTTGCTTTCGCTGACCTATCCAGTCCGGCAGTTTGCCGTCTTGGCAGGGCTTTTGGGCACTGGGCTCAGCTCGCTCGGCACGAGAGGCCGCGCTGCAGCACGGGCGACGGGCGTCGAATTCGGCGAGGCGCTCGCCCATCCGGGAGCGGCCTCCTCTGCCCACGCCCTCGTGCCACTTCAACACCTCGGAGCGGAGTACGCAGTGGACGGCGACCGAATCACTGCCGCCAACTGCGTCTTCCTGGAGGCATGCAACGACGCCAGGGATGTGGTCTGTGGCCTTCATGCAGGGATCCTCGAAGGTGCGCTGCACCGTGCCGGAGTCAACGTGCAGGTGGAACCGCTGGGACCAGTGTCGCCGCGTAGTTGCGCGTTTGTGGCTGGCATGGCGAGAGTAGCGACCACGGACGTCGGGTCCCCGCCGAATTGACCCAGCCGTCCAGCGGTGGCTGCATCGTGATCGTGGGTGCGGGACTTGCAGGTGCCAACGCCGCAGTCGAGTTGCGCGCAGAGGGTTTTCGTGGCCGGCTCGTCCTTCTCGGTGACGAGGAGACGCTCCCATTCGGTCGTCCGCCGTTGTCCAAGACCTACCTGCGCGCCGAGGAACCGCTCGACGCCTGGTTTGTGAGGCCTGCGGACTGGTACGACGCCAATGAGGTCGAGCTGCGCAGGGGAGCCTCGATGTCGCGTGTCGACACCGATGCCAAAGAAATCTGGCTGCAGAGAGGTGAGCGCATCCGCTACGACCACGTGGTGTTGTGCACTGGTGGACGCCCCCGCACGCCAGCACTGCCCGGTATCCACCTCCCCGGTGTCCATGTGCTGCGCACCGTCGCGGACTGCGACGCGATCAAGCATGTCGCGAAGCCGCGCACCAGGGCGGTCGTGGTCGGCATGGGGTTCATCGGTTCCGAAGTTGCGGCATCGCTGAACGGATTGAGCGTATCGGTCACCGCCGTTCTCAGTGGCAGATCACCGCTCGAGACCGTGCTTGGTGCTGAGGCCGGCGCAGTGATGGCGGGTATCCATCGTGAGCACGGCGTCGAGTTGATCCCCCAGGATGCGGTCGTCGCATTCGAAGGCGAGGAGAGACTGAAGCGGGTCCGCACCAAGACGGGTGTGCGCATCGAGTGCGATTTTGCCGTCGTTGGAGCGGGCATCGAGCCGAACGTCGAGCCGGTCGCCGCGACGTCCGTCGGTCTGGAGAACGGCATCCTTGTCGACGCGCGCTGTCGGACCAACGTCGTAGGGATCTACGCCGCCGGCGATGTTGCCAATCACCTGCATCCGATCTTCGGACGAGTGCGTGTGGAGCACTACAACAACGCCGAGAAGATGGGTGCTGCCGTGGCGCGGTCGATCCTCGGTGACGACAGGCCATATGACTACGTCCACACGTTCTGGTCGGATCAGTTCGAGCACAAGCTGGAGTACGTAGGACACGCCGCCAAGTGGGATCAATTCGTAGTCCGGGGCAGCATCGAAGACCGAAAGTTCCTTGGCTTCTACCTCACGGATGGAATCCTCAGGGCGGCGGTCGGCCTGAACCGTGGGGGCGATCCCGAGCTCGACGTCGATGACGACATGGCTGTAGCGCTGAAGCTGGTGGCAGAGCAGGCGGCACCCCCGGCCGCCGCGCTTGCCGACGAGCGAACCGACCTCCGGTCGTTGCGGGCTCGTGGCTCGCCTTCGAGGGGCTCGACCACAGCTAGAATCACGCCATGAACGAGGCAACGACATTCCGGCAAGCAAGCGACGGATTCCTGCGGCGTGCCCGGCAGATCAAGGCGGATCAATGGTCGGCGGCGACGCCGTGCACCGAGTGGAACGTGCGGGCGTTGGTGAATCACGTCGCCGGCGAGTACCTCTGGGTCACGGAGATGATGGCTGGCAGGACGGTTGCCGATGTCGGCGATCGTCTCGACGGCGATCTGTTGGGAGAAGAGCCGCTTCAGGTGTTGATCAAGGCACAGCGCGAAGCCGTTGCCGCCGTGGAGGAGCCCGGCGGTCTCGGCAGGACGGTTCACCTGTCGTTCGGTGACGTCCCCGCCGCCGAGTACGCAAAGCAGATGACCATCGACAGCGTCATCCATTCCTGGGACCTGGCTCGCGCCACCGACGGCGACGAGCGCCTCGACCCGGATTTGGTCGAACTCTGCTACGCGGAGCTGGAGAAGTCAGCCGAGGACTGGAGATCCGGAGGTGCCTTCGGTCCCGCGATGGCGCCGTCCGACGAGTCGACACAGGCCAAGCTCCTGGCACTGTCCGGCCGCTGACGGCCGGTATGACCGTCGCGGGTTCGCGTCAGCTGCGCGTCTTCCCGTCGCTCGACGACATGCTTGGCGAGCTCACGAACCGGCGGCCGTTCAAGACGGCGGACTCGCTCTCAGGCAGCCGTTTCGAATCGGCGATGTATCAGGGCGAACCGATGATCCTGAAGTACATCTCGGTCGACGACGACTGGATCATGCGCGCCAGCGGCGACCTCCGCTGCCGCCAGCTGACGCTCTTCGAATCCGGCGTCCTGGATCGCCTGCCCCCAAGCATCGATCATGCAACGGTTGCGGTGGCACCGTTTGTGTCGTCATCTGGGCATCGTGGCGGAGCGTTCTTGCTGCACGACGTGAGCGCGTCGCTGATCCCGCCAGGCAGGACGCTCATCGAGCTCGAGACGCACCTCCGCTTTCTCGACCACATGAGCGACCTGCACGCAGCGTATTGGGGATGGGACGACGCCGTCGAGCTCTTCCCGCTAGCGCACCATTACGTGCTTCTGACACCCACGATGGCGGCATTGGAGCAAGAGCGTGCCTCGCGCGACGCCGTGCCGCCGGCCGTGGCTCAGGGATGGACGGCCATGCGCACAGGTAGGCCGGCTACATACGGGGCACTCGTCGAGCTGGCTCGCGATCCCGGGCCGCTGGCCTCGGCCCTTGCATCGACGCCACACACGCTCATCCATGCCGATTGGAAGCTGGGCAACCTCGGCGAGCACCATGACGGGCGCACCGTGCTACTCGATTGGGATCGCAGCGGCGCTGCGCCGGCAACGTTCGATCTCGCTTGGTATTTGGCCGTCAATTGCGATCGCATCCCACTAAGCAAGGAGGCGACCATCGATGCGTACCGGGTGGCGTTGCAGCAGCGAGGAGTCGACATCGACGGTTGGTGGCACCGTCAGCTCGCGCTCACGCTGCTCGGTGCGTTCCTGATGCTCGGCTGGTCGAAGACCGGCGATCCCGGTGAGTTCGCCTGGTGGGAGGCACGCCTCGCCGACGGGCTGCAGCACCTCTGACCGTGGTCGACATCTCGAGTGCCTACGAGGGCGTTGCTGAAGCGTGGGCCACCGGCGCCGCGCGCCTCTACGATCCACTGGCGCGCGCGATTGTGGGTGAATATCCCATTCTACTCGAAGGCCGGCGCATTCTCGACCTCGGCGCCGGCACTGGCGCGGTGTCCCGCGCATTGCTCGAGCGCGGGGCCGAGCCGTTTGCGATCGACAGCGCGCACGACATGATCGCCCACTGCAACGCCCGCGGCATACGCGGAAGTGTCGGCGATCTGCTGGAGCTGCCATTGCCGGACGCCTCGTTTGACGGCGCGATCGCTGCCTTTTCCTTGTCGCACGTGAGCGATCCAGTGCGCGCGCTGCGCGAGGCCGTTCGCGTTGTTCGCGAGGACGGTGCTGTCGTCGCTGCGGTATTTGCGGCGAGCTCTCCTCACCGCTCGAAGACCGCGATCGAGGAGACCGCTGTCGCGTTTGGGTATGCGCCGCCAGACTGGTATGTGCGGGTCAAGCGCGACGTGGAGCCGCTGACCAACACCTCGGACGCGCTGCAGCACTGCGCCCACCTGGCTGGCCTCGCCGACGTGTCGGTTATCGAACGCACCATGAACAGCGGCCTCGACACTCCCGAGGAGATTGTCGCCAGCCGGCTCGGCATGGCGCACCTTGCCCCGTTCGTGGCGGCGTTGCCGCCACACCGGCGGGAGGCACTCGTCGCGGCCGCGATAGCCGCCGTCGCCGAGGATCCCCAGCCGCTTCGCCCGGCGCTGCTGATCATGTGCAGCCGGATACGATCTATCCGCTCACTCGCGCTTTGAGATGCACGTCCAGATCGCCGGCGAAACCGTACATGGTGTGCGCCATGTCGCCCAACGCCGCCAGGCTGCGCTCGTGCGAGAGTTCGTCCGCCACGCTGCCGAGCCGGTTCAGCCGCTCGCGCAATATCTTCCAGGCCGCGTCGCGGTGCGGCAACACGAAAAATGCTGGTCGCACCATCTCGAAGGCAGGACCGGTGGTCTGTCCGGGAAACGCCGACCCGACCGGGAGACTGGTCACCACGGGGCCTAGATACCGCATCACCCAATTCATCAGGTGCTTGACTGTCTTGGCGAGCGTCTCCAGCTCGCCGGCGGTTTCGCCGTGATGGACGAAGTAGCGGGCCTGGAGCTGCAGAATGACCTCGTAGACGGCGTTGAACAAAGCGACGACGCGACGTGTCAAGGGATCGTCGATGAGGGTCGCATCGTCGACGTCCGGTGGCCGGCGCAGGAATGCTGGAATCACCGGCCGAGCCGCTTCGAAGCTCGGATCTGCACTGCGAACGGCGAGATAGTCCTCGAGGATTCCCACGAACTTGCCGAAGTGCGAGTTCACCCAATCACCACGCGCGCCTTCACCCTGCTCGACGATCACCTCGATCGCCAGCGCGGCCGACGCCACATCGGTCACAGCCGTGAGCTCCGGCCACTCGAACACTTCCGTGGTCGCTTGCGCCTCTCGAGGCCCGACAAACACGTCGGCCTCGCCGTGGCGTTCGGCGAGGCGTGCAAGTCCGGCTTCGATGCCACGATACAGGTGGCCGACCGTGTGCCACTCCTCCAAGCCCGCGGTCAGATTCGTGTCGTCGCGGAGCGGTTGGATAGCGTCGCGCACTGAGAAGCCTTCCGCATCCTCGAGGCGCATGCCCTCCGGTCGCTCCAGAAACATGAAGTGGCGCAGGGCGCCCTCTCCGAAGGGCAAGAGAGCGATCTCGACGTCGGACGGGTACCAGCCGCACAGAATGGGGAAGTTGGGTCGATCGAAATGAGGTGCGGCGCCGATAGCGGTCAGGATGTTGGTCGCGAGCGCCAGATGCAGCATCTCCTGCTTGGTGACGTCGATGATCGTCTGCTCCCATGCCCGAATGCGGGCGAGCTGGTCGGGCGTGACACCCTCGTCGACGTCGCGCTTGAGCGAGAACTGGGCGTAGAGGTACTCGCAGAGCAGCCCATGCTCGAGCTCACAGGCTTGTCCGAGCAGGTAGACGAGCTCCTCCCGGCTATCCACCACGAGCGCTGGTTCGAGCACCGGACGAACTTTGGCAGAGTACGCCGGACAGACGCGCCGTCCTACACCACCCCCAAGGGAGCAACGAGATGCCACGACAGGTAGTCGCCAGCACGTACGTCACCCTCGACGGCTACATCGACGAACCCGGCATGTGGTCCTTTCCGTTTTGGTCCGAAGAGGCCTCCCAGTTCAAAGCGCGAGAGCTCTTCGCCAGCGACGCCCTGCTGCTGGGACGCCTCACGTACGAGGGCTTTGCAGCCGCCTGGCCGACCATGCAAGGCACGGGCGAGTTCGGCGAGAAGATGAACAGCATGCCGAAGTACGTCGCCTCGCGCTCGCTCGAAACCGCGACGTGGAATGCGACCATCATCAAAGGCGACGTCGCCGACGAGGTCCGCAAACTCAAGCAAGAGGGCGGCGGCGACCTCCTGATCGGCGGCAGTGGTCAGCTGATCGACTTTCTCACCGGCCACGACCTGATCGACGAGTACCGCCTCATGATGTATCCGATCGTGCTCGGCACCGGCACCAAGCGGCTCTTCACCGCCGTACCAAAGCGCACCTTCACCCTCGTCGACAGCGTGACCTTTCCTACCGGCGTGGTCGTCCACACGTACCACCCTGCCCCGCCGTCTGCGAGGCAGTGACGGATCACCCTCCATGGCTTTCCGCCTCAGAGCTCCGCATCGGTCTCGGCTGCATGCGGATGTCGACCGACGACGACCGCGATGAGGAGCTCGCCCTCGAGACGATCGCCGCTGCGGCTGCGGTGGGCGTCACGGTGTTCGACACCGCACACGCGTATGGCCGCGGTGAAACAGGGCTAGGACACAACGAACGACTGCTGGCCCGCGCGCTTCGCCGCTGTGGCACGCAAGACAACGCGCGCGTCGTGACGAAGGGCGGCATGACGCGAGCCGGCAACGCGTGGATCCCCGATGGTCGCGCCAGCGTCATTCTCGCCGACTGTGAAGCGAGCCTCGCTGCGCTGGACGGATTGGCGATCGACCTTTACCTCATCCATGCTCCCGATTCGCGAACGCCGTGGCGAACGTCGGTGCGCGCGTTGGCGCGGCTGCTCGACGAAGGCATGGTGAGGCACGTTGGAATCGCCAATATCAACCGTCGCCAGCTGGATGAGGCGCTCGAGCTCGCCGACATCACGGCCATTCAGATCGCGCTCAGCGTTTTCGATGACACCGCCCTCCGAGGAGGACTTGTAGAACGGTCCGCCGAGCGAGAGATCGCCGTGATCGCCCATTCCCCGCTCGGCGGACC
>VBGJ01000181.1 GCA_005880445.1 Chloroflexota bacterium | reverse complement strand
AAGGTCACCATGCCCAGCGACGTCCCGAGAACGACGAGGAGCGCTGCGGATAGCGCGTCCAGGCGATCGGGACGCGTCGCGCGACCTACATGGGCTTCCATTCGAGCACCCCACGGTTTCTTGCCTGCCTCGCCGGCCGGCCCATACAGTCGACGCATGCGAGTCGCCGCGCAACTTTCGCCTGCGGCCGTCGAGCTGACCGTGCTCATGCCCTGCCTCGATGAGGCGAAGACGGTCGCGACCTGCGTGCGCAAGGCGATCGAGGCGTGCCAAGCGGCGGGCGTCGACGCCGAGGTCCTGGTCGCCGACAACGGCTCCAGGGACGGCTCGCCGGACCTGGCCCGCACGGCCGGCGCGCGCGTGATCCACGTCGAAGAGAAGGGATACGGTGCGGCGCTGCGCGCGGGGATCGAGGCTGCCCGCGGCAGATACGTGGTGATGGGCGATGCGGACGACAGCTACGAGTTCCAGGACGTGCCTCGCTTCCTCTCGCGGCTGCGTGCCGGCGACGATCTAGTGATGGGGTCGCGGTTCCGTGGCGTCATCCATCCCGGCGCGATGCCGTTCCTCCACCGGTTCCTGGGCAATCCAGTGCTCACCTGGATCCTCAACCTCTTTTTCGGCGCCGGGATCAGCGACGCGCACTGCGGGATGCGCGGCTTCTCCCGCGAGGCCATCCTCTCGCTCTCCCTGCGCAGCCCGGGGATGGAGTTCGCCAGCGAGATGGTGATCCGCGCAGCACAGGAGAAGCTACGCATCGGGGAAGTACCCACGAGCCTGCGGCCCGATGGCCGCGGCCGGCGCCCCCACCTGCGGACGTGGCGCGATGGCTGGCGACATCTGCGGTTCATGCTGCTCTTCAGCCCCTGGTGGTTGTTCGCGGTGCCAGGCCTGTGCGCGTTGGTGCTCGGGCTCGCACTGATCGCCGCGGTTGCGTTCACCGAGATCCGGATCCTCGGGCATCAATTGCATACGCACTTTGCGCTGCTGGGAAGCGCGCTGGCAATTCTCGGCACGCAGATCCTGATGTTGGGAATCTTCGCGAAGGCCCTGTTCGTGCTGGAGGGGATCGGAAGCGACCCAGCCATCGAGCGGCTGATCACGGAGTTCCGGCTCGAAGTCACCCTGGCGCTGGCGATCGTCACGATCGGCCTCGGGATGGCGATGGACGGGTACGTCCTTGCGGTGTGGGTGGGATCCGGCGGCGGATCGCTCGAGGGGCACCACACCCATCTCGCCGTCGTGGGTGGCACGCTCCTCGCAGTCGGAGTCGAGGTGATCTTCTCCGCCTTCTTTCTCAGCATCCTGCGGTCTTCCCGGACCGGGCAATGGACGTAGCCGCTCCAGCGGGGAGCTCGACCACAGCGAGCTCGAGGATCGCGGGATGGGTGCAATGGCTGCGACACCCCGCCGCCGGCGTCGTGATCGGCTCGCTGGGCATCGCGGGCCTCGCGTGGATCCTGCGCGAGTTGATGGGCCCGTTCCAGGGCCGTCCGCTTATTTTCGAGTACCTTTTCATGCGCAACGAGCCGTCCGCGGCCGTGCTCAGTGCCGTGGTCGTGGGCGCGGCCGTGATCGCCCGGAACAAGATCGGTGCTCTCGAACAGCTCGTCACTCGATTGTCGCAGCGCCCGCATGCGTTCGTTGCGGCAACGACGTTCCTCTGCGCCTGCGGAGCCGTGATCGTATACAGGCGGCATCCGCTCTCCATGGACGAGTACGCGCCCGTGTTCCAGGCGGCGGCGTTCGCTCGCGGCGGCCTCGCGGGCAAGGTCCCGCCAGAGCTGCTGCCGCGCCTGATTCCGCCAGTCCACTGGTTCTTGCTGGCGTCGCCCTCGGGCGACATGATCTCCGTCTACTGGCCGGGATTCGCCCTGCTGCTGACGCCATTCACCCTGCTCGGTTGCCCCTGGTTGCTGAACCCGCTCATCACGGGCGCCTCGCTGCTCGTTCTCTGGCACGTCGCAGGCATCATCTTTCCGGGCACCACTGCTCCGGGATGGACCGTCCTCATCGCCGCGGCGTCGCCCGCGTTCTTCGTCAATGGAATGTCCTTCTACTCGATGCCGGCGCACCTTCTTTGTTCGACCGCGTTCGTCGCGCTGCTGCTCAATCCGGCGGGACCGCGCCTTTTCTGGGCAGGCGTGGTGGGGTCGTTCGCGCTTTCACTGCACAATCCTTTCCCGCACGTGCTCTTCGCGCTCCCATGGATCCTCTGGATCGCCCTTCAGCCCGGTCGTCTGCGCAGGCTCTTTACACTCGCTGCCGGCTATCTTCCGGGCACCGCCATTCTATGCGGCGGGTGGCTCGTGCTGCGTTCGCGGCTCACCGCCGCGAGCGATCCGGGTCGCGTCGCGAGCGGCTTGCTCGAAGAGCTGCGCCGCTCCGCGTTCACGCTTCCCGGACCTGAAGTTCTCTGGAACCGGAGCCTTGCGCTCGTGGAGCTCGGACTATGGGCCGTTCCCCTCCTCCTCCCTCTCGCTGTGTTGGGAGCGCGGCGCTTGCGCGGCCGGATCGAGGCGCGTCTTCTCGTCCAGTCGGCGCTCCTCACCTTGGCCGGCTTCTTCTTCGTGAGGTACGACCAGGGCCACGGATGGGGATTCCGATACTTTCATTCGGCCTGGGGAGTGCTGCCGCTGCTTGCGGCGGGCGCACTGGAGATGGCGCCGTCGGCGCAGGTATCGCTGCGGCGCCTGGCAATTGCTGCGTCCCTCGGGAGCCTGCTTCTGGCGAACCCTCTACGGTGTTTACAGGTCCGGTCCATGATCGATGCCCACCTGGCGCAGATCCCTCGGGAAGCGGCGGAGCGGAGTCGTGAAGTGGTATTCGTACGCCCGGACCGCGGATACTACAGCATCGACCTGGTGCAGAACGACCCGTTCCTCGAAGGTCGCCGGTGGACGCTGATTGGACACGGGGCGACCGACGAGGAACAGTTCATGCGACGCGCCTTCCCCGCCGCCCACCGGGTGGCGGCAAATCCGGTCGCGTCCGTCTGGGAGGTGCCCTGATGCCGAAGGCGTCCATGGCCCTCGCTCCGGCAGCCATGCAGCGGACGTTGATGCGGCGGCTCGGGCCTCGGATCCGGCGGTGGATCCTGGCGGCGCCCCACTAGGCTCGCTGGACGCATTGGAGATCAGCGGCAACCGCCACGCGCACCGCGGCTTTCGCTCGTGGCGCTCTCTCTCGTACCCCGAATTCGATCTGTGCCGTCCACCTACGACAATGTTGGCGGCCGATCTGGTGTTTTGCGAGCAGGTGCTCGAGCACGTCCTCGAGCCTTCGGCGGCGATGGACACCTTGCGCGAGCTGGTGCGGCCCGGCGGGCATCTGATCGTCAACACTCCGTTCTTGATCAGGATCCATCGGGAACCGGGCGACTATTGGCGCTTCACCGCCGACGGTTTGCGGCGGTTGTTGGAAAAGGCGGGGCTGGAGATCGTCCGGATGCGAACGTGGGGTAACCTCCCTTGCCTGGTCGCGAACCGGTTCTTCTGGTTCCCCTACGTTCCTTTCCTCTGTCCCCTGGCAAATTCCGAAGACCTGCCGCTGGTCGTCTGGGCCGTCGCTCGCCGTCCGCCGTCACGGGATTAGACGATGTCGAAGCTGCCCACGGTCGCGATCGTGATTCCGGTTCGCAATGGTGCGGCGCGTCTTCCCGCCTGTCTCCAGAGCATCCGCGAGCTCGATTACCCCGCCGACCGCGTCGAGGTGCTGATCGCGGACGGACGGTCGACGGATGGAACGCGGACGGTCGCGGAAGCGTTCGGAGCGCGTGTGGTCGACAATCCGCATGAACTGGTGGCATCAGGCCGGAACGCGGGCTTCGCGGCCGCGCGAGCCGAGGTGGTCGCTTTCACGGACGACGACTGCACCTTCGACCGCGAGTGGCTGCGAAATGCGGTCACCCATCTCCAGGAGCCCGGGCTTGCGGGGGTCGGCGGACCGACGCTGGTGCCTCCCGATGAAAGCGCGTTCGGAAAGGCAGTGGCCTACTTTTTTCGCCTGGGCGTCAGGTTCGCTGACTCGGTGCACGCCGAGGA
>VBGJ01000009.1 GCA_005880445.1 Chloroflexota bacterium | reverse complement strand
TCGGCCATGGCCAGCTCTTCGAAGTCGATGAGGTTGAACCGTGTCCCGTCCCACAGGAGCTGGTCGTACTTCAGGTCGCCGTGGCAGAGGACGTACTCCTCCTCACCGACAATCTCCACTCTGCGACGCAGATGGGACACCAGCTGACGCAGCAATTGGTAGCACTCGATGTCCACCAGGGCGAACTGCTCGGTCACGCGCGCCAGCCGCTCCACCTCTGCCGCGATGGAGTGGGTCTCAGTGACCTCGAGTGCGCTTCCGTGCAAGAGTGCCGCGGCGTCGGCCGCCGCAAGCGCCGCCTCCTGAAAGAGCTGCGCGGTTCGCTCTGAGCCGACGGGTTCGCCTCGCGCAGCCTCCTGAAGCTGGAGACCCAGCTCTTCGAAATAGGCCACCGTCGGCGGAATGCGCACTCGGTCGCCGGTGCGTTCCGCCGCGTCGTGCAGCGCGGTCAGTACCGCATGTGCCCGACCGAGGTCGATGCCTCGGGCGACCTTGCCGACCAGCCGCACGGCCTGGACATCGTCCATGACGAGGTCGTAGCCGAGTGTCGCGCTCACCTCCGGGAGGTAACGCAGCCGCTCACTCGTTGCGCTCGCCACCGCCCGGTCCCCCAGGACCGGAAGCGGCCGACGAAGCATCAGGCGCTCGCGGATTGCTTCCACGTCGCTCGCCTCGGGAAGGCTGCGCAGTCGCGGGTCCACCGGGTAGGTCCAGAAACACATCTGGTCGTCGTCGAACGGCACCGGCCAGCCAAGCCCGTCGATGGGGTCGAATCCGTTCCCTAGAAGCGGGGCGAGCACGGCCTCGCGGTACTCGTGCCACGCCTTCCGCTCGAACGCACCGCGCGCAACCAAGCGAAGTTCGCGATGCTCGTCGAATCCATCCCACCATTCGCCGTTCCCCGGGCCCGGCGTCGCGTTTCGCACGAGGCGCACCCGATGCACCACCCAGTACGCCTTTGGAGGATCAAGACGCACCTGGCGTTGACGCGTCGACACCAGCCGCCAGTCGGTGCCCGCGAGCGCCGTGTGCTCGAGAAACCGCGTGGCTGCGTCTTCGCCGGTTGCGGCGCGCATCTGCTCTAGCGAGATCACGTCATCTTTCGATCAGCGACTGTGTGCGCGCCGGTCTCGTCCGCGCCGGCTGATCAGCTCTCGGACGCGCCGCCCGTTCCCAGGTCGGGCAGGTTGAGCTCGTTCACCCAGTCGCGGATCTTCTCCAGTCGTTCCTGGCTCTCCGGGTCGAGCTCCGCCGTTTCCCCCTCACGTTCGAGCTCCGGCAGCACTCCCGCTTTCTCCAGGACCTCGCCGGCGACGAAGATGCCGGCGCCGACACGCACTGCAACGGCGATGGCGTCCGAGGGACGCGAGTCGATCTCCAGAGATTTCCCATCCACGGTGGCGAGGATGCGCGCGTAGAACACCTCGTTGTTGAGCGAAGTCACGATGATGCGGTCAACTGTGACCTCGACAGCGCTGAGGACGTTGGCCAGCAAATCATGTGTGATGGGACGTTCCGGTGTGATGCCGGTGATCTTCAGCGCGATTGCGTTGGCCTCATTGATGCCGATCCAGATGGGCAAATAGCGCTCCGCCGACTTTTCCTTGAGGATGACGACGTGCTGCCCGGTCGGCATGTGCACCCGGATGCTGTCGACCGTCATCTCGACCAGGTCGGCCATGCTTGGATGATAGCGCCGGCCGCCTGCCTCTACTCACCCATGGTGGCGCTTTGCCCAGGCAGCTCCTCGACGGTGACCTCCAGGCGCACAGGCAGCTCGGCGAGACGCGCCCGGGTACGGGCCAGGAGATGGGCGGCGAGACACTCGCACGTGGTATTCGCTATGGGTAGTATGCGGACGTCGTCGCGCGGAAACACATAGCGGCGTGTGGCCTCCCGCGCCTCGACGGCGTCGCCGTCCACGCGCACCGTCACCGTGTCGCTCGTGCCCGGAAGCAGCACGCGCTCGTCCAGCTCGGCGCACTCTGCCCTGAGCGCATTCTTGAGCGCGCCGAAGTCGACCAGCGTGCCGTCCTCACCTACGCGTCCCCAGGCCCGCAAGGCCACCCTGTAGTTGTGCCCGTGCAGCCGCTCCGATTTGCCCTCGATCATGCTGAAATGCGCTGCGGAAAAACCGATATCGGGGCGTGTCAGGTCGAGGCGGCCGCCGCGGCTGTCGTCGCGCCGGGGCGCGGTTGGAGCGGTCATGCTGCTGGGTACCATAGCCCTCAGTGGCTCGCGAAGTCCTTCTCCTTGTCGACGGGCACAACCTTGTCTATCGCGCCTTCTACGCGATGCCCGCGCTGAGCAACAGCAGAGGCGAGATGACCAACGCCGCGTTCGGCTTCACGTCGATGCTCTTCAAGGCGCTCAACGAGCACAAGCCTGCGTACGCCATCGCGGCCTTCGACCCACCCGGGCTGACCTTCCGCCACGACGAATTCGCTGAGTACAAGGCCCAGCGAGCGCCGACGCCTCCGGACCTGGTGCCGCAGTTTGCATGGTGTCGCGAGATCGTCGACACGCTCGGCATACCGATCGTCGAGGTGCCTTCGTTCGAAGCCGACGATGTCATCGGCACCTTGAGTCGCAAGGCGGAAGACGCGGGGCTCGACGTCGTGATACTCACCGGCGACCTGGATGTGCTGCAGCTGGTGACCGATCACGTGCGCGTGTTCGCCAGCCGCCGTGGACTCAGCGACACCATCGTCTACGACCTCGACAAGGTGCACGAACGGTACGGGTTCGAGCCGCCGCTGGTGGTCGACTTCAAGGCGCTGCAAGGCGATCCGAGCGACAACATTCCGGGCGTTCCCGGGATCGGTGAGAAGACGGCGCTGACTCTGGTTCGCGAGTACGGGCCACTCGAGCACATTCTCGAAGCGATCCCATCGATGCCGGAAGGGCGCGTGCGACGTGCGCTCGAGGGCCACCAGGAACAGGCGCGTCAAAGCAAGCGCACCGCGACCATTCAGGTCGACATGGACATCCCGCTCGACCTCGATCCCGCCCGGCTCTATCGCTACGACGAAAACTCCGTGCGCGATCTCTTCGACCGCCTCGAGTTCCGCAGCTTGCTGGCGCGTCTTCCCGGCCGCGACGGTGACAACGTGGCGCCAGCCGCGCCCCCCGCAGCGCCGGCGACGGGTGGCAACGGACAGGCGAGCCTGACATTCGATGATGTCGCGGCAGCCACGACGACGTTGGTCCAACCAGACACCGACGTCGTGGTCGTGCGTGACCAACATGCCGCTGCCGAAGCCGCCGAGCGCATCCGCAGCGCGCGCATGGCCGATGTGCGCTCTGTCATTGATGGCAATCCGCGCACCGGAGACGTCCTTGCGCTGGCGATCGCGCCCGCGGGCGCCACCACAGCGTATTACGTGCCGCTCGACGACGGCGATGCCGCGGTGACATCCGTGTGCGAGAAGCTGCTTGCGGATCCAGCCATCGGGCTGCGCGGCTACGACCTGAAGCGGGAGCTGTTGGCGTGGAGCCGGCGCGGGGTGTACGTGACCGGCATGCGTTTCGACGCACTGCTGGCGGCCTATCTCACCAACCAGCGCCTCCGCGTTCCATCGCTTCCGGTGCTTGCGCAAGACCTCTGCAACATCCGGCTCGATGGTGAGGAGGAGCTGCTCGGCAAAGGGCGAACCAAGCGCACGCTGCGCGACGTTCCCGTTGACGAGGCGGCGCAATACTTCGGCGCATGGATCGGGCTGCTCGAGCCGGTTTCGAACGCACTGGCAGACGAGCTCAACCGCGTCGACGCCCGCTCGCTGCACGACGAGATCGAGCTGCCCCTGATTCCCATCCTCGCCGCCATGGAGGTGCGCGGCGTCGCCGTCGACCGTGATCTCCTCGCAGAGATCAGCAAAGAGATGGCCGCCCGCGTCACCGGTTTGGAGGCTGAGGTCCACGAGCTGGCCGGCTACACGTTCAACCTGGGCAGCACGCAACAGCTGGCCCGTTACCTGTATGACGATCTCAAGCTCGAGCCGGGGCGCCGCATCAAGACGGGCCGCAGCACCGACGCCGACACGCTCGAGGCGCTGCGGGTGGACCAGCCGGTGGTCGACCTGATCCTCGAATGGCGTCAGCTCACCAAGCTCAAGGGCACATATGTCGATGCGCTTCCGCTTCTCTGCAGCGCCGATTCGCGCATCCACACGTCGTTCAATCAAGCCGTCGCTACCACCGGCCGGCTGTCCTCATCCGACCCCAACTTGCAGAACATTCCCATCCGCACCGAGTGGGGACAGCGCATACGGCGGGCATTTCACGCCGACGCCGGACAGCGGCTGGTCAGCGCTGACTACTCGCAGGTCGAGCTGCGGGTGCTCGCCCATGTGACCGGGGAAGAAGGACTCATCGAGTCGTTCCGACGCGGCGAGGACATTCACCGCCGCACGGCCGCGCAGGTTTACGGCGTGTCGCCGGAGGCGGTGACGCCCGACATGCGGCGCATCGCCAAGATGGTGAACTTCGGCGTGGTGTACGGCCTGAGCGAGTTCGGGCTCGCGCGCGGCGCGCACATGAGCCAGGAGGATGCTCACGCGTTCATCGAGACGTACTTCGGGAACTTTCCTGCGGTGACCAGCTACCTGGAGGGTGTGCGCAATCACGCCCGCCAGTACGGGTGGGTGGAGACGGTGGACCGCCGGCGACGGTACCTGCCGGACATCCGCGCCGCAAACCGCCAGATCCGTCAGGCGGCGGAGCGCATGGCGGTGAACATGCCCATCCAGGGTGCCGCGGCCGACATCATGAAACGAGCCATGATTCGGGTCGATGCCGCTGTTCGCGAGGCGGGCTTGCAATCGCGCATGTTGCTCCAGGTGCACGACGAGCTCCTCCTCGAAGCGCCGCAGACCGAGGTGGATAGGCTCATTCCCATATTGCGAGATGCGATGGCGGGAGCCGCCGCCCTGGCCGTTCCCCTCGAAGTTGACGTCAAGATCGGCGACAACTGGGGCGAGATGGCGCCCGTCCCGGTGGCACCCGCCGCCTGAGCCTGGAACATCGATGCCAGAGCTGCCGGAGGTGGAGACCCTGGCGCGCGACCTGCGCGCCGCGGTGGTCGGGCATCGCTTCGAGTCGGTCGAGCTTCTGCGCGAGGACGTGCTGCGCATGCCGCCGCCCAACGTGTTCCGGCAGGTGCTCACCGGGCAGAGCGTCACGAGCGTCGATCGGCGTGGAAAGTTTCTGCTCTTCGGGCTCGACGGTGGGGACGAGCTCATGGTGCATCTCGGCATGACGGGGCACCTGGTCGTCTGCGATGCCGACGATCCAGCTGCGCGCCACACGCATCTGCGGGCGCGCCTCGATGACGGACGCGAGCTGCGATTCGACGACACACGCCGCTTCGGGCGCGTGGCATATGGGTCGCGGGCGTTGCTGGAGGCGTCGCGTGTGCTCCCGCCGCTGGGATTGGAGCCCCTGTCGGACGAGTTCACGGCCTCCGAGCTCGACCGGCTGCTGCGCCGGAGCACACGCATGCTGAAATCCGCTTTGCTGGAGCAAGATCGCGTGGCCGGACTCGGCAACATCTACGTCGACGAGGCGTGCTTTCTGGCCGGCGTGCGTCCCACGCGTCGCTGTCATCGCCTGACGCGCCCGCAGCGGCGTGCGCTGCACGCCGCAATTCAGGCGGTGCTGCGCCAAGCGATCGAGAATCGTGGCAGCAGCGTCGACGACTACCGCGACGTCTGGAACGCCGCAGGGAGGAACCAGGAGGTGCTGCAGGTGTACGGACGCGGCGGGCAACCATGCTTTCGCTGCGGCACCACGCTGCGCCGAACCATGGTCTCCGGGCGGACCACCGTCTACTGCCCGCACTGCCAGCGCTGATGCGCGTCACCTTTGCCAGCTACGACGACGATCCACCACTGGGCGGACAGGGTGTGTTGCTGCATGGCATGCGAGCGGCGCTCGAACGCCGCGGTGTCGACGTGGCCACCGTCTCCGGTCGTGGTGACCACGCGATCCACTATCCGCGGGTCACACGTCGCGCGCCGCTCGACCTGTCGCTGCAGCTGAACCGGCACCCCGACCTTTTGACGCGCAATCGCCCGGACGTGGTGCATGCGTATGGCGGACCTGGTGGCGTGCTGCTGGTGCGCCGGTTGGGCGTGCCGCTCGTGTACACCGCGCACCACACGTACCATCAAGCACACGGCCGCGGCGACGCGCGTCGCGCGTTGGCGCCGCTGGAGGCCCGCGCCTATCGCCGCGCCGCCATGGTGCTTCCGGTATCGCGCTCGACCGCAGACGCCGTGCACGCGATGGGCGTACCGTCATCCCACATCGAGGTGATGCCGCCCGGCATCGATGTTCCGGACGCTGAGGTGCCGAAACACGAGCCGGCGCGCATCCTGTTCGTCGGGCGCCTCGAGGAACACAAGGGGGTGCTCGATGCACTCGCCCTGATGCGTGCCGTGCTCGAGGTTCATCCCGATGGCCGCGGTGTCATGATCGGCGTCGGGCCGCTGGCCAATGCCGTCCGCGCACGCGTGGGCAGCGACGCGCGCTTCGAGCTGCGCGGTGCCGTCGATCGGGCGACATTGCATGACGAATACGCACGCGCGTCGCTGGTCGTCATGCCGTCGCGGTACGAGGGTCTCGGTCTGGTCGCGTTGGAGGCGCAGTCGGCGGGGACGCCGGTTGTGGGCTACGACGTGGACGGGCTGCGCGACGCCGCGCCCGAGGGCGGCGTCCTGGTGCGGGTGGGAGATGTCCAGGCGCTGCGCGCGGCCACGCTCGACCTGGTCAACGACGCGTCGCGGCTGGCCGAGCTGGGCGCCCGCGGCCGCGATTTCGTCCGGCGCCGACACTCGTGGGAGGCCGTCGCGGATCGGCTCCAGGAGCTGTACCAGCAGCTGGGCGGCGGTACGTCCGCCTCGGTTTGACCACGCAGCGTGGCGGTCTACACTCGACGACGTGCCCGCATTCGAGCTCAAGGCATCCTTCGCACCCGCGGGTGACCAGCCCAAAGCCGTCGATCAGCTCGACCGCGGGCTGCGCGATGGCCTGCGCGAGCAGACCCTGCTCGGCGTCACCGGCTCGGGCAAGACGTTCACCGTCGCCAATGTCATCGCCGCGCAGCAGCGGCCGGCGCTGGTGCTCTCGCCGAACAAGACGCTGGCAGCGCAGCTGTGGGCGGAGTTCCGTGAGTTCTTCCCTGCCAACGCGGTGGAGTACTTCGTCTCGTACTACGACTTCTACCAACCCGAGGCGTACATCGCGCGCACCGACACCTATATCGAGAAGGACTCCTCGCGGAACGACGAGATCGACCGGCTCCGCAACAGCGCCACGCGCGCACTGCTGACCCGGCGCGACGTCATCGTGGTGGCGTCCGTGTCGTGCATCTACGGCATCGGCTCACCCGAGAACTACCTGGGGGAGTCGGTCCAGCTCCGCGTCAGCGAGTCGCTGCGCCGCGACATCCTGCTGCGCAAGCTGGCCGACCTCCAATACTCGCGCAACGACGTGGACTTCGGCCGTTCGCGATTTCGCGTGCGCGGTGACGTCATCGACATCCAGCCCGCCTATGAAGAGATCGCAACACGCATCGAGCTGTTCGGTGACCGGGTGGAGTCGATCAAGGAGTTCGACCCGCTGACGGGGGAGATCCTCGCCCGCCGCGACGAGCTGACCGTGTTCCCCGCCTCGCACTACGTCACGCCGCACGAGCAGATGCAGACCGCGCTCGAGGCGATCGGCCACGAGCTCGAGGAGCGCGTCGCCTTGCTGGAGTCGCGAGGCCGTCTGTTGGAGGCGCAGCGGCTGCGGCAGCGCACCAACTTCGACATGGAGATGATGCGGGAGACCGGAACGTGCGCGGGAATCGAGAACTACTCCCGTCACCTCACGGGTCGCGCGGAGGGGCAGCGTCCCTTCTGCCTGCTCGACTTCCTGCCCGACGACGCGATCATCATCGTCGACGAGTCCCACGTGGCCGTGCCTCAGATCGACGGCATGTACAAGGGCGACCTCGCCCGCAAGATCCCGCTGGTCGACTATGGATTCCGCCTCCCCTCCGCCATCGACAACCGCCCGCTCACGTTCGCGGAATGGGACTCGATGGTGGGGCAGATCATCTATACGAGCGCGACCCCAGGTCCTTACGAAGAGGCGCACGCGTCGCTCGTCGTGGAGCAAATCATCCGGCCGACCGGCCTCGTCGATCCGACGGTCGAGGTGAAGCGCTCGGAAGGACAGATCGACGACCTCATCGCGCAGATGCGACTTCGGATCCAGCGCCACGAGCGCTGCCTGATCACCACGTTGACCAAGAAGATGGCCGAGGACCTCACCGACTATCTGCGCGAGGCGGGGGTCAAGGTTCGGTACCTGCACAGCGACATCGACACGCTGGAGCGGGTCGAGATCATCCGCGACCTCCGCCTGGGGGTCTTCGATGTGCTGGTCGGCATCAACCTGCTCCGCGAGGGGCTGGACCTGCCGGAGGTGTCGTTCATCGGCATCCTCGACGCCGACAAGGAGGGCTACCTCCGCGGATACCGGTCGCTGATACAGACGGTCGGCCGAGCGGCGCGCAATGTCTTCGGGCACGTCGTGATGTACGGCGACCACATGTCCGAGGCCATGCAGCGCGCGATCGCGGAGACGGATCGCCGCCGCGCGCTGCAGGTTGCGTTCAACGAGGAGCACGGGATCACGCCGCAGTCGATCGTGAAAGCGGTGTATCAGCTGGAGACGCGGCGCGACGAGGCGTCACTGCGCGCGGCCGCCTTTCAGGAGGCGGCGGGACTGCCTCCCGACGAGTTGTTGCGCCTGGCGAAGGGCGTGGAGAAGGAGATGTTGCGGGCGGCGCGCGATCTCGAGTTCGAGCGCGCCGCCGAGCTGCGCGACCGGCTGGTGCAGTTGCGCCGCCGCCTCGACGAGACGACAACCGACGGCACCCCGGCTGGGGCGGGATCCGCCGGAAATGGCCGCAGCGGCGCTGGCAGGGGTCGGAGCCGGCCGGTTCGCAGCGGCCGCTGACGTCCCGCCCGACTCTATTCCGCAGCATTACTACATAGTTGACAAACGAACATACGTTCGTTAGGATTCCGCCGCCATGACCGCCGTCGCCACCCGGCCCGCCGCGCGAACCGTGCTCGTCTGCTCGTCGTGCGGGCTCGAGTTCGCCAAATGGGCGGGGCGGTGCTCCGGCTGTGGCGAGTGGAACAGCCTGGTCGAGGGGTCGACCGCCACCACCTGGAAGCGCGACGCCGTCCCACGTGCCGCGGGCCGGACCGTGGCGCTCGAGGCGGTCGCGGCGGTGCTCCCGGGCCGGCAGAGCTCCGGTCTGGCCGAGGTCGACCGCGTCCTCGGCGGCGGTCTGGTGCCTGGGTCCGTGGTGCTGCTCGGCGGGGACCCGGGTATCGGCAAGTCGACCCTCGCGCTGCAGGTGGCCCAGCGGTGCGGCAGTCCGGAATCCGCCGCGCTGTACTGCTCCGGCGAAGAGTCGGCCGAGCAACTCGGACTGCGCGCCCGGCGGGTGGGATGCGCCTCACCGACCGTCCACGTCTTGATCGAGGGTGACCTCGACACCGTCATCGCCACGATCGAAAGCCGCCATCCGCCGCTTGCGGTCGTTGATTCGGTTCAGACGCTGTTGGATGCCACCGTGGCGGGTGGGCCGGGCAGCCCCTCGCAGGTGCGCGGCGCTGTCGCCCGGCTGGTCGCTGCGGCCAAGGCCAGCGGCATTCCGATCCTGCTCATCGGCCACGTGACCAAGGACGGCGCCATCGCCGGGCCACGGACGCTCGAGCACATGGTGGACGTCGTCCTCTATCTCGAGGGCGATCGGATCGGCGATCAACGGCTGCTTCGCGGTATCAAAAATCGGTTCGGATCGACGGGCGATGTCGGTCTTCTGGCCATGGATCCGTCGGGAATCCGCGAGGTGGACCGGCCCGGTCGTGCCGCGGTCGAGGGTGCAGCCGAGCGGGTCGCCGGCAGTGTGCTGACCGTCACGTGCGATGGGCTGCGTCCCATCGCCGTCGAGGTCCAGGCACTCGCGTTGCCCACGTCGTCGGCGTTTCCGCATCGAACCGCGTCGGGCATCGACCTCAACCGCCTGCACGTGCTGCTAGCGGTGCTCGAAAAGCGTGCGCGTATCGGGCTCGGCAAGAGCGACGTCTTCCTCAACGCGGCGGGTGGCGTGCGGCTCACCGACCCTGGGGTCGACCTCGCAGCCGCGCTCGCCATCGCCGGATCCGCCCGCAACCGCTCGCTCCCCGAGGGGTGGGCGGCCGTCGGCGAGGTTGGCCTGGGCGGGGAGGTGCGACGGGTGGCCCGGCTCGACGCGCGGCTCGGGGAGGCGGCCGTCGCGGGGGTGGCCCACATGGTGCTTCCGCAGCGCTCAGAATGCCGGATCCCCGCGGGGCTTCACTGCACTCGGGTCGCCACCCTGGCTGAGGCCGTGGGCCTGCTGTCGTAGGCGAGTTGCCTCCGCGTTTCCGCGCCGCGCGAATGCCTGTGGTTCAATCGGGACGATGCACGAGCACAATCCGGCT
>VBGJ01000008.1 GCA_005880445.1 Chloroflexota bacterium | reverse complement strand
GAAACATGCCGAGCCGATCACGATCGAGCCGTCCGTGAAACAGCTCCACCTCCTGCTCCTCACGCGACAGCACGTGGTAGAGCGCGAAGCGACCGGGATGCTCGTTCTTCAGGTCCTCGAGCTCCTCGAGGAACATGATGTCGGCGACCCTGCGGTTGCCATACAGCAGCGTGACGGCGCTGCGCGGTTCGCGGGCGAGCACCGTTGCGAGGATCGAGAGGATCGGGGAGATGCCGCTTCCGGCGGCCACCATAACGTAGCTGCGGAGAAGACACCGCCGGGCAGGCACTTGACCGCGACGCGAAGGCGGCCGGAGCCCGCGGCCGTGCAGATCGAGTAGCTGCGCCGGATGTCGTCGCCCGCCTCGGCGCAGCGGAGGGAAACGTGCTGACCGTGGATGAACTCGTACTCGTCCGCGAGCTCCGGCGGCACCTCGAACTCGATGGTGACCGCGTCGTCGGTGAGGGGTGCCACCGCGGCCACGCGCAGCGGATGCAGTGTGGCCCGCCGGTGCTGTGCAGGCGCCTCCGGTGGCGACGCGATCACAGCGTCAGTGCTCCTTGAAGTGCTGGAACGGCTCGGAACAGCTCCCGCAGCGCCGCAGCGCCTGGCAGGGCGTTGACGCGAAGTGCGCGACCTCGTTCGTGTGCGCGGCGCCGCACACCGGGCACTCGACCGCGAGCTGGAGCAGCCGCATGTCCGCGCCGCGCGAACGCGGCGGCGCGATGCCGTACTCGCGAAGCTTCCGCCGGCCAGCATCGGACATCCAGTCGGTCGTCCACGGCGGTGACAGGACGACGTTGACCGTGACGTTTTCATACCCGGCGTCCCGCACACGCTGCGCGACGTCGGCCTGGATCGTCTCCAGCGCCGGACATCCGGAGTACGTCGGGCTGATGTCGACGTCCACGTGATCCGAGCCGTCGATGCGCACGTCACGGAGGATGCCGAGGTCATCGATCGTGAGCACGGGAATCTCCGGGTCGGTGACCTCGCCGGCGACCCGGCGGACCCGGTCGACCGCGATCGTCACCATCGGGCTCCCGGATGCGCGCGGTGAAGATGCTGCATCTCTGCGAGCATGTATCCAAAGCACTCGGTGTGCAGTCCCCGCCGGCCACCGGTCGGCGTCCATGACGTCGACGGGCGTTCCAGCGTCGCCTCGCGCAGCACTTGGTCGACAGACGAGTCCCATGCGGCGCGCAGCCGTTGCGGGTCACCCGCGACACCTCGAGCCACCACATCGTCGGTGACTGCATCGGTCTCGAAGAGCTCCGCCGTGTATGGCCACAGCCGTTCCAGCGCGGCCCGCATGCGCTCGTGACTCTCGGCGGTGCCGTCGCCCAGCCGTAGCGTCCACTGTGTCGCGTGGTCGAGGTGGTAGGTCACCTCTTTCACGGCTTTGGCAGCGATTGCGGCGACCTGCCGATCCGTCGAACCGCCGAGCGCCCTCCACGTCTCGAGCTGATACGTCGAGAAGAGCAGCTGGCGAGCCACGGTCACGGCGAAGTCACCGTTCTCCTGCTCGACCAGCAGGCAGTTGACGAAGTCGCGCTCGTCGCGCTGGAACACGTGGTCGTCCTCGCTGCGCCCGGTGCGGTCCAGCTCCGAAGTTCGTGTGTACAGCGCACGGGCCTGGCCGAGGAGATCGAGCGCGATATTCGTCAACGCGACATCCTCTTCGAGCGATGGCGCCCGAGACGACCACTGGGCCAAGCGGTGTGAGAGCACGAGGCAGTCGTCAGCATGACGCAGCGTGTACACGGCGGCGGGGTCGACAGCCACAGCGGTCACAGCTGCTTCACCTCTTTGGGGATGTCATAGAACGTCGGGTGCCGGTACGCCTTGTCGGCTGCGGGCTCGAAGAAGGGATCGCGCTCGTCGGGCGACGAGGCGGTGATCGACGCCGACGGCACCACCCAGATGCTGATTCCCTCCATGCGACGCGTGAACACGTCTCGCGCGTTGCGCAGCGCCATCTGCGCGTCCGCGGCATGCAGGCTGCCTACGTGGTTGTGCGACAAGCCGCGCCGACTCCGGATGAATACCTCCCAGAGCGGCTCGCGTACCTGCTCACTCATGCCGCCACCACTCCGACCGCGGAATGCTTCGCCGCATACGCGGCGGCCGCCTCACGCACCCACGCGCCCTCCTCGTGTGCGCTGACATGGTGCGCAAGCCGCTGACGATTGCACGGACCATCGCCGCCGACAACGCGGCGGAGCTCGTCCCAGTCGCACTCACCGAAGTCGTAATGACCCCGCGCTTCGTTCCATCGCAGCTCCGGATCGGGTGGCGTGAGCTCGAGCACGTCGGCTTGCGGAGCAACCATGTCGACAAAGCGCTGGCGCAGCTCGTCGTTCGTGAAGCGCTTGATCCGCCATGCCATCGACTGCGAGGTGTGCGTCGACTCCGCGTCCGACGGACCGAGCAGCATCAGCGACGGCCACCACCAGCGGTCGACCGCGTCCTGCGCCATCGCGTGCTGCTCGGGCGTGCCGTGCGACAGCGCATACAGGCTCTCGAAGCCTTGACGCTGATGGAACGACTCCTCCTTGCAGACGCGCACCATCGCGCGCGCATAGGGTCCGTACGAGCAGCGGCAGAGCGGGATCTGGTTCGTGATCGCCGCGCCGTCCACCAGCCAGCCGATGGCGCCGACGTCGGCCCACGTGAGGGTCGGGTAGTTGAAGACGCTCGAGTACTTCTGGCGCCCGGCGTGCAGCTGGTCGATGAGCTCCGCGCGGTCGACACCGAGCGTCTCCGCGGCGCAGTAGAGGTAGAGACCGTGCCCCGCCTCGTCCTGCACCTTGGCCATGAGGATCGCCTTGCGCCGCAGCGACGGCGCCCGCGTGATCCAGTTGCCCTCGGGCTGCATGCCGATGATCTCGGAGTGAGCGTGCTGCGCGATCTGACGGATCAAGTTGCGCCGGTACCCATCCGGCATCCAGTCGCGCGGCTCGATGCGCTGGTCGGCCTCGACCAGACCGTTGAACTCGACCTCGAGATCCACTGGGTCCATAGGGCGACCCTCCGGCAATAACCCGCCAAACGTTCGGTTGGTATTGTAGGGCTGACACCCGCGCCGGTCAACGAGGCGGGATCACGCCTGGGCGCCCGAAGAATCCTGCACCACGTACGGCGTGGTGAGCTTCTCCTCCACGTAGACCCCCGCCTTCCGATAGAGGTCCGCCAACCCACCCCACGCGAGCGCGGCGAGGTACCTCGTCAGATCGTCGCGCGTCATGGTGCGGTGCTCGATCCACCAGTCGCCCGCCTCATGCGCCATGCCCACGAGCGCATGCGCCCACGGCTCTGCACCACCCGAATCGAGGCCCACGTCGCGCAGCGCGCCACCGATCACGCGAGTGAGGTGCTCGGCGATCACCTGCTTGTACGTTCCCACCAGCTCCGGCGTCACGGGCCGGTCGTCCAGCGCGGGATGCACGACGAATCGATAGAGCTCCGGCTCCGCCTCGATGATGCCGAGATACGTGTCGATCATTGCCACCAGGTGCTCGCGCGGATGCCGGTTCCTGGCCAGCTCGCCGGTCAGCGCCGGAAGCAGGAGCTCCTCGGCCACCCGGCTGCCCACCGCCCGGTACAGCTCGGCCTTGTCCCGGAAGACGCGATACAGGATCGGCTTCGCCACCCCCGCCTCGGCCGCGATGTCGTCCATGGTCACGGCCGGCCCGCGGCGCTGAATAACCCGAACCGCGGCCTCGATCAGCTCGCGGCGGCGCTGCACGCGGTGGTCATCCCAGCGCCGGCGCCGCTCATCGCCACGAGATCCGCGCTCCGCCCGCCCCGGTTGCATGTACCGATGGTATCAGTTACCATGAGTAACAGTCGGCAAAGGGCACGGCAACGCTAGCGCGACGGTAGGGAAGGCAACCACATTCGGAGGAGGTGAACACGGCATGACCAGTCTCGGCACCGACACCATCTCCGCCCCACCGACGGGCTCGCCTGCGTCGATCCGTCTCGACCTCGCGCCCGCGGTGTCAGAGCGCGAGGAAACCGCGCAGCGGCTGTTGCGCGCCGCGGCGAAGCGGTCGTTCGACCCGGCATCCGACATCGACTGGACCACGCCGATCAACGACGACGACTGGTTCTACATACCCGAGCATCGCGTCTCGCTGTACGGCACCCGTCTCTGGGAGTCGATGACGCGCCGGCAACGCATCGCCCTCTCCCGCCACGAGGTTGCGAGCATGGCGCAGACCGGCATCTGGTTCGAGCTCATCCTCATGCAGCTGCTCGTGCGCTTCGTGTATGACGAGGACCTCACGTCACACAACACGGACTGGGTGCTCACCGAGATCGCCGATGAATGTCGCCATTCGTCGATGTTCGCGCGCCTCTCCACCACGCTCGGAGGCGCCCAGCACCATGTCAGCCGGCGCGGGCATCTCCTGGGCCGGATCCTGAAGACGATCGCCGACCCGCCCGAGGGTTTTGCCGCCATCCTCATCGCCGAAGAGCTGCTCGACACGTTCCAGCGCGAGACGATGGTCGACGAGGCCGTGCATCCGCTGGTGCGCTCGGTGTCGCAGCTCCACGTGGTCGAGGAGGCGCGACACGTCAAGTTCGCGCGCGAGGAGCTGGAGCGACAGATGCACAGCGTGCGTGGAGTCCACCTGCAGCGCGTGCGCATGATGACGGCATGGGCCGCCGCGATCACGGCGCACGAGCTGGTGCAACCCAGCTGCTACAGCGCCGTGGGCCTGGATCCTCGCGAGGCGCTCCGCGCGGCACGCGCGAGCCGTGTGCGGCGCGACTCGCTCACATGGGCTGCCTCGAAGGTGACCACGCTGTTCGAGGACGTCGGCCTGATCGCGGCTCCGTCACGCCGCATCTGGCGCGACGCGGGTCTGCTCGCCGCCTGATCTACAAGCGATAGCGCGAGGCATCACCCCACGTCTCTCCCGAGCACGCGCTGCAGCGCGCGGACCGCTGCCGCTGAGTCGCTCGCTTCGGTGACGGCGCGGACCACGACCACGCGGGTCGCCCCGGCCGACACCACGGCGGGGAGTGTGGCCCCGTTGATGCCACCGATGGCAAACCACGGCCGCGGATGCTCGGCTCTGCTCGCTCGCGCCGCGGCAAAGCGCACGAATCCCAATCCGGTCGCCGCGCGTTCTGGCTTCGTCGGCGTCTCGTGCACCGGACCCACGCACACGTAGTCCACCTCCGCCGGCACAGCGTCGAGCTGCTCCTCCGAGTGCGTCGACAGGCCGATGAGCGCGTCGTCGCCGAGCACGCGACGCGCCCAGCGCGGCGGCAGATCGTCCTGCCCCAGGTGGACCCCGTCCGCGCCCACCGCGAGCGCCACGTCCGGCCGGTCGTTGACGATGAACAGCGCATCGCGAGCTCGGGCGCCCCGGCGGAACACGGCTCCCCATCGCAGCAGGTCCCGCACGTCGGCATCCTTCTCACGCAGCTGCACGATGTCGGCGCCGGCACCGAGCACGCTCTCGAGAAAACCTCCCAGGTCGCGCCGTGCCTCACGAGCGCCGCTCACGACATACAGCGTCGCAGCGGCGAGTCGCATGCGCCGCGCGGTTGCGAGATCGGTCACCCCGTGTGCGCGGTCAGGTCGGCGATGCCCTCCCACGCGGTGGACGCCTCCGCGTAGAGCCGCTGCGGGATGCGTCCGGCGAGATGCGCAAGCCGGCCCGCCTCGACCGCCTTGCGAATGGCCTCGGCCATGAGCACCGGCTTCTCGGCACGCGTGATCGCTGATGCCACGAGCACCCCGGCACAACCGAGCTCCATCGCAATCGCGGCGTCCGATGCTGTGCCGACGCCGGCATCCAGGATCACAGGGACTCGCGCGCGCTCCAGGATGATGCGCAGGTTGTACGGGTTGCGGATTCCCGATCCGCTGCCGATCGGCGCTCCAAGCGGCATCACCGCCGCGCAGCCCACGTCTTCGAGACGGTGCGCGAGCACCGGGTCGTCGTTCGCGTACGGGAGGACGACGAAGCCGTCCTCAACCAGCTGTTCGGCCGCATCGAGCAGATCCACCGGCTCGGGGAGCAGTGTGCGTTCGTCGGCGATCACCTCCAGCTTGATCCAGTTCGTCTCGAGCGCTTCGCGCGCGAGCCGCGCGGTGACCACGGCGTCGCGTGCCGTGTAGCAGCCCGCAGTGTTGGGCAGCACGCGACAGCCGGTGCGCTCCACGACGTCGAGCACCGATCCCGCACCGCTTCGCGTGATCCGGCGCATGGCCACGGTGACGATCTCCGTACCGGACGCGAGCACTGCGTCTTCGAGGATGTCGTGGCTCGGCGCGCCACCTGTGCCCAGGATGAGCCGCGAGCGGAAGTGCTCACCGGCGATGACCAGGTGGTCGTCGCGCTCAGCCGCCCTGGACCGCATGGAGCACCTCCACGTGATCGTCCGGCGCCAGCGTCGTGTTGACCCACTCGGCACGGAGCACGATGCCGCCGTTGCGCGCCACCGCGATGCCCCGTGCCTCCGCGCTCAAGTCCATGGCGCTCAAGAGTTCGACGACCGTGGCGCCATCGCGAAGCTCGCGCGTCTCACCGTTGACGACCACGGTCATGCGACCACCGCCTCACCACGCACAAATCGGGCCGGCGTGAAGGGTGTGGTTTCGACGGGCGGCGTCTCGCCGATGACCAACGCCGTGATCGCGTCGGCAGTGATCGGCGCGAGCAGGATCCCGTTGCGGAAGTGGCCCGTCGCGACGAGCAACCCATCCAGGGTGGACGCGCCGATGACTGGTCCGTTGTCTGGCGTGCCCGGCCGCAGCCCGGCGGTGACCTCGGTCACCTCCATCTCGCTGATGTCCGGCACGAGCTCGTGCGCGTCGCGCAGGAGCTCGTACACCGCTCCCGCGGTGACCGCCGTGTCAAACCCGTGCTCCTCCACGGTCGATCCCACGACCACGCGCCCGTCGCCACGCGGCACGACGTACACATCGCGCCCGCGCACGATGCGGCTCACGGGAGCAGTCGCCGAGCCACCCTGCAGACGCACGATCTGGCCCTTCACGGGGCGCACCGGCGGCACCGCGTCGCGCGGCACACCCGGGATCTGCGCCGACCAGCAGCCGGCGGCGAGCACCGTCGTGTGTGCCGTGAGCACCTCTGCATCGCCCACCTGCACGCCGGACGCGCGCCCGTGTGACACACAGACGGCCGTCGCCGGGCTCCGCACGATGTCGACGCCGGTGCGCGCGCACGCGGCGAGCAGCGCTGCCATCAGAGCGCGCGGATCCACCTGATGGTCGTCTTCCGCGAGCACGCCGCCACGCACCGACGGGGCGAGACCCGGCTCGAGGCGGCGGCACTCACGTGATGTCAGTCGCTGCTCACGAAGACCAAGCGCGAGTCGAAAGCGGTGGTCGCGCTCCAGTGCTGCGTTCTCATCAGAGTCGCGCGCGACGATCACTGCGCCACACCGTACATATCCGGTTGCGTGATCGGATGCCGCTTCGAGCTCAGCGATGAACGGCGGATAGCGCCGCCAGGACTCCCGGCTCAAGTCGAGCAGGCGCTGCTCACCGAAGTTTGCCTCGGCGACCGGCGCGAGCATCCCCGCCGCCACGTGCGAGGCTCCCGACCCCGGCGACGGGTCGACCACAGCGACGGTCAGACCCTTGGCCGAAACACGCCAGGCGACGGCAAGCCCGATGGCGCCCCCGCCGATGATGGCAACGTCGTGCACGCAAGCCTCCCTTCGCCGGCATGACCCGGATCAGGTTGTGGCGGTCGACGGCTCGCAGCCGTCCTCTCAGCCCGGTTGCACCGGACTCCCGCTGCAGGCGAGTCTACGTCGTCAGGCGATCGAGACGGTAGCCGACCCCGAACACCGTGGTGATGCGGAACGGCAGTCGGTCGAAGCTCTCGAACTTCTCGCGCAGCCAGCGCACGTGCACGTCCACGGTCTTCGAGTCGCCGTAGAACTTGCTGCCCCACACCCGCTGGATGATGGTCTGCCGCGACAACACCCGGCCGGAGTTGAGCACGAGCAGCGACAGCAGATCGAACTCCTTGGGTGCGAGGCGAAGCTCGGTGCCATCCACGTGCACGGTTCGCGCGGCGCGATCGATGCGGAAGCCATCGAACTCCTCGATCTCGCGAGGGTCCACGCGCTCGCGGGTGGTCATCTCGGAGCGCCGCAGCAGCGCATTGACGCGCGCCATCAGCTCGTTGAGCGAGAACGGCTTGGTCACATAGTCGTCCGCGCCGACCTGCAATCCGACGACCTTGTCCAGCTCGCTCCCTTTCGCGGTGAGGATGAGGATCGGGGTCGACATCTCCTGGCGCAGCACGCGGCAGACCTCGAGTCCGTTCAGCTCCGGAAGCATGAGGTCGAGGAGGATGAGGTCGGGACGCTCGCGCCGTGCCGCCGAGAGCGCGGTTGGCCCGGTGTTCGCCTCACTGACCGCGTACCCCTCACGACTCAGGTTGTAGCGGAGTGTCTGGCGGAGGGCATCCTCGTCCTCGACCACGAGCACGCGCTTGGGCGTGACGGCCGAAGCGACCATCAGCCCAGCTCCTCGATGTCGCCAGCCTCCAGAAACACGAGATCCTCGGCAAGGTTGGTCACGCGATCGCCGATGCGCTCGAAGTTCTGACATACCGCGATGAGGTTGGTGCCACGGTACACGTTCTCCGGATTCTCACTCATGAGCAGGATCAGCTCGTCGACGAGGCGGTGGTACAGCCGGTTGACCAGGTCGTCGCGCGCGGCCGTCGCACGCGCCCGGTCGACGTCGTGCGCCACGAGGGCGCTCAGGATGTCGCGCACCTGGACAGCCACCTGCTGCGAGAGCTTCGGGATGTCGACGTAGTCACCAAGGGGCGGCAGGTCGGCGAGATCGCGCGCGACGCGAGCGATGTTGACGCAGTGGTCGCCCATGCGCTCCAGCTCGCCGGCCATGTGCTGGAAGCCCATGATCTCGCGAAGATCACGCGCCACCGGGGCTTGCGTGATGATGGCCGTGAAGCACAGCTGACGCGCGTCCGCCTGCAGCGCGTTCACCGCAACGTCGCCACGGATCACCTCGTTGGCGATGGCCACGTCGCGCCGGACCAATGCATCGGTGGCACGGTGGATGGCCTGGTCAACCAGGTCGCCCATGGCCAGCGTCACCGAACGTATCCGCTCGAGATCCTCCTCGAGCACCGGGCGAGCGGGCTGCGGGATGGCGTCCATCACGTGATCAATGATGGCGGATCCTCAGCCGATCCGACCGGTCACGTAGTCTTCGGTCCGCGAGTCCCTGGGCTTCGAGAAGATGCTCACCGTCGGTCCGGTCTCGATCAGGTGCCCGACTCGGGCATCGTCGACCATCAAGAATCCGCAGTAATCCGAGACTCGCGCCGCCTGCTGCATGTTGTGCGTGACGATGATGATGCTGACCCGCTCGCAGAGCTTGCGCAGCAAGGCCTCGATCCGCATCGTCGCGATGGGATCGAGCGCGGATGTCGGCTCGTCCATCAGCAGGACGTCGGGCTCGATCGCCAGCGCGCGCGCGATGCACAGGCGCTGCTGCTCACCGCCGGACAGGCGCATCGCGGAGGTGCGCAGCTTGTGCTCGACACTGTCCCAGAGCGCCGCGGCGCGCAGCGCACCCTCGGCGGCTTCGTCGAGAATCGCGCGCTTGCGGATCCCGTTGAACCTCAATCCCGACACGACATTGTCGTAGATGCTCAGGGTGGGAAACGGATTCGCGCGCTGGAACACCATGCCGATGCGCGCTCGCACCTGGGTCGCCTCGATGTCGGAACTGTAGATGTCGGTGTCACCGAGCAGCACCGTACCGATGACGACGGCGCCCGGGGTGGTGTCATGCATGCGATTGAGGCTGCGCAGGAACGTCGTCTTGCCACACCCGGAGGGACCGATCAGCGCGGTGATCCGTCCCGTCGGAAAGCTCATGTCGACGTCGCTCAGCACCAGCTTCGAGCCGAAGCGCACACCTAGACCGCGAACCTGCATCGCAGGTTGTGGCTCGGGCTGGGTCTCTGCTGCTAGCGTGGCCATCTCATTGGGACGAAGCGCAATCATGGGCAATTGACTCACCGTGCATGCCTCCTCATCCTGCGCGCGAGAAGACGCGCCGACACGTTGAGCACTACCACAAGCACGAGGAGGGTCAGCGCCGTACCCCAGGCATTCTGCTGCAGGTCGGGGTACGCCTGGATGCCGTTCTGGTAGACCACGAGCGGCAACGATGCCATGGCGCCCCCGACTGACGTGGAGAACACCTGGCTGCCGATGGCGGTGAACAGCAGCGGCGCGGCCTCGCCGACGGCGCGCGAGATGGCGAGCAGCGACGCGGTCACGAGCCCGGGGATGGCGGTGGGGATCACGATGCTGCGGGCGACCCGGGCCCGGCGCACCCCAAGCGCGAGACCGGCCTCCCAAAGGTCATTGGGTACGGTGCGCAGGGCGCCCTCTCCGGCCCGGATCACGATCGGCAGCATGAGCACGCCCAGGGCGACGCTCGCCGAGAAGGCAGAGAAGTGATGTTGGGGTACGACGATGACGGCGTACGCGAAGAGGCCGATGGTGATCGCGGGCAAGCCGGCCGCCACATCCATGACAAAGCGAACCGTCCCCGCCAGCCGCCCGCTGAACTCCGCAAGGAACAGAGCCGCAAGTATCCCCACGGGGAGCGCCATCAGCGCCGCCAGGCCGTCGATGATCAGCGAGCCGACGAGCGCGTTGGCGATGCCTCCGCCGGGAATGCCGGCGGGATGGGGCAGTTTCGTGAAGAAGTCGACCGACCACGCCGCGATGCCCTGGCTGATCGTGTACACGATGATCCACACGATCGGCACCAGGGCTACCAGCAGCGCGACGACAGACAGCGATGCCGCCACCAGTCCGGCCACCGTCCGGCGCCGGCGACTCGCAACGGACGCCTCACGAATGAGTGCGCGCCGGTCCGGCAGCGCCAGCGGAATGACGCTCACCCCGTCTCCCTCATCTCACGGCTCACCGACCACACCAGCAGCCGCGCCAGGGTGTTCACGAGGAGTGCTATCACGAGCAGGACGACGGCCGCGGAGAGCAGCGCCGACGCGTGGAACGGCTCAGTCGCCTCGGTGAACTCGTTTGCGATGAGCGACGCCAGCGTCTGCGTCGGCGCGAGCAGAGACCGTGGTATCTGGTTGCTGTTGCCGATGACGAACGTGACCGCCATCGTCTCTCCCAGGGCCCGCCCGAGCGCGAGCACGACGCCTCCGATCGCGTCGCTGCCGGGACGGAGCTCATCAGGTCGCGGGTGACCGCCGTGATGGTGGGCAGGATCATCACCGCCAAGATCACCCCGGCGAGTAGCAAGCCGACGCCAAGCGCCGGCCCGCGAGCGAACGGCAGCTGGGTCAGTGGCGGCTCCACGGTGCTGACGAAGATGGGGGCGAGCACGAGCAGACCCCACAGCCCGTAGACCACGCTGGGCACCGCCGCGAGCAGCTCCACCAGCACTCCCAAAGGCGCCGCGATGCGCCGGGGAGCGTACTCCGAGAGAAAGATCGCCGCCCCAATGCCGATGGGGATCGCCAGCACCAGGGCGATTGCCGACGTGAGCAGCGTGCCGACGATGAACGGAAGCACGCCGTAGATCGCCTTGTTGGGATCCCAGGTGGTGCCGGTGACGAAACCCGGACCGCTGTGCACGAGTGCCGGCCACGCCTGCACGAACAGGCTGACGCCGACGGCGGCGAAGATCCCCAGCACCACCAGACCCAGCGCTTGCAGCGCGCGTCGATACGCTCGATCTCCCAGGCGCAGACGCCGTAGAGCCCCCGCTGAGCGGCCGACGCCCACCGGCAGACTCACGCCAGAAGCGCCTTCCCCGAGCTACCGGTGACCTGCGCGAGGGCCGTACGTGCGAGCCGCTGAATATTGGCCGGAAGTGGCACGTACTGCAGGGCAGCCGCCTGCGACTGTCCACCGGCGTGGGTCAGCCAGTCGAGCATGCGCACGAGGGCGGTGCCCACGGATGAGTCCGTCTGGATCTTGTAGACGAGCGCCCAACTGTAGCCGCTGATCGGGTAGCTGTTGTTACCGGACTGATTGACGATGGAGTAGTCCGTTGCAGAGACACCCGGCTTCTGGGCGGCGTCAGCCGCCACGGTTGCAAGACTCGGCTTGACGAAGGCGCCTGCCGAGTTCTGTACTGCCGCATACGTGAAGTTGTTCTGCAGCGCGTACGCGAGCTCGACGTAACCGATGGCCCCCTCGATGCCGTGCCCTGGGCGCGGATCGACGTTGCCCGCCACACCCTCGTTGCCCTTGCCGCCAACGCCCGCCACCGGCCAGCTGATCGACTTGCCCTTCCCCGGACCACTCGCCCAGTCGGTGCTGACCCTCGTCAGATAGTCGCTGAAGATATACGTGGTGCCGCTGGCGTCAGAGCGGTGCACGATGACTATGGGCTCGTTCGGGAGTGTCAGGTTGGAATTCAGAGCCGCGATGGCCGGGTCGTTCCACGTCTTGATCTTGCCGAGGTAGATGTTGGCCAGCACCGCACTCGACAGGTGGAGCCCCGCGCTGACTCCGGTGACCTTGTACGCGATGGCCACCCCGCCAAGGGTAACCGGAAGCTGCAGTACCGCACCTCCCTTCGCTTTCGCGACGTCCGCCGCGGACATCGGCACGTCGGTGGCGCCGAAGTTGACCGTCTGGGCTTGGAACTGCGCAATTCCTCCGCCGCTTCCAATGGAGGCGTAGTTCACGGTGACGTTGCTGTTCACCTGGTTGTAGGTGAAGAAAGCGCGGGTGAAGAACGGTTGGTCGAAGGTCGAGCCGGCCCCGGTGAGCGACGCGGCAGGGGTCGTGAGATCGGCGTCTGTCGTGCCTGTCGGTGTCGTCGTGGCGGCGGTGCCTCCGCTTCCACACGCGGCCAGCAACAGCACAGCGAGGCCGCCCAGCGCAAACCTCATCGGATTCGGCTTTCGCATCTACTCGCGTTCCCCCATGTGAGCAGTGAGTCCGTCGGGACCCATCGTGCCCGCACTTCTTTTGTCAAGGGGGGCAGGACCAGTTATCGGGACGTTAAGAAAGGCTCGCCGCCGGCGCCTGCATATACTCGACAGCGTGGTCCAGATGAACCGGGCGGAGACGGCGGTCGGCCTTCTCCGGGGCCTGGCCGCCATCACCGACGAGGGCCTCATCGTCCTGGATCGCGACGATCGAGTGCTGCTCGCGTCGGGCGCGGCCTGTGAGCTGCTCGGGGTGGCGGTCACAGAGGGCGATGCATTCCATTCGTCCCAGATCGACTATCGCGTGCTGCGCGTGGCCCAGGCTGCGCGCGGCGCCCGTCGCCTCGAGCAGCGCGACATCAACATCGCGGACCGTGAGCTCGTGGTGCGGGCGCTTGCCGTCGACGACGATCGCGTGGCCACGATCGTGACGGTGCGCGACGAGACGCGCCTTCGCCGTTTGGAGCGCGTCCGCCGTGACTTCGTCAGCAATGTCTCGCACGAGCTGCGCACACCTGTCACGGCAGTGCGGCTGATGGCGGAGACGCTCGAGAACGGCGGTCTTGCGGATCGTGCGGCGGCCGCAGACTTCGTGCGAAGAATCGCCCTCGAAGCCACCCACATGACGCAAATCGTGGAAGAGCTTCTGGAGCTCAGCACGATCGAGTCAGGTCTCCGCCCCCTCACATTCGAACGTGTGCCCGTCGAGGAGCTGATGGGTGCAGTCGACCGCCTCAGGCCACTGGCCGAAGACAAGGGCATCGATCTCGTCGTGCAGGTCGCCACCGGCACGCCCGACGTCGAGGGTGACGGTTCGCGTTTAGGACAAGTCATGCGGAATCTCGTGCACAACGCGATAAAGTTCACCCCCAGCTCGGGGCGCATCGACGTGGTGGCGGAACCGGGCGCTGCAGGACGCGTGGTGCTGCGTTGCCGGGACACGGGTATCGGCGTCGCACCCGCCGACCTGCCCCGCATCTTCGAGCGCTTCTGGAAGGCCGACACGTCGCGGCAGCGCGACGGCGAGGGCTCCGGGCTCGGGCTGGCGATCGTCAGGCATGTCGTCGAGGCACATGGCGGGTCGGTGGCCGTCGCCTCCGAGCCGCGGCGCGGGACCGAGTTCACCGTCGAGCTGCCTGCTGTGCAAGTGAGGGACTGAGCGCAGACGCTACGCCGCGCGTCGCTGCACCGGTCAGGGTACGTGGCGGTATCGTCTGCGTTCGTGAGCCGGAGGACGTGCAGATGGACATGACACCACCCACAATCAACACGGGAGCAGACGGCGGCAGCGATGTCGGCATCGTCGAGCTCAACGCCTCGCCCGTGACGCCGAAGCGCGCCGGCACGAAACGCACTGCGACGAAGGCTCGTACCTCGAAACGCACCAAGCCCGCGACAGCACGACCGCCCGCTACCGCTAGCGCGACGCGCGGTCCTGGTCTGCACCGCTTGGTCGCCCGCTCGGAGCTGGGGCGCACCGGCGTCGTCTCCGTGGAAACGCCGGTCGGGCGTCTGGCAGTGGGCATCTCGAACGGCCGCCCGTTTGCAGTCTCGGACACGTGCCGACACCTGTTTGCATCGCTCGGCGAGGGCCGCGTCCTGCGTGACGGCTGCCTTCAGTGTCCATGGCATCGGTCTCGCTACGACGTCACCACCGGCAGGATGGTTCGCGGCCCGCAGGGACTGCTGTTTCTCTCCGTGCGCGAGATCGTCCGCGCCTACACGAACCTGCTCTTTCCTCTCAAGACCTACCCCGTCGTGGATCGCGGCGGCGTGCTGCATCTCGACACAGGCAGCTGACGCCGGCCGTCCCGAACCCCTCGCGACGGATCCCCGAGGAGGCTTGCCTGGTCCCGCCCAGGTTGGTTACCATCCGACAACTGTTGCCGTAGGGAAAGTTTCCGGAGGGTCCATGGCGGAGACCGTCCTCGACTACCGGCCGGTTGCGGAGGTCGAGGACCCGCCGGCGCTGCTGACCCGGCACCTTCCAGAGATCGAGGCCGCGTTGCGCCGATCGTCGCTGCCGTCGCGCTCCCATCTCGGCCGCATGGCCGCCTACCACATGGGGTGGACCGACGCGGACGGAGCGCCCAGACCCTCGGCCGGAGGCAAACGAATCCGGCCTGCGCTCGCGATCTGGGCATGCGAGGCGCTGGGCGGCCCCATCGAGTGTGCGCTGCCCGCTGCAGTTGCAGTCGAGCTTGTCCACAACTTCACGCTCATCCATGACGACATCCAGGACGGCGACACGCAGCGCCGGCACCGACCGACCGTGTGGTCGATCTGGGGAGCGCCGCAGGGGATCAATGCGGGTGACGGCATCTTCGCCCTGGCACTGCGAACGCTGCTGACCGACGGTCCCCGCGCCGAGCTCCGTATGCGCGCCGCGCACACGCTGAGCGCAGCCGTGGTGGAGGTGGTGGAGGGCCAGTGTCTCGATCTCTCGCTCGAGGGCTCTCCCGCGTTGTCGCAGGCCGCATACCTGAGGCTGGCGTCCGCCAAAACCGGCGCATTGCTCGGCGCCAGCTTGGCCTCCGGGGCGTTGCTCGCGGGTGCGAGCACGGCCTCTGTCCGGCGCTTCGAGGCGGCGGGCCGGCTGCTCGGCCTCGCCTTTCAGATCCGCGATGACTGGCTCGGGACCTGGGGCGACCCGGAGCTCACAGGAAAGGCGCAGGACGGTGATCTTCGCCGCCGCAAGCTCACGTACCCTGTCGTCGCCGCGTACGAGGTCGCCACCTCGCAGCAGCGGCGAGAGCTGCGCCGCCGCTTCAGCCGGCGCGAGCCAGGCGGCGAGCGAGCGCTCCGGGCATTGCTCGACGAGCTCGGCGGTCCATCGCTCACCGCCGGTGTCCCGCTCGTGCTCGCGCGCGACGCAGTCGCGGCCATCGATCCGTATGACATCTCCCACGAGGCGCTGCACGACTTCGCGGAGGTGGCGGTCCATGTCGCTGAGCGTGACCACTAGCGAGAACCGCGCAAACGGTGTGACCGTCTCGCGCAAGGCGGAGCACATCCGCATCAACGTCGAAGAGGACGTTGCCGCCAAGGGTGTGGCCAGCGGATTCGAGCAGTGGCGCTTCGTACATCGTGCGCTGCCCGAGATCGACTTGATCGACGTCGATCTCAGAACGTCTCTGCTCGGCCACGCTCTGAACGCTCCGCTGCTGATCTCGTGCATGACCGGCGGCACGGAGCGTGCCCAGGGCATCAACGCGCGCCTGGCCGCAGCCGCGCAGCAGCGCGGCCTTGCCATGGGGCTCGGCTCGTGCCGCGTGCTGCTCGAGGACCCTGACGTGCTGCCCACGTTCGATGTGCGAGACATCGCAACAGACGTGCCGCTGTTGGCCAACCTCGGCGCAGTCCAGCTCAACCGTGGCGTCACCGCGGCGGACTGCAGGCGCCTGCTCGACATGCTTCGCGCTGACGCTCTCGTGCTGCACCTCAATCCGCTGCAGGAGGCGCTGCAGCCGGAAGGCGACACGTGCTTCGCGGGGTTGCTCGACCGCATCGCGATGCTATGCACCGATCTCGACGCACCTGTGATCGTCAAAGAGGTGGGGTGGGGCATCGCGGATGACCTCGTCGTTGCGCTCCTAGACCGCGGTGTCGCCGCGGTCGACCTCGCCGGTGCGGGCGGAACGTCATGGAGCGAGGTAGAGCGGCACCGCATCGCGGATCCGGTGCGGGCGCGCGTGGCGGGGGCATTCGCGAGTTGGGGCATTCCCACAGCAACAGCGGTGGTACGCGCACGCGCCGCGGCACCGGACGCGTGCCTCATCGCCAGCGGAGGCGTGCGCAGCGGGCTCGACGTGGCCAAGGCGCTCGCGCTCGGCGCCGACATCGCGGCGATGGCCGGTCCCCTGCTCCGCGCTGCCGACGCAGGTGAGCAGGACCTTGCGGACTTCGTCGACACCGTGCTCGGCGAGCTGCGCATCGCGATGTTCGCCACCGGGTCGGCGCGCATCGCTGACCTGTGCGCACTGGGCAGGATCGAAGCGACATGAATGCTGCAGCGGACGCCTACTGCGTCGCGATGCTCAGACACTATGAGAACTTCACGGTCGCGTCGAGGCTGGCACCACGCGGGCTTCGCCGTGACCTGGCACGCATCTATGCATTCGCCCGCACCACGGACGACCTGGGAGACGAGAGCAGCGACCGCGCCGTCGCCACCCGCCGGCTCAATGCCTGGCGCGACGAGGTGACGGCGCTCTTCGCCGACGGCGTGGCGCTGCATCCGGTGCTCCTGGCGCTGCTCGACACGATCGAGCCGCATGCGCTGTCGCCGAAGCCGTTCGTGGATCTGATCGAGGCAAATCTGCAGGATCAGCGCGTCGCCGCGTACGAGGATTGGCCGGCGCTGCTGGCGTATTGCCAGCTCTCTGCTGCACCCGTGGGGCGTCTGGTGCTGCGCGTGTGTGGCGTCGACGACCACCGCGCCGTCGCGCTCAGCGACGACGTCTGCATCGGACTGCAGCTCGCGAACTTCGCTCAGGACGTCTCCGTCGACGCGCGGCGCGGGCGCACGTATCTCCTGCAATGCGAGCTGCGCGACGGCGGTGAACGCGGCGCGGTTCGCGCCATGTGCGAGCGAGCGCGCGCGCTGCTCGCGTCGGGCCGGGAGCTCGAAGCGATGGTGCCGCCGCGATTGCGCCTGCAGCTCGCGCTGTACCGCCTCGGCGGTGAAGCCATCCTCGACGCGATCGCCAGAGCGCACTACGACACCGCGAAGGTGCGCCCGACGGTGTCACGTCGAGCTCGAGTGCAGGTCGCGCTATCAAGCCTGATTCGGGCGGCTGGTCTCGGGCCGGGTCCTGTCGCAGCGGGGGGCAGCGCGGCCGGCTCGGCGGTCGACATGGCTGTGGAGCGCGATGGCTGAGCTCGCGACGCTTCCGGATCTGCGCGCCAGCGAGCGGTACTGCGAGGCGATGGCACGCCGCGAGGCGGCCAACTTCTACTGGGGCTTCATCGCCCTGCCGCGCCCGCAGCGCACCGCCATCTATGCACTGTACGACTTCGCCCGCCAGGTGGACGACGACGCCGATCTCGACGGCGCGACGTCGCGCGCTGAGCGTCTCGCGCGTCACCGTGCACGCGTGCGTGACGCACGCATGCAGGACACCACCGATCCGGTGATGGCCGTGCTCGCGAATGCGATGGCACGTTACGCGATACCGACCGGGGAGGTGGAGCGCCTCATCGATGGCGTGGCCATGGATCTCGAGACCACGCGCTACGCAACCTGGTCCGACCTGCGCGAGTATTGCCTGCTCGTGGCGTCCATGGTGGGCCGCATGTGTGTGCGCATCTTCGGCTTTCGCGACCCTGTTGCACTCGCACGTGCCGACGAGCTGGGCATCGCGCTGCAGCTGATCAACATCCTGCGCGACGTGCGAGAGGACGCGGCTCGTGGTCGCATCTACCTGCCGCTCGACGAGCTTGCCGCGCACGACATCACCACAGACGACGTCCTGCGCGGACGTGTCACGTCGTCATGGTCGCGGTTCGTCGCCTTCCAGGCCGGGCGCGCGCGTGAGCACTACGCCTCCGGTCTGCGCGTGACCGCGCACATACCCACCTCGTCTGCAGTGTGCGTGCGCACCATGGCGGGCATCTACCTCCGCATCCTGGAGCGGATCGAGGCGGACCCACAGCTGCCCCTGCGCAGCCGCGCGTCGCTTTCACCGGCGGTGAAGCTCAGCGTCATGGCGCGGTCATGGATCGCCGCCCTGTGACGCCCGCGCCGGTGGTCGCCGTCGTCGGTGCGGGCCTCGCCGGCCTGGCGGCGGGCGTCGAGCTCCAGCGGCGCGGTGCGCGCGTCACGCTCATCGAGCGCTCGCGGCTGCTCGGCGGCAAGGCGACGTCCTTCGTGGTCGATGGCGTCGAGGTCGACAACGGCCAGCACGTCGTGCTGCGTTGCTGCACCGAATTCCTCGACTTCGTCGACACGCTCGGCCTCGCCGATTCCCTGCGCTTCCAGTCGCGCTTCGTGGTCACGGTGCTGGCGCGCGAGGGACGGCCGGCCCGGCTGTCAGCCGCACCGCTGCCCGCGCCGCTCCACCTGGCTCTGGGATTCGCCGGCTACCGTCATCTCGGTATCGCCGACAAGCTCCGGGTCGCGCGGGCGCTGGTCGCCGCTCGCCGGCCGGCGCCTGACGGCGTCGACATGGCGACGTGGCTGCGCACGAACAAGCAGAGCCGAGCCGCGCGCCGCGCATTCTGGGACCCCTTTCTTGTCCCGGCGCTCAATGCGTCACTCGAGGACGTATCCGCCGGCGACGCGCTGTTCGTCATCCGCACTGCGTTCCTCGGCAAACGCGATGCCGCATGCATCGGCTACTCGACGACACCGCTCGCCCGCATCGCCGAGCTCGCGGCGAAACAGCTCGAATCCGTGCGCCTACGGAGCGCGGTGACGAACCTGCACATCGAGCAGGGACGCGTG
>VBGJ01000113.1 GCA_005880445.1 Chloroflexota bacterium | reverse complement strand
CCCCTCGCGTCCGTCCTCCAGTGCGGGGATGCGTACCCGCGGCTGGCCCTTGACGCCCGCGAGCTGGGCCGCGCTCACCGCCCGGCACAGCTGCCGGTACCCGTTCCGGTCGCGTGCGAGCAGCCGCAGGCGGGAGCCGCCCGAAAGCTCCAGCTCGGTCCCGACGAGGGGATGAACGCCGGCGGCGGTCGCCGCCTCGATGAACTCCACCGCGCCGTAGAGGCCGCTCCTGTCGCAGAGCCCGACGGCCTCGAT
>VBGJ01000112.1 GCA_005880445.1 Chloroflexota bacterium | reverse complement strand
TCGACCTCGGTAGATCGAAGCTCGTCCGAGTCGCAAAAGACTTCGGGTATTCGCTTGCCGAGCTTCGCCGGATGGTGTAGGAGTTACTGCTATGAGATTGCGCATCGAATATGTCTGGGACGATGAGGGGGGCGGCTGGGGATTCAGAGTCCCCGCGTTGCACATCGTCGGAGGGGTCAACGGCACCCGCTTGGAGGCTGAACGCGCAGCGATCGATGCCATCAACTTCACGCTCGAAGGGGTCGAACGAGACTTCGACGACGACGGCACAGAGATCGAGTTTCTCGAGGTCGACGTCCAGCCACCGGCAAGGGCCGCAGCGAGCTGAGAACACCCGTATCGATTTCAGTCATGGCGCCGGACCCAATGCCAGACGTCGGTCTCCTGATCTCGGTAGATGTCGACGCACTCGCCGTCGGACAGCAGGCAGCGGACATAGTCGCGCCGCACTGAGCAGCGCCACCAGTCTGTCTCGACCCGCCACGTGAGCGCCACCTCGGTCACCTCACGCCAGCCGGACCGAGTGCGCAGCGCGAACAGCAACCCCTGCGCAGATACCCGGACCTCGGCATCACCGGCCAGGAGCTCGGTCACCGGCGCACCCCTGCGACGGCCGGTGGCTCCCACACGAAGCGACGCTCGGGGAGGTCGCCGGGATCGAGCGCCAGGCGAGGCCTCCGCGCCACCGTCTCACCGAAGCGGGCGCTCAATCGGGAGGCGGCCGCGACGACCGAATCACGCGCCGCGTCGCCTGGACGCAGCAGATCGGTCTGCCGGCCTATCGCGGGCGAGATCCGCATCAGCTCGACGCGTACCGCGGTCACCGGCGACGGCGGATGGAGCTCGCCCAGCAGCGCGAGCACCGCGGTCCAGGTCTCCGCGGCGTTGCCGGTGGGGGCGGCGGGCACCGCCGAGGCGGACACATCCTCCGCCTCCTCGACCTCGAAGACCACGGACACCTCTCCCCCCGCCAGGCTGCGTGCCGACAGGCGTTCGCCGAGCACGACCGCGCAGCGACGGGCAGCCTGGAGCAGCGTCTCCATCTGGGCGACGGGCGAGTCGAGCACGAGACGCTCGCTCCAGGTCTGCTCCGCGGTGGCGGCATTGACCCCATCGCCGTCCTCACCCTGCAGCAGCAGGTGAACCGCCAGCCCTTCACGGCCGAACTGCCTTTGCAACTCCGCCGGGGACAGGCCGGCGACGGCACCGATGCAGTCGAGACCGAACCCCGCCAGGCGAGCGGTGATCGCGGGATCCACGGGGAGCACGTCGAGGGGGAGCGGAGCCAGAAACGCCGTCTCCTCCCCGTCCCGGACGCGGCGGATGTGACCCGGCCGGCCCTGGCGGGCGGCAAGGCGGGCGACGAAGCGAGACCCGGCGATGCCCACCGCCGGCGGCTCGACGTCGAGCGCCACCGCGAGCGCCCGAGCCACCGCCACGCCCCAGGCGCTCTCATCGCCAAATCCGGCGTGGCTGCCGGAGAGGTCGCAGAGCGCCTCGTCGTCGCTCACCTCCACCGCCGGGGCGAGGCGATGCAGGGTGGCGCAGATCTCGCCACGCAGGGACGCCGTCGCCTCGATGTCGAGCGGGACGAAGGCGGCGGCGGGACAGAGCTGCTGCGCCTGCCGCAGGGGCATGCCCTCACGCACGCCCGCCGACACCGCCGCTGCGGACGCCGCGATCACGGGGAGGCGCAGCTCCGGCGCACCGCCGACGATGACCGGCTCCCCGCGCAGCTCCGGAAAGCGGCGCAGCACGGTGACCAGTCCAAGGTGGGCGTAGCGCGCACAGAGGATGCGCATCTCAACCCGGCGCCGCCACCACCCGGGGCAGCGCCTCTACGCTGTCCGCCCTGAGCCGTGGCGTCACCACGGTGGGCAGCCCCACGACCTCGGCGACGGCGTAGGGCCGGGGATAGCGGAGCAGCACCATCGCCTCGGCGCTCGGCGTGTGCACCTTGCTCTTCGCCGTGACGACCCGGACCCGCAGCCCGGTCACGTCACCGTGCGCCCGCTGCCAGCCGGTGGCGGTGCAGGCCAGCGTGAGCGATGAGGCATGCGCCAGGGGAGCTGCCTGCGGTGCCGGCGCGGCGATGACGCAGACGACGGCCAGCCAGGGCAGGCCCGCGTTCACCAGGGTGCGGGCCATGACCAGGCCTCGCTCCCACCTGCCCTCACCCGGGGTGAGCACGAGGCAGGCGTCGAGATCGGCACCGAGATCGGCCAGGTAGCCGGGATCGAGCGAGCCGGCGAGATCGACGTAGCCGACGTCGCACGATCGGCTGGCGGTGGCAGCCAGCGACTGCAGCAGGCTGAGCCGCCCCGACGGACCGTGCCGGGCAGTGGCCGCCAGCACCGTGAGCCGGCCCCGCGGCAGGCCTCCTGGAACGAGCACCCCATCGAGCACCGGCACCCCGGTGGGCCACACCGCCGCCGCCTCCGGCAGCCCTCCCCGGCGCAGGGCCTCAGGTCCGTAGCGGCGCCGCAGGGTCGCCAGAGCAGCCGAAAGAGAATCGGTCATCGCTCCTCACGTGAAACCAGCCCCTCATCGAGACGGGAGCAGGAGCGCCGAGGCAGGAGCTACAGCATAGCGAACGGATGTTCGTTATGCAAGCGACGGCGGTTTCGGGGGTTGGGTCAGTCTGGCGGTGTCGCCAGGGCCGCGGCTATGGCGCGCGGACCTTCTCCTCGCTCACCTCAGGACGCCGTGGTGGGAGCCGCTTGTGTCGCTGCGCCACGCGCGATCCGCCGCGCCGGCCGTCCCACCAGGAAGTACAGGGCGCCGAGCACCAGGATCACGACGACGACCGCAAGCGTGATCCAGTCGTAGTTGAACAGCGCTCCTCTTGGGCTGGTGATCCCGCTCGGCAACAGAATGTTGACCAGCATCGCGGTGAGCCAGACGATCCCGGCGATCATCACCGGGTAGGCCCAGGCTCCGAGGCGGAACGCACCAGCCGGCTTCCATCCACGCAGGTGCCCCACCAGCGCGGCGACGACGACGAGCAAGAACGCGAGGTAGATACCGGAAACGGCGAATGAGACGAGCAGGACCAGGGCGTTCACCTTTGCCGGGATGGTGATGAAGCCGATCATGATGTTCTGTGTAGGCGTCGCCCGAGCCAGGAGCGCGAACAGCGCCGGAATTACCGATGCGACCAGCAGCGCGTTCACCGGCGTGCGAAAACGCCGTGACACATGCGACAGGGCGCGG
>VBGJ01000007.1 GCA_005880445.1 Chloroflexota bacterium | reverse complement strand
GTTGCTGCCCTTCGCGGACGCTGTCGGAGCGCACGCGTCCGCGGTGATGGTGGCGAACGCGACGGTTCCAGGCCTGAGCACTGTGCCAGCAAGCATCTCGGCAACCGTCATCCAGGGTGTGTTACGCGGTGAGCTCGCATTCCAAGGTCTCGTCGTCACCGATTCCCTGTCGACACCTGCGCTGCAGGCGGTTGGGTACTCGGTGCCCCGCGCAGCGGTGGCGGCTCTGCACGCGGGAGCCGACATGGTGCTCTTCAACGCAGACGCGAACAGTGTCGCATCTGTCACGACGCAGATCGTCGCTGCCATCACGTCGGCCGTCAGACGCGGCGCGCTCGCGCGAAACACCGTCGAGGGCGCGGTGGCGCACGTGTTGGCGACCAAGCACGTGAATCTGTGCGCGCTCGCCTGACTCAGCGCAGCGCGATATCGGGCCGGCTGAGTGCGCCGTCAGCCGGCCGTCTGTCGGTGCCGCATGTGGGTGTGGGCCCACTCAGCGAGCGCCGTCAGCGCGGGACGAAGCGCTGCGCCGTCGGTGGTCAGCCGGTACACCGACGCGATCGGCGGGCCGGGCAGCACCTCGCGGCTGACGAGGCCGGCGGCTTGGAGCTCGGTCAGGCGCGTCGATAGCATCGCTTCGGTGATGCCCGGGATGGCGCCCGCCATCTCGGCGAATCGCGCGGGCCGCTCCATGAGTGACCCGATGATGACGCCGGTCCACCGTTTCCCCAGGAGTGCGAAGACGTGCGTCAGCGCCGCATCGCAGCGAACGGGTTCAGCCGGACGCGGGGTGGTCACGCGGCCATCCTATCGCGGGGCTGCGAGGAGTATCGTTACTATAGAAAACATAGCGCAGAGAGGCTGAGCGCAGAGAGGCGGCATGCGTGAGGAGGCAAGCCATGACAGCAGCTGAGAGCCGACAGATGCGGGCGGTCCGATTCCACGAGTACGGCCCGCCCTCGGTGCTCACGCTCGAGGAGGTCGACCGCCCGACACCGAACGATGGCGAAGTGCTCATCCGCGTGCGTGCGGCGGGAGTCAATGCCATCGACTGGAAGTTTCGAGCCGGGTACCTGAAGGAATGGGTGCCGCTGGAGCTCCCGCACACTCTCGGTCTCGACGTCGCAGGAACGGTGGAGGAGGTCGGCCCTCGCGTCTCCGAGTTTGCGGTCGGTGACGATGTCTTCGGCCGCGCTGCCGGTGGGTATGCGGACTACGCGATAGCACCCGTCACCACGATCGTGCCAAAACCCGCGGGCCTCAGCTTCCAAGAGGGTGCGACGCTGTCCGTCGGTGGCGTCACAGCGTGGGTAGGACTCTTCGACGCAGCGAGGCTCGGGTCCGGGCAGCGCTTGCTGGTGCAGGGCGGCGCCGGCGGCGTCGGCTCGCTTGCGGTGCAGCTTGGTCACTGGAAAGGCGCGCACGTGATCGCCACCACCGCGACCGGCAACGTCGACTATGTGCGCTCGCTCGGCGCAGACGATGTCATCGACTACACAACAGCCAATACCGAGGATGTGGTGCGCGATGTCGATGTCGTACTCGACACCGTCGGCGGTGCAGTGATGGATCGCTCGTGGTCCGTGCTGAAGCCCGACGGGATTCTCGTGAGCGTCGCGGGCATGCCCGATCCGGAGAAGGCCGCGGCGCACGGCGTGCGGACTTCGGGGGTGCAGTCTCCTGAGATCATCAGACCTGTACTCGAGCAGCTCGTACGGCTCATCGAGGCGGGGGCGCTTGCCCCGCAGGTCAGGCAGGTGTTCCCGCTGCCCGAAGCGGCCGCGGCGCATGCGGCGGCCGAGACCGGTCATGGACGCGGGCGCATCATCCTTCAGGTTTCTGGTTGACCACGGCGGCGGGGGCGATCCTGCTGATCGGCCGGATCTCGCTGACCGGTTTGTTTGCGTTCTCCGCGCGCGGGCACATCCAGAATCACAGCCGATACGTCGGCGTGGCGCGGGGCAAACTCCCAATCCCCGCGGTCGCAGGGTTGCCCACGGGTCTGTTCCTAGTCCTGGCGGACGTCTCGATCGTCGTCGGCATCTGGCCCGACATCGGAACGCTGATGCTGGCTGCGTTCGTGCTTCCCGCCGCGGTGCTCTTTCATCCGTTCTGGACGGTCTCAGACCCCGCGACTCGGCGCACACAGGAGGGCGCCTTCTACAGAAACGTCACGTTGTTTGGCGCTAGCCTCTCACTGTTCGTGTTGTTCGCGGCGGTGGGGCATGTCCCGTTCGCTCTCACGGGCCCGGCCCTGAATCTGCATTCGTGACCGAGGCTGAGTAAGGTCTGCAGCCGTGACCCTGCTCGGCAGCCAGCGGCAGCTCTTCGCGATTCCCGATGACCTGGCGTACTTCAACACCGCCAACATGTCTCCGTTGCTGCGCAGTGTGCGCGACGCGGGTGAGCGAGGACTCCAACGGCGCGCCAATCCTTGGACGATCTCACCGCGCGATTGGTTCGACGACGCGGAGCGTTTGCGAGCGGGCTTCGCCACACTGATCGGGTCAAGTACGGACGGGATAGCGCTCGTGCCGGCCACCAGCTACGGGCTCGCTACCGCCGCTCGCAATCTGTCGGCGGCGCGCGGCGATCGGGTGATCGTGCTTGCCGACGAGTTTCCTTCCAACTTCTACACGTGGCAGCGGTTCACCCGCAGAACCGGCGCGCAGCTGGTGGTGATCGAGCGGGAGCGCGGCCAGACCTGGACCGATGCCGTGCTTCCGGCCATCGATGAGCGCACCCGGATCGTGGCGGTTCCCAACGTGCACTGGACAAATGGAGCGCTGCTCGACCTGGACGCGGTGGCGACTCGGACACACGAGACGGGCGCGGTGCTGTGCATCGACGCCAGCCAGTCACTTGGAGTCATGCCGCTCGACATTGCGCGGCTGCTCCCTGACTTCGTGGTCGCCGTCGGGTACAAGTGGATGCTCGGACCCTTCAGCGTCGGGCCCATGTACGTCGCCGAGCGACACCGCGCAGGCGAGCCATTGGAGGAGAGCTGGATCAATCGTGCGGGCTCAGACGACTTCGCGGCGGTTGCCGACTACACCGACGAGTATCTCCCCGGTGCGCGGCGCTTCGATGTCGGCCAGCGCGGCAACTTCGGGCTCCTGCCCATGGCCATCGCCGCGATCAGCGCGCGCGTTGCGTCGCTCGGGCTGAACGTGGGTGCGCCGCACGAGCATGGTCCGCACATGCTCGGGGTGGATCTCCCCCGCGACGCCACTCGGCGCGTCGATGCCAATCTCCGCGAGCGTGGTGTGATCGCAAGCGTTCGCGGCACCTCGCTTCGCATCGCGCCGCACCTGCACGTCGTTCCCAGCGATGTCGACCGGCTTGTCGAGGGCCTCGCCGCCGCTCTGTGATGTGCCGGCGGCCACCCGCGTGGCGCGCAAGCCTGAACCCGTCCTCACGTTCGACGATCACGCAACCAGCGAAGTCGTGCCGCGTCACCTCCCAGGGAGCGACATTCGACGAGCCGAAAACGGCGGTCTCGAATGTTGTCGGCGTCGAACAATGCCGGTCCAGCACCAAGCGCCGTGGGTGCGACGGTGACCACGACCTCGTCGATACGATCGGACTCGAGCGCTTGGCCCGCAACCGCGCCACCGCCGCACAGCCAAACGCGCTCGTGCCCGCCGGCAGCGATCTCCTGAAACACGGCGCCGACACTTCCTTCCATCCGCCGAAATGGCGCGCGCGTGCTGCCGACGTCGCTTACGAGGCCGGGGTCGTGCGCGATCAACCATGTCGGCAGATCGTCGTGGGGCCATCCATGACCACGCCGAAGCAGCCAGCGCAGCGTCGTTGCACCCACCACCACCGCGTCGATCGTGGCGAGGAAGGCCTGAAAGTCGCCCCGTGTGTCGTCACTCGGCCCGATGGTCTCGAGGAAGTCGAGGCTCTGCTTCGTGTCGGCGATCCGGCCGTCCATCGACATCGCCGTGTACCAGACGACGTGCACCGCCGCGACCTTACCAGACGTCGTCGCCCCCTTCTCGGGAGGTCGAATCCCCCTGCCAGACTACCGCATCATCGACATGTCGCCCGCATGAGCCGTTGATCGCGACGCTCCGGCGCGTCGTTCTGGGGCGTCCCCTCCCGTCGTCGGCGTCGAAGACGGAGCGCCTCTCCATCCCGCGCGCGATGGGTGCCTTTGGTCTCGACGCCCTCTCGTCCGTTGCGTATGGGCCGGACGAGATTCTCTACGTTCTGCTGCTGGCCGGCGTCGCCGGAACGCGCTTCGATCTCCCGATTGCGCTCGCGATCGCGTTGCTGCTCGGCATTGTCGCGACTTCGTACAGCCAGACGATCTACGCGTATCCGCGCGGTGGGGGTTCGTTCACGGTTGCCAAGGAGAACCTCGGGGTTGACGCCGGGCTCGCGGCGGCAGCGGCACTCATGGTCGACTACCTCACCACCGTTGCCGTGTCGGTGACAGCGGGCGTCGCCGCGCTGGTCGCTGTGTGGCCCGCCCTCAACGCGCATCGCGTGTGGATCGACGTCCTCCTCATCGCCATCCTCGTCTTCATCAACCTTCGCGGCGTGCGCGAGGCCGGCGCCGCGTTTGTCCTGCCGACGTATGCGTTCGTTGGCAGTGTCGGCCTGCTTCTCGTGGCCGGCGTTGTTCATCTGCTGATCGCCGGCCGACCGCCCCCGGTGCACGCTGTTCCCGCCGCCACTGAGGGTGTCACGCTGTTTCTTGTGCTGCGTGCGTTTGCGGGCGGGTCCACCGCCATGACCGGGGTCGAAGCGATCGCCAACGGGGTCCCTGCATTCCGCAAGCCGGAATCGCGCAACGCGGCACGGACGCTGGTGATGCTCGCCGCGATCCTCGGCGTCAGCTTCATCGGTGTCGCAGGGCTGGGGCTGGCGGTGGGCGCGGCCCCATCGGATCAGGCGAACGTCCTCGCCCAGGTTGGACAAACCTTCGCCGGCGGGACACCGCTGTTCTATCTCGTGCAGGGCAGCGCGGCGCTCGTCCTGTTGCTCGCGGCGAATACGTCCTTCAATGGGTTTCCCCGGCTCGCCGCGGTGATGGCTGAAGAGGACTGGTTTCCTCACCAGTTCACCCATCGCGGCATGCGGCTGGCCTATAGCAACGGCATCATCGTCATCGGTGCGCTGGCGGCGCTGCTCATCGTCGCCTTCGGCGGCAGCACCCATGCATTGATCCCGCTGTACGCGGTGGGAGTCTTCCTCTGCTTCACCCTGTCACAGGCCGGCATGGTCAGGCATTGGAGGCGTCACCGTGTGCGCGGCAGGCAGTGGCGTGCTGCCATCAATGGCACCGGTGCTGTCGTGACAGGTGCGGTGACCGTGATCGTCGTGGTCAGCAAGTTCACTGGCGGCGCGTGGCTCGTGCTCCTGCTCGTCCCATTTCTCGTGCTCAACTTCCACGGAATTCACGCGCACTATGAGGCGGCACGTGACCAGCTGAAACTCGACCACCGCGAGCCGCAACCGGGGACCGAGCGGCATGGTGGGCGCGTCATCGTGCCCGCCGGCTATCGCGACATCGCGACGGCACGGGCGATCGACCACGCCCTGACCATCAGCAACGACGTCACCGTCGTCCACTTCGCGACCGGCGAGACGCGCGAGGACTCGCGGCGCAAGTGGCGAGCCTGGGTAGGCGATGACGTCAAGGTCGCCGTCATCGGGTCGCCGTACCGAGAGGTGGTCAGTCCGCTGCTCGATCTTCTCGAGCGCTGGCGGCGGCGGCATCCGCGGGCGCCGTTGACCATCGTCTTGCCTGAGGTGATCCCCTGCCATGTGTGGGAGCGTCCGCTGCACAACCAGATGCAGGTGGCGATCAAGCTTGGCCTGCGACGTCTGCCCGATGTCCGCGTGAAGACCGTGCCGACGCGCCTCGAGCGCTAGGCGTCGATCCGCGCCCCATTAGACGCGCTTGCACCGTTGGAACGACGGCGGCTTGACGCCTGCCCGAACGGACGACCATGATGCGGCGGTCGGAATTAGGAGGGATGTCTTTTCAGCGCGGGTGGTGGCGCGTCGGCCGGTCGCGTCGAGGCCGGGCTGTCCTCGCGGTCGCGTGCAGTGTTGCCGGCATCGGCCTCGGCTCATTGCTCGCGTTGGCGACCCGCCACCCGGTCGCCGCCAATTCGGCGTCACTGCAACCAGGTCAGCCACGGCCAGCCCCGTTGACACGACATTCCGCACCGCCGTTCACGCTCGTCGATCAGAACGGAGCCACGGTATCGCTGGCTGCGCAAAGAGGCCGCGTCGTCCTGCTCACGTTCATGGACCCGGTGTGCACCGCCCTGTGTCCGGTGATGGGCCGCGACATCGCAGCCGTGGAGCAGAAGCTGCCCAGAGGGATACGCCCTGAGCTGCTCGTCGTCAGCGTTGCTCCGGGGCGAACCAAGGCCGACGTCGAACACTTTCTCAGCAGCAACCTGGCCTCCACATCGTGGTTGTCGGGATGGCACTGGTTGCTCGGGCCTAACGCGGCCTCGCTCCAGCTCACCTGGTTGCACTGGCATATCGAGGTTGATCCAACACCCACCGACATCAACCACGACGAGCTCCTGGACGTGATCGATCCGCACGGATATCTGCGCGTCACATTTCCGGCGCCGCTCCCGGTGGACGACGTCGTCTCCGCCATCACCACGGTCGCGCGCACATAGGGGAAGAGCATGGGACTGAGAGCATCCATCGCCGCGGTCAGCATCGTCATCGCCGGTGTGGTCGTGGGGTTCTTTGTGACCCAGTACATGGGTCACACGCCGCCAACGGTCACGGTGTCGACGTCGGCGAACACCGTCGAGGGGCGCCCGGTGGTGGACGTGACGTTCACCACAGTCGCCGCTGTCGGCAGTGGGCTACACCCCAACTGGGTCGCATACCTCAACTCAGACGGGAATCCCTCGACGTACTTCCACGTACCGGCCGGCTCGGTGGTACGCATCACCATCGACCAGCAGGACGGCGCCAGCGGTTTGCGCAACCCCTACTTCGGCCTGGTGCGGGGCACAGTCGGGAATGAGATGACGGTCAACCACAAGGTGATGACATCCATCAACCCCGACGACGCCGCGCACACGTTCACCATCCCCGACCTTGGAGTGAGCGTACCGCTCCTCGGCGTTGCGGACAATGCTCCGGCTGGCGCGCAGAACGTCGTGCAGTTCGAGTTCATCGCTCCACCCCAAGGGACGTACCGCTGGCAGTGCTTCGTCCCGTGCGCGGCCGGCACGCTCTACGGCAACGGGGGTCCCATGCAGACGCTCGGCTACATGGCCGGCGAGATGACGGTGAGCTGAGATGACCGAGAGGCGACGCCGTTACATCCGGATGTACGCGCTCGTCTGGTTCGTCCTGGCGGTGGCCGGCGACATCGGGCTCGCGCTGGGGCCGACACCGCCATTCCAGGCATCCGACCTGGCGTCGAGCCAGTCCACGGTGATCAAGATCCTCGCGGTGATCGCATGGCCGGTGTTCTCCGCCGTGGTGGCGACGATTGCCTTCACGCTGTTCGGCAATCGTGTTGCGCCGCACGAGGGTGACATCGATCCGGGAAAGCTCCGTGGCGATTCGAGGCCGCAGATCGCGTGGATCAGCGCGAGCATCGTCATCGTGCTCTCGCTCGCGGTCTACGGCACGGTCGCGCTCGCGAGCGATCAGCCTGGCGCGGGCATCTCGACAACGTCTGCATCGTTGCGGCAACCGGCTTCTCCCTCGGATCCGCTCGAGGTGCAGGTCATCGCGCAGCAGTGGTGGTTCACGTACCGCTATCCAACCTACGGCGGCGTCGAGACGCCGCAGCTCGTCATCCCGGTCGGCCAGAAGATCCAGTTCCACGTCACCTCACTCGACGTGGTCCACTCTTTCTGGTTCTACGCGTTGGGTGTCAAGGCGGACGCCGTGCCGCTGAACGACAACGTCTTCACCGTCACGCCGACGCAAACCGGCACATATCGGGTGCAGTGCTCCGAGCTGTGCGGACTGTGGCACGGGAACATGAACGCGGACGATGCGATGGTGGTGAGCTCGTCCGATTTCGCCGCATGGATCCAGCAGCAGCAGGCGATGGATGCACCAATCCTCAAGTACCTGCCGGCGTACAGCCACACGTACGAGCCGAATCCGCCGGCCTACGGGACCTGAACCATGAGCAACCACGCGTACCTGGGAGAGAGCCAGTGGCAGCAGTAGCCGTCGCCACACGCGGAACCGCACCGCCGTCGCTGTCCCGGCGGCTCCACGAGTGGGGCCTCGCGCTGGCCGTCGTGGGCGCAGCCATCGGGTTCTTCGTCGGCTACGCACTCGGGAGCCTGGCGATCGGTGACGGCGACAACTCGCTCGGTTCGAACGCAGGGATCCTGCTGGGCTACAGCCTCAGCGCCGTCGGCTTTCTCGCCGGCATGGGTTTCTTCAACTACCCCATCGCGCGGCTCCTGGGCCGTCCGGTGCCCACGGCCGACGACGAGGCGTACCTCCACGGGGAGGGCGGCGGCCTCGCGCGGTATTTCAGGCTGACCACGGACCACAAGGTCATCGGCATGCAATACGTGGTCGCCATCCTCGCGTTCCTCTTCGTCGGCGGCCTGGGGGCGATGTTCATCCGCACCGAGTTGCTGACGCCGACGCCGACCACCGCAACCGCGGAGTCCTATCTGACTCTTGTCGGCCTGCACAGCACGCTCATGATCTTCATGGCATCCGCTGCGATCATCGGGCCGTTCGGCAATTACTTCGTGCCGATCATGATCGGCGCGCGCAACATGGCGTTTCCCCGCCTCGAGGCGCTCACCTTCTGGCTGCTCCCGCCGGCGGGGCTGATCCTCCTCTCGACGGTGTTCCTGGGCGGGTTCACCACCGGATGGACCGGGTACGCGCCCCTGGCAGACCAGAACGTGCTCGGCATGGACTCGTATCTCATCGCCTTCAGCCTCATCGGCCTCTCGATCATGCTCTCTGGACTGAACATGATCGTGACCGTGATCACGCTGCGCGCGCCCGGCATGCGGTTCACGCGACTCCCGATCTTCGTCTGGGGCGTGTTCCTCACATCGTTCCTGGGTCTGCTCGCTGCGCCGGCGCTCCTCGGCGCCATCGCCATGGAGACGTTTGATCGCACGTATCTGGCCACGCTGTTCGTCCCCGCCGGCGGCGGCTCACCGTACCTGTGGGAGAACCTGTTCTGGTTCTTCGGCCATCCCGAGGTCTACATCTTCATCCTGCCTGCCTTCGGTTTGATCATGGAGATGCTTCCGGTGTTCACGCGCCGCCCGCTCTGGGGATATCGCGTCGCGATCGGCGGCCTCGTCGGCGTGACCGTGCTCAGCTTCATGGTGTGGCAGCACCATCTGTTCGTCAGCGGTCTCGCGCCTGCGCTTCGCCCCTTCTACATGTTCTCCACCGAGGCGATCTCGGTGCCCACCGGTCTCATCTACCTCGTGGCGCTGGGCTCGCTGTGGCGCGCCCGGACGCGCTTCTCGACGCCCATGCTGTTCATCGGCGCGTTTCTCTTCAACTTCCTCATCGGCGGTTTCACCGGTGTGTTCCTCTCCGACGTGCCCAGCGATTTCACGCTGCACGGCGGTTACTTCGTGCAGGCCCACTTCCACTACACGATCATGGGCGCCGAGGTGTTTGCGTTGATGGCGGGCCTGGTCTACTACCTGCCCAAGATGACCGGCCGCACCATGGACACGCGCCTGACACGTTTTCAGTTCTGGGCGGTGTTCCTCTCCTTCAATGGGACCTTCCTTTCGCTGCTCTCGGTTGGCATCCTCGGCATGCCCCGGCGCGTCATCAGCTATGCGCAGTACCTGCAGCCGTTGAACGTCTCGGCGACGGTCTTCGCCTACCTCCTCGGGGGCTCGATGCTCCTGTTCCTGGGCATCTTGATCTGGAACGTGGTGATCCGGCCCGTGCCGGCCAAGGAGAACCCATGGGAATCGCTGGGTGTCGAGTGGCACCTGCCCACCCCAACACCCGTGTACAACTTCGACACGGTGCCGACCAAATGGTCGCTGCCGTACGAGTACGACACGGGTCGCGTTGCGGCTGACGTGGGGCATCCGGCTCCGGCCCTCGGTGGAGCCACACCATGACCGAGGCGGTCCCGACCAGCGTCCGCGCCCCAGGAGACGAGAACCTGCCCCGCGTCCGATCCTTGATCGTCGGCTCGCGGATGATGCTCGCGGCGAACACGACGCTGCAGCTCACGTTTCTCTTTGCATACCTGTACTTGCGAGCCAACAATTTCGGCGGCATGTGGCGTCCTGGCGTCGGCACGCCGGCTCCGGGGATAACGCTGATGATCCTGCTCGTGCCGGTGGTCACCACCCTGGTGCTCGGCGCCGCGGTGGGTGTCGCCGGCCGGGGGGATCGCAGGGCGCTCACGCGGATCCTGGGCCCGGCGCTCTTGCTCGGCGCCGCCACGATCGCGGTGCGCGTGTACCAGCTCTACCACACGGGATACGACCTGGCAGCCGGCACGTACGTCGACATCGCCGTCATCTGGCTCGCGGTGATCCTCGCCGAGTTCGTCCTTGGCGCGTTGTGGATGGTTTCGATCTACAACAGCCACGTGCGTCAGACGGTGGTCGCGTCGCACAGCCACGTGCGGGCCCTATTCGAATACTGGTTGTACGCCACCGTCGTCGCCGTGGTGGTATCCGGGCTGATCCAGTTCGTGACCTGAGGCGCTCGCATGTCCTGGTCGGCGCTGACGCAGTGGAGCTTCGAGCCGGTGCCGATCCTCGCAGCGGTCTTCGCCGTCGTTCTCTACTACCAGGGGCGCCGCTACCAGCCGGAGCATGTGCATCGGTCGCTGCGATGGGACCTGGGCGACACGTGCTTTGCGGTCGGCACGACGGTGCTCCTCCTGGCGCTCGTGTCTCCCATCGCGGCGTTCGATACGCAGCTCCAGTGGGACCACATGCTGCAGCACGTCATCCTGCTGGTTCTCGCACCTCCGCTCATCCTGCTCGCCGATCCGTTTCGCACCGCGTGGCAAGGAGCCCAGGCGATCAGCGGCACACACGGAACGTCGCGTATGACGCCCTTTGCGGGCTCCCTCCGATGGCTGCACCGCGGATGGCCGCCGGCTCTAGCCGTGCTGGTCGCCTTCAGCGCAAATCTTCTCGTGTGGCATGCGCCTGCCCTGTACAACGTGACACTGGTCAACGACCAGGTCCACGACCTCGAGCACACCCTCTTCCTTGGACTTGGCTTGTTGTTTTGGGACCAGGTGATCGGCCCGCTGGGCGCAGCAGCGCGCCTGCAGCTCGGCGGTCGGGCCGCGCTGCTCCTCGCCGGCATGCTGGTCAGCTGGGCGCTGGCGGTGTTCATCGGGTACGCGTCGCACCCGCTGTATGCATATCCCGGCAACGCCGGCGGTCTGGGATCGCTCGGCGATCAGGAGATCGCGGCCGGGATCATGTGGGTTCCTGGTGGCGTTCCCTTTCTCGTAGCGCTGATCTGTTGCGGTGTCGCCTGGTTCGACCGTGAGGAACGCCTTGCCACACGAGCGGCGCCGGGCGCGGGGTGAGCTGCGCCGCGAGGCGGGCTGCCTCCGCGGCCGTGACGGTGCTGCTGTTGACGGCATGCGGTGCCGCGGCATCGTCACATGCGGCCATCACGTCATCGAGCCGGCCGGCGGTGACCGGTCGCACGCTCGAGGGGAAGGCGGTCACCCTCGCGTCGTGGCGAGGCCACCCGGTGGTGCTGGTCTTCTGGGGCGCGTGGTGCGGCCCGTGCCGCGACGAGCAGCCGCGGCTCAACGCGGCGTACGCACGATGGACTGCACACGGGGTCGCGTTTCTCGGCGTCGACATGCGAGACGACTTGGGTGCGGCGCTGACCTTTCAGCGGCAGCTGCACGTGCCGTACGCGAGCGTCGCCGACCCAGACGTGACGATTGCAGCCGGCTACGATATTCCGGCAGCGCCGGCGCTGGCGTTCATTGACGCGCAGGGTCGTGTCGGGGACCGTGTACTCGGGAGCCTCGGCGTGATGAGCGATGCCGCCTTCGACCAAGAGCTGAGCGGGCTGCTCCGCGGCTCCTGATCCTGCCAATCGCCTCGTTTGCGACCGGCGGGTGTGCCGTGCACGACGGCGCCGGTACGGTTGCGTCAGAGTCGGTGTCTTGGGGCCTGGCGCCTCCCGGCACCGGCCAGGCTGGAGCTGTTGCTCAGAGAGGAAGAGTCATGGCGACACCAGCTCTCGAGGAACTCGAGCCCGAGCGGCTCTCCCTGGTCGACACGGCGTGGCTTCACATGGAGATGCCGACCAACCTCATGATGGTTGGAAGCCTCGCGTTCTTCGACGCGCCGGTCGATCGCAATCAGCTGCTCACGGCGCTCGATCACCGTTTGCTGATTCATCCGCGGTTTCGAGAACGCGTAGAGGTCGCGCGACTCGGCCCACCGAAGTGGGTGCCCGACCCGATGTTCGATCTGAACGAGCACGTGCGCCGGATCGCGCTGCCCGCGCCGGGCGGTGAGAATGAGCTGCGCGGTTTGCTCGGCGATCTCATGAGCACCCCGCTCGACATGACGCGTCCTTTGTGGGACGCGCATGTGATCGAGAACTATCGTGGCGGCTCCATCGTGTTCACGCGCATACACCACTGCATCGCAGACGGCAGCGCCTTGGTCCAGGTGCTGCTCAGCCTCTCGTCGACGACCGCGGCCGGCTCGCTTCGCGCGCCTCGGTTCGAGCGTCGCGGAGCCTCGACCAACGGGCGGCTGCACCTGCCGAGCCTCGATCCGCGGCGCGCTGTCGGCAGCCTGATCGAGCTCGGCACGCACGCATACACGTTGGCGAGGCTGTCGGCTCTGTGGCCGGACACCCCGACGCCGCTGCGCGGGAAGCTCGTGCGCAGCAAGAAGGTCGCCTGGACAGAGCCCTTCCCGCTCGAGAGCCTGCGTGCGCTCAGGGCGGAAACGGACTACACGGTCAACGACATTCTCGTGGCCGCGGTGGCGGGCGCGCTGCGCACGTACATCCGCAGGCACAACGGTGGCTCGGTGCCGGATCACGTACGGGCGATGGTGCCGGTCGACATGCGGCCCAAAGCCGCGAACGGGAAGCTGGGCAACCAGTTCGGTCTGGTGTTCCTCGACATGCCGGTCGGCTTGGCCAACCGGTTCGACCGCCTCGAAGCGGTGCACGCGCGCATGGATGAGGCGAGGCGTTCGCCACAGCCGTCGGTTGCGCTCGAGGTGTTGGGCGCCATGGGTCTGGTGCCGCAGGTCGTGCAGCGGCAGGTCGTGCGCTTCTTCGGTTCCAAAGGCACTGCGGTGGTGACCAACGTTCGTGGCCCCGACCGCCCTCTCTATCTTGCCGGCAGACAGTTGCGCAATCTCACGTTCTTCGTCCCGCAGTCCGCGATGCTCGGCCTCGGGATCAGCATCATGACCTACGCCGGCAACATCCAGATGGGCGTGATCGCCGACTCGGGGCTGGTGCCCGATCCCGTCACGATTGCCCGGCAAATAATGCGGGAAATGCGCACGCTAGCCTCATCCTGACTGACGAATCTCATCGGTCGGCCTGCGTGCGCGGCTGGGCTGTACTCGGGATGGCTCGCCGGGCATCTTCGGATACTGAGGCGGCCATGGGGCGTCGACCAAACCAGCCGCCGCGTCGCGCTCGTGCAACTCCAGCAGCGGCTCGAGCGATTGCGGTGCTTCGGACATCACCGCCCACGGGTCGCCGTCGCGCGCGACGCGCGACGGCACCGTGGCAATGGTCAGCGCATCCGGCACGATCGCATCGAGGCCGTCCCACGCGAACGGTGTCGACACCTGCGCGCCGGGGCGCGCGCGCACGGACCACGCTCCGAAGATCGTCTTGTGCGGCGCGTTTTGGTTGAAGTCGATGAATACTCGCCTGCCACGCTCCTCCTTCCACCAGGCGGCGGTAATGAGGTCGGCGCGGCGCCGTTCCAGCTCGCGCCACGACACCAACCTCATTGAGCAAGGCACGCACCTCGCGTGCCGCCTCCTGGACCATCGGGAACGTGACGCCGGGAGTCGGGTCGAGGTCGATGCGGAGCTCGTCCGCGTGCTCCGGATCGGCCGCCTTCGCCGGCCAGACATGGAAGCCGAGACACCCGAGGTTCACCGCCCACAGCACGTGAGCGAGATCGGCGGTCACGAGCGCACGCGACGTCGTGCCGTTGGGTGTGCTGACGATCGCGGTCTGCAGCCAGTCTGGTCGCGCATCAGGTACGCGCTTCTGGAAGAACGACGGGCCACCCGCCCCATTGGGAAAGCGCTGGAGCAGCACCGGCCGCCCGCCCATCGCGCGCAGCAGTGGCTCTTCGACAGCCTGGTAGTACCGCACCAGGTCGAGCTTGGTGTCACCCCGTTCTGCAAAGAAGACTTTGCTCGGGCTCGTGATCGGCACCTCGCGCCCGGACGACTCGACCAGCACCGCGTCCTCGGCCATGATTCCCGACGATAGCGTGGTCCGGTTCTACGTCGCTGCGCGTCTGACTGAAAGGGTTGCGGCCGCAGATGGTTCCCTCGGAATCGAGCAGCGCGAGCCTCGCAAAGTACAGCTCTTTTCCATAGCGCCCCTCGCGGTGGCGGCGTATCGCCTCACGATGCTGCGGCGACGCGCGGTATGCAAAGTTCATCGCCATGTCGAGGTCGTCCCAGCAACTGAAGGTCGAGACGCCGAAACCGCCCTCGAGGTCGAGAAGGTTGAACGATGTGAGCAGGGAAGGCATGCGGCGGAGCTCTTCGACGACACGATTGTTCTGATGGACGAAGTCGACGAAGCTGCCGCCCGCGCGGCCGTACGTGAATATGGAGCCGCGCCGTTCCTGCCACGTGCCGCGTGCGGCTGGGCCGAGCGGATCCGCGCCGTCCAGTGTGCCGTGCGAGTGAACGGGTTCGAACACGCCCAACCACCGCTCCGTCACCGTGCTCCGTTCAAGATGGGCGTGTCGCGGCTCGTCATCCAGCCATGTCGCGAACACGACGACGCGGTGAGCCTGAGGAGCGCCCCAGCCATCGCGCCGGCCGGCAGTCGCGAGCATGCCGGCTTCGGACGGGCGCGGGCGCCACGGTGGGTATATCTCCCGACCACGGCCGGGGAGCAAGGCGCGGGCAAACCGAGGCGACACGGCGTACGCGCGTTGCGGCTGCCGCAGCAGGCGAATCGCATCCCTGACCCTCACAAAGTTGACCACTTCGACGGTTGCGATCAAGGCCATCGCCCTCCTGGGGTACCGTAACAGCGTTACGGGCGTAAGGTAACGCTGTTACGCAATGGATGTCAAGCCATGAGTCCCCGGCAGGCCGACCCCGGCGCCAGAACCGGACTGATCGAAGCGGGGGCCCGGATCATCGCGGTCGAGGGGCCGGCGGCGGTGAGCGCACGGCGCCTCGGACGGGAAGTCGGTGCCTCCACGTCGGCTGTGTACACGCACTTCGGCGGCATGGCCGAGTTCCGGAGGGCAGTCCGCGGCGAGGGCTTTGCCCGCCTCGCCACCCACCTCGACGCGGTGCCGATCACAGACGACCCGGTCGCTGATCTAACCCGGCTTGGCTGGGCCTACTGCACGAACGCGCTCACCAACCCGCACCTCTATCGGGTGATGTTCATGGAGGCGCCCATCGATCCTGCCGACGCACAGACGGGTTGGGACACCTTCGAACGCCTGGTCAGCACGGTGCAACGATGCATGGACGCCGGACGGTTCGTTCGCTGTCCCACGGCATTGCACGGGGCAGAGCAGATTTGGACGATGACGCATGGCGTGGTCAGTGTCGTCTTGAGTGGCATGATCGATCTCGACCAAGCGGAGAAGCTGCTCAACGACATGGGCGCCAGCGTTTTCGTCGGGCTCGGCGACAGCTGGAACGATGCCGGGCGTTCAATTGCAGCGGGCCGGCCATCCAACATGGGCGTTCTCGCAGCGATCAGGACAGCGCCTTCTCCATCCAGAGCACGTCCCAGTACCGGCCGAACTTCCGGCCCACCTGGCGGAAAACACCAATCTCGCTGAACCCGAAGTGGCGGTGCAACGCGACGGAGGCGTCATTGGGCAGCGTGGTGCCGGCGTATGCGCGATGCACATCCACACCCTCGAGAGCATCGAATAGAGCAGCGTAGAGTTGCGATCCGATGCCTCGACCGGTGCAGTCGTGGCGGCAGTACACACTCGTCTCGACCGAGGTGGCGTACGCGGTCCGCTCGCGGAAGCGGCTGCTCGTCGCGTATCCCACCACGACCTCGTCCGCAACGGCGACGAGCAGACGATGTGGCCCCGAGCCGGCGTAGTGCGACATCCACGCCGCTCTGTTTTCGAGGTCGACGGGCACGACGTCAAACGTGATCGGTGTGTGCGCCACGTAGTGGTTGTAGATGGCTGTGAGCGCCGGCAGGTCCGTCGACGTCGCAGGTCGCACGACCGGTCCGCCGCGCTCCGTCACATCGCGAAACTATGGCAGTCTTGCCCGCGTGGCGACGCCACCTGCTGTCGACGCGGTCGTCGTCGGAGCTGGGCCGAACGGCCTGACGGCGGCCGTGACGCTTGCCCAGGCCGGTTTGGGCGTTCGCGTCTACGAGGCGGCCCAGAGCATCGGCGGCGGCGCACGTACCGGGGAGCTGACGCTTCCCGGTTTCCGCCACGATCTCTGTTCCGCGGTGCATCCGCTCGGCGCCGGCTCGCCGGCGCTGCGGGCGATGCCTCTCGACCAGCACGGGCTTTCGTGGATTCACCCTCCCATCGCGCTGGCGCATCCGTTCGACGATCTGCCTGCCGCGACGCTGGTGCAGTCGCTCGACGAGACGGCGGCGTCGCTCGGCATCGATGCAACCCGGTACCGTCTGCTGGTCAAACCGTTCCTCGGCCACTGGGATGCGCTGGCGCGCGATTCCCTGCGGCCGATTGCCGCGACGCTGCCCCACCATCCGGTGCTCCTCGCGCGCTACGGCATGCGCGGGCTGCTTCCCGCCAGTGTGCTCGCTCGCGCGATGCGTGGCGACGTCGCACCGGCATTCCTCGCGGGACTCGCTGCACACGCCATCGCTCCGCTCACGTCGCCGGCGACCGGCGGCGTCGCCATGCTCTTCGCGATCGCCGGCCACGAGGTCGGCTGGCCGGTGCCGCGAGGCGGGTCGCAGGGCATCACCGACGCGCTCGCGTCCTACCTGCGGTCACTGGGCGGCGAGATCGTGACCGGCAAACCGGTTGGCTCGCTGCGCGAGCTTCCGGTCGCGTCGGCGTACATGCTCGACCTGGTGCCCTGGCATGTCGCCGGCCTCGCAAATGGCCGGCTTCCCGCAGGCTACGTGCGGCGGCTGGAGAAATGGCCACATGGACCAGGCGTCTTCAAGCTCGACTACGCGCTCGACGGGCCGATACCGTGGCGGGACGACCGCTGCCGTCATGCAGGAACGGTGCACATCGGCGGCTCGTACACGGAGATAGCGTCGGCTCTGCGGTCCGCCACGCATGGTGAGGCGCCTGACGTGCCGTTCCTCATCACGGCGCAGCCCAGCCTCGTCGACGACACCCGAGCCCCCGCGGGCAAGCACACGCTGTGGGCTTACGCTCACGTTCCCAACGGATGGACGGGCGACTTCACCGACGCCATCGAGCGACAGATCGAACGGTTCGCGCCGGGCTTCCGTGACCTCGTGCTCGCACGCGCCGCGTCCGGTCCCGCCGAGCTCGAGTCCCGCAATCGAAACAACGTCGGCGGCGACATCGCTGGCGGCGAATTCAGCGGCCATCGAGCATTCTTCCGCCCGCTGCTTGCTGCGGTTCCGTACGCCACTCCCGACCCGGCGATCTACCTATGCTCGTCGTCCACGCCTCCGGGACCGGGAGTGCACGGGATGTGCGGGTATCACGCGGCGCGTGTGGCGCTGCGGCGAGTGTTCGGCAAGAAATCATGGACAGGTTCGCGGCACCGGACTACTGGCTGAGTCGCTTCGTCTTTGAGCGCGGCCTCGCACTCGTCTATCTCATCGCGTTCCTGGTTGCGGTCAATCAGTTCCGCCCATTGCTCGGCGAGCACGGCCTGCTCCCCGCACCAGGGTTTCTGCGCATGGCATCGTTCCGGCAGGCACCTAGCCTGTTCCACATGCGGTACTCGGACCGCTTCTTTCTTGCGGTGGCTTGGAGCGGCGTGTTGCTGGCAACGTGCATGCTGTTCACGCTTCCGCAGCGCGCGCCGTTGCCTGTGTCGATGGCCGTGTGGTTCGCGCTCTGGGCGCTGTACCTGTCGATCGTCAACGTCGGCCAGGTCTTCTACGGCTTCGGCTGGGAGTCGCTGCTCCTCGAGACCGGGTTTCTGGCGATCTTTCTCGGGTCGTTCGACACAGCGCCGCCGGTGTTGATCATGTGGCTGTTGCGCTGGCTGCTGTTTCGCGTGGAGTTCGGCGCCGGTCTCATCAAGATGCGTGGCGACCGATGCTGGCGCCAGCTGACATGCCTCGACTATCACCACGAAACACAGCCCATGCCCAATCCGCTGAGCTGGTACTTCCATCACCTTCCCAAAGGGTTGCACCGGCTGGAGGTCGCGGGAAATCACTTTGCTCAGCTGGTTGCGCCCTTCGCGCTGTTTGCGCCACAACCGGTGGCGGGGATCGGCGCCGCCATCATGATCGGCACGCAGCTGTGGCTGGTGCTCAGCGGTAACTTCTCCTGGCTGAACCTGGTCACGATCACGCTGGCATTTGTCGCCATCGACAGTTCCTGGCTGCACTGGGTGCTGCCCGTGTCACCGCCACTTCAGAGCAATGGGCCGCTGTGGTACGTCGTGATCGTCACGATGGTCACCGCGCTGGTCGTGGTGTTGAGCTTCTGGCCGGTGCGAAACATGCTGTCGCGCAGGCAGTTCATGAACGCCAGCTTCAACACGGTCCATCTGGTGAACACGTACGGCGCATTCGGCAGCGTGACGCGCGTGCGCCACGAGGTCGTCGTCGAGGGAACCGACGACGTGAACCCCTCGGCGTCGACGACGTGGCGAGAGTACGAGTTCAAGGCCAAGCCTGGAGACCCGCGGCGCCGGCCGCCCCAGCTAGCGCCGTACCACCTGCGCCTCGACTGGTTGATGTGGTTTGCCGCGCTGGCGCCCGCCCATGCACACAGCTGGTTCGTACCCTTCGTGGTCCGGCTCCTCGAGAACGACCGGGCGACGCTCGCCCTGCTGGCCGGCAATCCGTTTCCCAATGAGCCGCCGCGCTTCGTTCGCGCACGGCTCTATCGATATCGATTCACCACCCGTGGGGAACGGAAGGACGGCGGCGCGTGGTGGGTTCGCCAGCACGTCGGCGAATATCTGCCGCCGGTCGCACTGGACACGCGGCCGGCTGAGCAGGCATGGAGCTCGCGCACGACCTACGGGCGGACCCTCTCGGCATGAGGCTGCGGCCGCTCACAGTGAGCGGCCGCAGCCTTCAGGTCACGAAAGGCGACCGCGCCTCAGTGATGCCCGATGCACGGCCCCGACGTTTGATTGGCCGCGCGCAGCTTGTTCACCGTGTTGTCGTCGGAGTAGGCGATGTGCGCGCACCCGTGCTGGTCGAGCGTCTCGCTGATGAAGTCGAGCAGGTTGCGGTTCGAGCTCGGGGCCAAGCATGCGATGCCCAGATTGCAGATGTCTCCGATGTGCATCGGCGTGGTTGTGATCTGCGTGACCGCCCACGTCGCATGTGATGGACCGAGCGAGAGGTTCACCGACTGCGCCGCATAGAGGTTCCACTGGCACGTTGGTGGATACGTCGGGGGGTTGCCCGTGGCTCCCGGCCCCGCACACCCGCCTGGATCCGCCTTTCCGAACGGATCCGTCGGCAGGATCTCGGTGGTGCGCAGGTACGCGACGTCGACCTTGCCGGGATCACCTGCGGCAATCGCCGGGAAGAAGTGTGTGCCCGTCTCGCTCACTGGGTTGACGCGATATGCCTTGGCCGCGCTTCCCGGTATCAGGCCGCCACCGCCGTCCCACGTCGCGGCGCCGTCGCTCGACCAGACCACGTACGTGTCGTACTCGCAGGATGGATCCGACTGCACGGTGCCGGCGGTGGATTCCGCCGAGCACGTGGCGGGGTTGGAGTTCGCGTTGACGGTGAAGCCGAAGTACGGGTTGCCGCGGTTGTCGAGCGTGAACCCGACGAACGGTGTCGAGGTGTCGTGCCCGAAGCCGGCGTCGAAGGCCTGCTGCGGCGTCCACGTCGCCCCGTTGTCGTCCGAGTACGAGACCCACATCGTGTGGAACGACTGCAACATGGAGACGTTGCAACCGGTCGCGTTCTGCGCGAGGTCGGCCGCGATCCACGCGACGTAGATGCGCCCGGCGTGGGGAAGGCCCGGCTTCACGATGTCGACTCCCGCGGGCACCGTGTTGCAGAACGTGTAGCTCTGCGCCACCAGCGTTCCGGTGACCGCTCCCGGAGTGACGGCCGGGCTCGCCAGCACCTCCTGTGGCGCGCCGAATGTGGCGCCGCCGTCGTGCGAGATGTTCACCCAGATCTGACTCGGCCCGTAGAAGTCGTGGTACATGAGCACGACTTCTGCGGTGTTGGTCGTGCCGCCCGCGGGGATGGACGCGTCCACCCAGTCCCGGTCAACGCCGAACGGCGAGCAGCTCGTCGCGCACTGTGGGATCGCGCCCGCGCCATGCGACCAGCTCGCCCCCTGATTCACGGACTTCCACACGTCGGCCTGCAGCGGCGCGACGCCCTCGCTGCCGGCGAGGTTGCACAGGTACACGGCATTCGACTGATCCGTGTCGATGCAGTCGTCACCGCTGGCGGCATCCGCGGTGGTGACCTGGGTCCAGCTCTTCCCAGCGGTGCTCGAACGGTAGGTGATGGTTCCCCCGCTCGGTGTGGTGTCGTAGAGCACACCGCGACTGTCGGATGCGATCGACGGCTCGCCGCCGTACGCGCCGACGTTCGCGACGGT
>VBGJ01000006.1:22136-30487 GCA_005880445.1 Chloroflexota bacterium | reverse complement strand
CGAACACCTGGCGACGCTCGATCCGCGCTGCAGCGTCGTCGACACGTTCGAGGAGGCCGTGCGCGGCGCTGATGTCGTGTGCTGCTGCACGGACGCGCGTGAACCCATCATTCGGCACGAGTGGCTCGCGCCCGGCACTCACGTGACGTCCGTCGGCGGAACGTTCGGACCAGAGATCGATGCCGAGACGGTGCGATCCTCACGAGTCTTCGTCGAGTGGCGTGGCGCGGCTGAGAATGCGCCGCCTGCGGGGGCGCGTGAGCTGCAGGGGTGTGATCCTGCGTCCCTTACTGAACTGGGCGAGGTGCTCTTCGGCGCCCGGCCGGGCCGGCAGAACGCCGACGAGATCACCGTGTACAAGTCGACGGGAAGCGCCTTCGAGGACGCCGTTGTGGCCAGGATGATCTACGACGCAGCGATCGCTGCCGGCACGGGCGTCAGCCTCGATCTCTGACCGGCGGACTGACCCCGCAATGGCGTCATACTTCGCGCTCGTCGGGAGCGCCCCGGCTGTTGCGAAAGAGAGGAGGCCCGTTCATGAACCGTCAATCCCTCGCCGCCGGCCCGCTGGTCGCGGTGATCGCAGGGTTCGGCATCGCCGCCTGTGGCGGTTCTTCGACAGGGACACCAACGCCAACACCGACGCCGACGCCCGCGTCGATCAACAACGCTGGCGGCTCATTCTGCTCGCAGGCAGCCGCCGACGCGGCCCAGCTACGTGCCCTGAGCACCGGCTTGGCGACCAGCCCCGGCGCGGTCCCCACCCTTGAGTCGTTCAAGCATCTGATCAGCTCCGTGGACCAGGCGATCGACAGTCTGGACAGCGCAGCGCCGAGTGAGATCGCATCCGACTTTCACGCTGTGCGCGCCGCCTACGACCAGTTGAACACCCAGGTCCAGAGTGCCACCACGCTCCAGCAGATCGGCACCGCCGCCTCCTCGCTCAGCGCGCCCGCGCTCAAGACCTCGCTCACCAACGTGGGGAACTACTTCAATAACACGTGCCATTTGGGAGCCACGTCGACGACGACGACCTGAGCGAGGGTCGTCGCTCTGAACCGATGATTCGTGAACCGAGGTAGCGTCACAACTGTGCGATGAGCGCAGCGGGACTCTCCAACGACCGCCTCGCACGCCTCCGCGACGTCCTGGCCCGCCACGTCGAGCACGGAGCCGCGCCTGGCCTCGTGTCGGTGGTGAGCCGGCGGGGCGAGGCCCACGTGGACGTGATCGGCGCAACCGCCGTCGATGGCCGCACTGCGGTGCGGCCGGACACGATCTTTCGCCTCTCATCGATGACGAAGCCCGTCACCGCGGTGGCCACCCTGATCCTCCTCGAGGAGTGCGTCCTGCGGCTCGACGAACCGGTCGAGCGGGTCCTGCCCGAGCTCTCCGACCGCCGCGTCGTGCGTCGCATCGATGGACCAATCGATGACACCGTCCCGGCCAACCGGCCGATCACGGTGCGCGACCTGCTGACATTCCTGATGGGATTCGGCGGTTACTTCGGACCGTCCCCCATCAATGACGCGGCAGCTGCCCTGCAGCTGAGCGTCGGGCCGCCCCAGCCGGCTCTGCCACCCGCGCCGGACGAGTGGATGCGCCGCTTCTCGACGCTGCCACTCATGTGCCAGCCCGGCGAGCGGTGGCTCTACAACACCGGCTCCGACGTGCTCGGCGTGTTGATCGCGCGCGCATCCGGTCAACCGTTCGACGTGTTCTTGCGCGAACGGATCTTCGAACCGCTCGGCATGAGAGACACGGCGTTCTTCGTGCCGGCCTCCGGCATCGACCGGTTCGCCACCAGCTACACCACCGACCCCGAGACCGGGGCGCTCCAGCTCTACGACGAGCCGGCCGGGCAGTGGAGCACGCCGCCGGCGTTCCCCTCCGGCGGTGGCGGGCTCGTGTCGACGGCCGTCGACTTCCTCGCCTTCGCCGAGATGCTGCTGCAGGGCGGCGCCCCGATCCTGTCGCGGCCGTCCGTGGAGACCATGACGATGGACCATCTGACGCCGGAGCAGAAGGCGGTGTCCGGGTTCTTCCCCGGCGATTTCGATGCCCTTGGCTGGGGGTTCGGGGTCGGGATCGTGACCCGCCGCGAGCTTCCCTCCGCGCCGGTCGGTCAGTACGGCTGGGACGGTGGGCTCGGGACCATCTGGCGCAACGACCCGTCCGAGCAGATGGTCACCGTGCTGATGACGAACGCCGCGTGGACGTCGCCGCGCCCGCCAAAGATCGCGCTCGACTTCCTCAGCGGGGCATATGCATCGATTGACGACTGATGCGACAGCGCGTCGTTCGGTGCCGGCGCGCTCAGCGCGGATCGGCGCGGTCGATATTCCAGTGACGCGCCACGGAGACGAGCCAGCCACCGTCGTCGCGCGGGATCATGCTGAACAGGCTGACAGTGCGCTGGCCGCCCTCGTGGTCGCCGTAGAGCAGCTCGATGAAGAGCCGGCGCCGCGCTTGAATCGCGTCGCGCGCCGCCGCGAACTCCGGGCGCTCGGGGTCGCGAAACGCTCCCTCCCAGAAGCCGAGATCTCCGGCGGGCACGTAGATGTCCCGCGTCAGCCGCCGGAATGAGTCGACATTGGAATGGTTCGGGTTTCCCGGCTGCCGGTCCGTCGACAGCGTCCAGCCGTGCAGCACCGCGATGCCACTGCCCACATTGCGCAACGACATCACGAGGTAGATGGCGCGGTCCGTCACGTCCGCCGCGCCGCTGCTTCCGGGCACGTGCACCCAGTGGTCGTCGGCGAATCCCACCTTCTGGGTCGGATCCTGCAAGCGTGATGGCCCCAGCAGGGGTCGAAGACTCACCTGTAGCGATCGCTCGGCGGCGCGGGCCGTACGGTTCCCAGAACGCACCGAGGCAAAGGTTGCGAAGGCGAGCACGAGCGTCGTGCCCGCGGTCGCCAGTGACGCGATCGTGGCCCAGTCCGGCATGTGCGTCCGAATTTTGATCTAGCTTGAAGCGTTCCGTTTCTGCGGGTAGATCGTCTCCCCGCGCCCGAGCATGGCGACAAACTGCTCGATTCGCCGCGCCCGCGTGTCGGCGCGCTTCGCGGTGGCGATTCGGTAGAGCACCGCGTAGCGGTTCTGTGCGCTGAGGCCGTCGAACATGGTCTGCGCCGCATCGTTCGCTTTCAACGCTGCGGCCAGATCCGCCGGGACCTGTATGGATCCCTGGCTGGCGTAGGCGGCCTCCCAGCGCCCATCCGCTCTGGCGCGCTCCACCTCTCGCAGGCCGGCCTCCTGCATCCGGCCATCACGGATCAGTCGTTCCGCGTGACCGACGTTGCGGCGCGACCAGGGACTGCGCGGCCGCCGCGGCGTGAAGCGCTGCAGGTACGTCGTCTCGTCGCGGCGGTGCACCTGGCCGTCGATCCAGCCGTGGCACAGCGCCTCCTCCAGTGCTTGGTCGTAGGTGAGGCGGGTCGGCGTCGTCGTGCCCTTCTTGGCCAGGACCAGCCAGACACCTGCCGTGCCCCAGTGCTCGCTGAGCCAACGCCGCCACGCCGGGCCGTCGGCCACGATCAGCTCGGGGAGCTCGGCGGGCATCGGCGGTCATCCTGCCATGCGGCTGGGCGCAAGGAATCCCGGCTTATGCCGTTGCAATACTTGTAGCCGCCAACACCGGGGCTCTCCGCGAGGGGGGTCGGGGCCACGGGTACAGCAGGGAGGGATCCGATGGGATTCCCCGCATTTCGTACTCCGCGATACGCACGTCGAGGTGGGGTGCTACTGGCTGCCGCCTTGGCTTCGCTCGCCATGGCGTGGGCCAGTCCGGCAGCTGCCGAGGCCAATTCCACCGTAGACGGCGATCTGTTCAATCTGATCAACCAGGACCGCGCCAACGCCGGCGTCGCCCCGCTGCGCTGGTCGTCCACGCTCGGCGGCATCGCCGAGAGCGCCCCCTACGGCGGCTGCGGCTACACCATCTCGGGCCGGGCCCAGGATCTGCTCCAGCGGAACTACTTCTCGCACACCATCCTGAACTGCGGCTCGCAGACGGTCTTCAACATGATGCAGGCGAACGGCATCGCCCCCAATCCCGCGGGCGAGAACATCTCGTTCGTCTCCGGCCTCGCCGGCGCGGGCGCGATCGCCCAGTACCTCAACACCAGCTTCATGAACAGCCCGGGCCATCGGGCCAACATCCTCAATCCCGGCTTCACCCAGGTGGGCGTCGGCACGGCGTATGGGGCGTGGAGCGCTGCGTGCGGCGGCTGCTCCGCTGTGACGATCGGCGTGGAAGCCTTCGCGGGGGGCGGCGCGCGCGCCAGCCAGCCGCCACCGCGCCGTACCTCGCCTCCGCCGCCGGCGCCCCGAGCGGCCAGACCGGCCCCTGCCCGCGCCCCCGCTCCAGCAGCGGCGCCCCCACCACCGGCGCCCGCACCTGTCCCGGTGCTTGCGCCGTCGCGGCTGGTTCACATGCACCCTTCTCCGATCAGCGCGGCGCCGTCGGGGAGTCACGCGGCCCCAACCCGCGGGAAACCCGCGCAGCACCCGTGGCTGCCGGTCGGCGGAGCTTTGTTCGCCGCCGGCGGAGGCCTGGTCTGGTGGCGACTGGCCGTCCGCTCTCGCGGCTGGGCGTGGCCGAACGGGGTGGTCAGACCAGGGTCAGCGTGACGTCGATGTTGCCCCGCACCGCGTTGGTGTACGGGCAGCGCCGGTCCGCTTCGGCGATGAGGGCCTCGGCGGCGGATCGATCCGGCACCGATGGCAGGTGGATGAGCAGCTCCACCTCGAGGCCGAAGCGGCCCGATGCGATCGGGCCGAATCCCACCCGCGCGGTCACCGTCGAATCGTCTGCGGTCAGATGGGTGCGCCGCGCGATCCCGATCATCGCGTTCTGGTAGCACGCAGCGAATCCCGTCGCGAACAGCTGCTCCGGGTTCGTTCCAGGCCCGCCGTCGCCGCCGAGCTCCGTCGGCGACGAGAAGTCCACCTCGAGCCGCCCGTCGGATGTCTTGCCGTGTCCGCGACGGCCACCGGTCGTCGTCGCCTCTGCCGTGTACAGCACCCTGACCTTGTGCTGGGTCTCCACTGCTTCGGTTGTGCTCATTCACGCTCCTCCTGTATCCCGCTCCCGCACGAGCGTACCCGAACGACGCGCTACGATCGCTCCTCCCCATGAAGGGTGATCGAGTCGAGATCGTCATCGACACCGGCGGTGCGGCACAGACGTACGAGATCACGGCCACGCGAGCCGGCCGGCGCGTCGAGGTCAGCACCGCGCGCGGCGTCGTCGAGGTCAGCGAGGTGACGCGCACCGGGCAATCCGTGCGCACCGGTCGGTTCATGGCTGCGCGCGTGATCGCGCTCGTCGAACATCCCGCCGACGACGGTGACGACGCGGAGCCGCGAGGGCGTCGCAGCCGTCGCGCGGCACAGCACGAGACCCTGCTGTAGCTGGAGGACACAACAGACGATGGCAATTCGCAGTGCGACCACCAACCGGCAGTTTCGTCTGGCGGCGCGCCCGGTCGGCCTTCCCAAATCGAGTGACTGGTCGTTCGTCAACGAGCCGGTTGGCGCGCCACGCGAGGGCGAGCTGCTCGTCAAGCTCCGCTACATCTCACTCGATCCCGCGATGCGCGGCTGGATGAACGAGGGACGCTCGTACGTCCGACCGGTCGAGCTCGGTCAGGTCATGCGCGCCGCCGGCGTGGGTGAGGTGATCGAGTCGCGCAACGAGGCGTTTCCAACCGGCGCATACGTGGTCGGCACCTTCGGGGTGCAGGAGTACGCGGTGAGCGACGGCACCGCGGTGTACCGCGTCGATCCGAACCTCGCGCCGCCGCCGAAGTTCCTGAGCGTGCTCGGCCTGACAGGCCTGACCGCATATTTCGGTCTGCTCGACATCGGCAGGCCCGAACCCGGTCAGACCGTGGTGGTGTCGGCCGCGTGCGGCGCAGTGGGGCAGATCGTCGGTCAGATCGCGAAGATCAAGGGCTGCCGCGCGGTGGGCATCGCCGGCGGCCCCGAGAAGTGCCGCTATGTCGTCGACGAGCTCGGATTCGATGCAGCCGTCGACTACAAGCGCGAGGATGTACGCGACGCGTTGCGGACCCACTGCCCCGACCGCATCGACGTGTACTTCGACAACGTCGGCGGCGAAATTCTCGACACGGCACTGACGCTGCTCGCGCGGCACGCGCGCATCGTCCTGTGCGGCGCCATCTCGCAGTACAACGAAACCGGCCCACGCCACGGCCCCGCCAATTACATGGCGCTGCTGGTCGACCGCGCGCGCATGGAGGGCTTCCTCGTCTTCGACTTCTTCAGTCGCTACCCGGAAGCGATCGGCGATATGGCGGGATGGATGGCCGAGGGACGCCTGCGCTCTCGCGAGGACATCGTCAGCGGCATCGAGACCTTTCCCGACGCCCTGCTCCGGCTCTTCCGTGGCGAGAACTTCGGCAAGCTGATGCTCGAGGTGTAGTCGAGCCGCGAGCTACGCGACCGGAGGGCTCTCCGGTCGCCGCGCCGCCGCCGGCGGCTGCACCGTGCCCACCTGCAGGCGCCGGCCGACGTCGCTCGGGGACACGATGCCGACGAGCTGCTCTCCGTCGAAGACGAGCGCGCGGCCGGCGCCACGCGAGCTCATGCGCGAGAACAGGTCGGTCACCAGATCATCCGGGCGCGCGATCGGGAGCTGCTCGATGGGAATGCTGATCTCGGACGCGCGACGCTCCCCGCGTTGACGCGGCGGCACGCGTTTCATGCCGAGCAACGTCACCAGCCCATCGACCTTGCCGTCCAGCCCGTGCGTCGGAAACGCCGTGTACGGATACCGCATGGCGTATTGCTCGAGCAGCAGGCGGACGGTGATCCACGAGGGCACCACGATCGGGTTGGTCGACATCACGTCCCGGACGCGCACGTCCTCGAGCGCTCTACGGACGGTTTCGCCGCGCTGCTCGCCGCGCGCCATCGAGGCGAGAAACCAGCCGATGAAGACGAGCCACACGCCGCCGAAGTCGCTGGTGGCGAAGAAGTCCACCAGGCCAAGCGCGACGAGCAGGAACGCGAAGACGCGGCCGGCGCGGGCCGCGGCGATGGTGGCCCGGGACCGATCCCCTCGGCGCGCCCACAGGATCCCTCGGAGGATCCGGCCACCATCGAGCGGAAACGCGGGCACGAGATTGAAGACGAGCAACAGGAGGTTGACACCCGCGAGCCATTCCGCGGCCAGCACGACGAGCCCGGGGGCGCCGGCGGCCGCCAGCGCGGCCGACGCGCCGAAGAACACGCCGGTCAGCACCAGCGTCACAGCGGGTCCCACCACCGCCACCGCGATCTCGGTGCGCGCCGTGGCCAAGTCGCCGCGGATCTGCGAAACCCCGCCGAACACCCAGAGGGTGATGCCGTCCACAGGGAGACCGAGACGGCGCGCCACCAGGGAATGGGCAACCTCGTGAGCCGTGAGCGAGGCCAGCAGCACCAGGGCCGCGGCGACGCTGACGGTCCAGCTCAGGAGCTCCGGAGTCCGCGGCACGGCCACCGGCACCAGCCCGTCGGCGAGGCCCCAAGCCAGCAGGCCGCAGATCAAGAGGACGCTCCAGTGCGCCCGGATACGGATGCCGGCGATGCGCGCGATCGGGAAGCCCTGGCTCATGTGTACCCCATCGTCGTGATACCCCAAATGGTCGCCCACGAAAAGGTCCGGGCGCTTTCCGAGAAGCTCCGGCGGTCAGAGCGGAGCGACGCGCGCCAGCCTCCGGCCCGCCGACGGTGCGATCCGGGACAGCGCGCGCAGCGCGTGCGCCTCGGGCGCCACCGGCATGACCGCCACGTTGCGCCGCACGGCCACGAGGATCCGCTCGGCGACGCGGTCCGCGCTGTACGCGCGCCGCCGGTAGAGCCGCATCGCGGCCTCACGGCGCCGATCGGGGCCGCCGCCGTCTTCGCCCGCGTAGTGCGCGGTGCGCACGATGTCGGTGTCGATGATGCCCGGGCAGATGGCGCTCACCCCGATGCCATGCGGCGCGAGCTCGGCGCGCAGACACTCGCTCAACATCAGCACGGCCGCCTTGGTCGTCGCGTAGGCGGGCAGGATCCGCGAAGGCGCGAACGCGGCCGCGGAGGCGACGTTGACGATGTGTCCGCCGCGTCCGCCCGCCACGAGCTGCGCCCCGAACAGGCGGCACCCGTGGATGACGCCCCACAGGTTGACTCCGACGACCCTGTCCAGCACCGCGAGTGGCGTGTCGAGGAACTTCCCGGCCACGCCGATCCCGGCGTTGTTGATGATGATGTCTGGAACTCCCAGCTGATCGCGCACCGCCAGGGCAAACGTTTCCATCGCCGCTGCGTCGGAGACGTCGACGCGGTGCACGGAC
>VBGJ01000006.1:5138-22090 GCA_005880445.1 Chloroflexota bacterium | reverse complement strand
GAGCACCGTGGCGCCGCGAATCCGCACCGGCATGTGAGCGTCTACGCCGCTGCCGCGCCGCGGACGGGCGGGCGAAACGTGTATGCCGCCGGGTCGAAGCGAGCGGTCCGCCGCCGGAACGGCCACGTCAACCCGGGCCACAGCGCCGAGTTGCGCCCCTTCGAGTCGATGTACCAGCTCGCGCAACCACCCGTGATCCAAACCGTGGTCTGCATGCGCCGCTGGAGACGCGAGTTGTACGCCTCCAGCACGTCGGGACGCACATCCACTGTCGCCATACCGCGGCGTAGCGACGTGCGCATGGCATCCAGGACATACGAGATCTGCGACTCGATCATGTACACCAGCGACGTGTGGCCGAGCCCGGTGTTCGGACCGGTGAGGAAGAACAGGTTCGGATAGCCGGCGACGGTCGTGCCCAGATACGCCTGCGGGCTGCCGTCCCAATGCTCGGCGAGCGTCACGCCCTCGCGGCCCTGGACGCGTTCCGCCGTGGGCATGTCGGTGACGTGGAAGCCGGTGCCGCAGATGATCGTGTCCACCTCGCGCTCCACGCCGTCCGCCGTGACCACCGAGTGCGGTCGGATCTCCGCGATGCGCTCGGTGACCACCTCGACGTTCCGCTGGGTGAGCGCGGGGTAGTAGTCGTTGGAGATCAGGATGCGCTTGCATCCCAATCGGTAATGCGGCGTCAGCTTCGCGCGCAGCGCTGGATCCGTGACCTGACGGTGCATATGACGGCGCGCCGCGCGCTCCGCAAGCCCCATCACCCGTGGATCGACGGTGAAGCCGTACACGAGCATCTCGCGACCGAGGTAGATACCGAGGCGGCGCAGCTGCTGGGTGAATGGAAGATTCCGGGAGAGCCATCGATCGACGGCGTTCAGGTCGCGGTTGCGGTGCGGCAGCACCCACGGTGCCGTGCGCTGGAAGACGGTGAGCCGCGCCACCTTCGGTTGCACCTCGGGAATCAGCTGGATCGCCGACGCGCCGGTGCCGACGACGGCGACGCGCTCGCCGGTGATCTGATGCTCGTGCTGCCAGCGTGCCGAGTGGAACAGCGTGCCGGTGAACGAATCGATGCCAGGAACGTCAGGGAGGCGCGGCTCGCTGAGCGGCCCGGTCCCGAGGATGAGGAAGCGAGCCGACAGCTCTCCGCGATTCGTGGTGATGCTCCATCGAGCGCTGGCGTCATCCCACGCTGCAGCGGTGAGCTCGTGCTCGAAGCGAATGTGCGGCATCACCCGGAATCGAGCCGCGCAGTCGCGCAGGTAATCCCAGATCTCAGCTTGCTTCGGGTAGGTGCACGTCCAGTCGGACTTGCGCGCGAACGAGAACGAGTACAGATGCGACGGCACGTCACACATGCAGCCGGGATACGTGTTGTCGCGCCAGGTGCCCCCGACGTCCCCCGAGCGCTCCAGCACGACGAAGTCGTCGATGCCGGCCTGCTTCAGGCGGATCGCCATGCCCAGGCCGGCGAAGCCGCTGCCGACGATGACCGCGAACCGGTCGCCCACTGCTCTGCGCCTCCGCTGTCCAGGACCCGCACCTACCCTCGGTAAGCTACCCCAGGTAGGCTACCGCTGGTAGGATGATGATCGTGGTTCCATCCAGCGAGATCGCCGCCGAGGTGGCGGGCTACACCCACGGGCGCGTGCCACGGAGCGTGCGCGAGCGGCAGGTGCTGGCGGTGGCGGAGGATCTCTTCGCCCAGCTCGGCTTTGCCGGGACGTCGATGGACGAGCTGGCGCGGCGGGTCGGCGTGTCCAAGCCGGTCATCTACGGGCTCGTCGGCAGCAAGGAGCAGCTCTACCGCCTCTGCGTCGAGCGACAGGCGCAGCTGCTTGGATCGCGCATCACCAAGGCGGTCGCGGCGGAGACCAATCCCGAGGCGCAGCTGCGCGCGGGATCACTGGCGTTCTTCAATTTCGTCGGCGACCATCGCCGGCTCTGGGAGGCGCTCGTGTCCGAGCCGAACCCCTTTGCGGCGGAGGTGGCCGACATCCGCCGGCGTCAGGATGACCTCATCGGAATGCTGCTCGCGGTCGCGGCCGGGCGCCTCGGCGTCAGCCCGGAGGCGGACCGCGTCAGCGCGACCGCGCACGCCATCAATGGAGCCAACGAGGCCCTCGCCCGATGGTGGCGCGATCACGATGAGCTCACGCCAGAACAGCTGACGAAATGGTCCGTCGAGCTGCTGCTACCCGGCCTGCAACAGCTTTTCGTCAGCACTTGATACCGGAGGGAGCGTCGTGAATCTGTTCCATCTCGGCATTCCCGCGTGGGAGTTCGTCGTGCGCTGCATCGCGGTCGACGTCGTGCTCGTCATAGCGCTGCGGATCTTCGGCAAGCGTGAGCTGGGCCAGTTCACGCTGTTCGACCTCGTTCTCGTTCTGCTGGTGGCAAACGCGGTGCAGCCTGCGATGACCGGAACTGACACATCCCTCGCCGGCGGCCTGCTCATCATCGGCATCCTGGTGGCGTTCAACTACGGACTCGCCAGACTCGACCGGTATCGCCTCTTCAACCGGCTCCTGGTGCCGTCGCCGCGTCTCGTGATTCGCAACGGGGTCTTTGTCGACGCGGCGCTGCGCGCCGAAGGCGTGGACCGTCAGGAGGCAGAGATGGCGATTCGCGAACACGGCATCAGCGATGTGAGCGAGGTGAAGTTAGGCGTGCTCGAGTCCGACGGGACCATCAGCATCGTGCCGCGTGAGGCGAAGACGGTGCACACCCGTCGGGTCGTGCGCTACGTGCACCACGGCTAGCCGAACCGCCGCCACGCACAGCCCCGCGATGCCGAGCAGCAGCCACGGGGTCAGCCGCCCGGGCAGCCCGACGGTGTTCTTGCCCAAATCGAGCATGGTTGCGATCGACAGGGCCGCCCAGGCGGCGATGCCCACCATCGTGCGGCGGCCCGGCCAGTCCTCGGCCGCGGTCGCCTCACGCGCCATGGTCCAGGCCAGAACGGCCACCGCGGCCGGCGCGAGCAGGGTCAGGTCGTGACCGAGCAGGTGCGGTGACGCGAACAGGGAGAGCACGATCGCGCCCGCGAATGCCGGCTCCAGGAGGTCGCGGCGCAGGCGGGAGACGGCGCCGAGCCACCCGGCGACCAGGGCCGCACCGAGGCCGGCCGCGATGCTCAGGCCGAAGGCGCCGGCGCCAGACCCGAGCAGCGACCCGAACAGTCCGCTCGCGCCCTGCATCTGAGCCGACGGCGAGTTCGCCGGCTGGAGCACCGCCCGCACGAAGGCGGCGAGCGCGCCCGGGCCTGCGGTGACCAGCCCCGCCACCACCATGGCGCCGGCTCCGAGGGCGGCGCCGGCCAGCCCCCGCCAATCCCGGCGACCCACCATGAACGCGACCACGCCCGCGGCCAGGTGCGGCTTGGCGATCGCAGACGTCAGGCCGACGATGAAGCCGGGTCCCGCCCGATGCCCCCGCCGCCAGCCGGCATACGCGAGCGCGAGGCCGAGCACCTGGACGCCGTCCCACTGCCCCTCGACGAACAGGAGACCGGTGCCAAAGCCGGCGATCGCCACCGCCGCGACCGCCACCTTCCGCAGGCGGGTCGCGCGACCCGGCCAGGGGGCGGCGCGCGCCGCCACCCAGACAGCGGCCACGACGAGCGCCAGCTGGAGCAACGACCACACCCGATACGCCGAGGTGGCGTCGAGGAGGCTCGCCGGGGAGGCGAGCACGGCCGCGAACGGGGGGTTCTCGAACGGGATGTAGAGGTGGTTGGCGGGCGCTCCGGTGCGCGCGAGCACGGCTTCCTCGACGTGCACGTCGTAGAGCGACGCCATCTGTCCGCTGCGCCAGAGCGTCCCTGCCGCGTAGGTGCCCGCGAAATCGCTGGTGCGCGCCTGCGCGGAGGGAATCGCAGCCCACACCTGCGTGTAGTGCGTCAGCGCCGCCGCGGCGGCGACGAGCAGGAGCGCGGCGATGAGCCGCGAGCGAAGCGACACCTCCCAGCCACTGTATGGCCGCGCCGGACACGGCGCGGTCAAGCTGGCGTCACAAAAGCGGGGGTTCCCGCGGATTCGCGGCGGCCGGCAGCGGAATCCGTGGGGTGAAACCTCAGAGCGACGAGAGCGCCTCAGAGAAGACTGCGAGATCTCCGCTGCTGAAAAGGGCGAAGGTGATCGCGCGCAGGCTGGTCGCCGGCGCCACGAGCGCCGTGCGGGCCTCATCGACCGCGATCGGCGCCGCATGCGTGATGGGAAACCCATAGATGCCGGTACTGATCGACGGCGCCGCGACCGTGGTCAGTCCGTGTTCGGCGGCGATCGCGAACGCCGTGCGATAGGCAGAGCGCAGGAGGTCGCGCTCACCGTGACGGCCGTCGCGCCAGCGCGGCCCCACCGCGTGGATCACGTGACGGGCGGACATGCTCCCCGCGCCGGTGATCACGGCGGAGCCGGTGGGGCATCCGTCGTAACGCTCGCGCAGCTCGCGCATGATCTGCGCCCCGCCGGCTCGATGCACCGCGCCGTCAACCCCGCCACCACCGGCGAGCGAGCTGTTGGCCGCGTTGACGATGGCGTCGACGTCGAGCGTCGTGATGTCGGCTCGCAGCAGCGATATCGTCCCGGTGCCGAACGCCCGCTCGTGCGCGTCAGGCGCCATTCGGACGGCTGAAGCCGAGGCACGCGTTGTGCCCGCCGAACCCGAACGAGGTGCTCAACGCGAAGTCGAGGCGGTGGTCACGCCCACGCAGGGGCACGTAGTCCAGGTCGCACTCCGGATCTGGCTCGTCGAGGTTGATCGTCGGCGGCACGAACTGGTCGCGCATCGCCAGGACGGTGATCACCGCCTCGACCGCTCCGGCGGCGCCCAGCAGGTGACCGTGCATCGACTTCGTCGACGACATCGGCACCGTCGACGCCGCGTCTCCGAGCGCTGCCTTGACGGCGCGCGTCTCCGCCGTGTCGTTCAGCGGAGTCGCCGTGCCGTGCGCGTTGATGTAGTCGACGTCGTCCGGACCGCGGGCGGCGCGCTGCAGCGCGCGCAGGATGCAGCGTCGCGCCCCATCACCGTCTTCGTTCGGCTGCGTGATGTGGCCGGCGTCGGCGGTCGCGCCATATCCGGTGAGCTCCGCGTAGATGGTCGCGCCCCGCTCGTGTGCGTGGTTCCACTCCTCGAGGATCAGCACCCCGGCGCCCTCGCCCATGACGAACCCGTCCCGGTCCTTGTCGAACGGTCGGGACGCGCGCTCCGGGTCGTCGTTGCGAGTCGACAGCGCCTGCATGGCGCTGAACGACGCGATGCCGAGGTTGGTGATCGACGCCTCCGTGCCACCCGCGATGACAGCGGTGGCATCACCGCGCCGGATCCATTCCGCACCCTCGCCGATGGCGTGCGCGCCCGACGCGCACGCGCTCACCACCGCGAAATTCGGTCCCTTCGCGCCGGTGTCGATGGCGACCATCCCCGCGGGCATGTCGACGATCATCGCCGGCACCGTGAAGGGGGATACGCGGCGCACCCCGAAGTCGTGCAGCGCGATGCTCCCGCGCTCGAAGACCTCGAGGCCGCCGACGCCCGATGCGATGAGCACGCCAACGTCCTCGGGCATCGCACCCACATCCAGTTGCGCGTCGGCGATCGCCTCGCGGGCCGCGGCGAGCGCGATGTGGATGCAACGGCTGCTGCGTCGCGCCTCTTTCTTGCCGATCACGGAGTCGGCGTCGAAACCCTTGATCTCCCCCGCGATGCGTGTGGGAAGCGCCGACGCATCGAACAGCGTGATGGGGCCGATCCCACTCGCACGTTCACGTCCCGACCCCGGACGCCGTGCGCAGCGGCGCACCCTGCGAGTGATAGCCGCCGTCGACGTGCAGCACCTCGCCGGTGATGCCGCGCGCAAGCTCGCTCAACAGGAACACGCATGCGTCGGCGACCGGCCCCGCGTCGGCGCTGTCCCAGCCGAGCGGTGCCTGCCGTTCCCACATGTCCTTGAGCCCCTCGAATCCCGGAATAGACTTCGCCGCGATGGTCTCGAGCGGTCCCGCCGCGAGCGCGTTGACGCGCACGCCGCGGCCGCCGAGATCGCGCGCGAGGTACCGCACGATCGCCTCGAGTGCCGCCTTCGCCGGTCCCATCCAGTCGTACAGGGGCCACGCGACCGTGGCGTCGAACGTGAGAGTCACCAGGCTTCCACCTGTTTCGGGCATAAGCGGCACGAACTCAGACGCGAGCGTGCGCAGCGAGTAGCTGCTGACCTCGAATGCGGTGGCGACCGACGACCACGGCGCATCGAGAAAGCCTCCGCCGAGGCAGTCGTCTGGTGCGAAGCCGACGGCGTGCACCACGGCATCCAGTCCGTTCCAGCTGTCGCGCACCTCGGCCGCGACGGCGCGCACCTGCTCCCCGTTGGTCACGTCCATCTCGAGCACGCGGGGTTGGGGGGACAGACGCTGCGCGCTGCGGCGCGTCAGCGACATGGCGCGGCCGAACGACGTCAGCACGGTCTGCGCGCCCGCCGCATGGCAGGCGGCCGCAATCGCGTAGGCGATGCTCTTCGGTGTCAGCACACCAGTCACGAGCACGCGGCGATCACGCAAGAGGCCGGACGTGCTGGTGTGGATCGTGGGAGCTGTCACAACGAACGTACCTTATAAGGCGGGAACACAGCGCCGCGGTTACGACGACGGGCGCTCGCCTGATTCCGCCCCGGCCGCGGTGACGGCGGTCGTGATCTGCAGCATCGCTTCGTGCCATGCCGGCCCACCGGCCAGGATGTTCCCGCTTCGGAACACGGAATCCGGATCGCCGCGCCAGTCGGTGACGACACCTCCCGCCTCACGAATCAGGAGCGCCCCCGCGGCGATGTCCCACACCGCGAGCCCAAGCTCGAAGAAACCGTCGAACACCGCGGCGGCGGTGTATGCAAGGTCGAGACTCGCGGCGCCGGCGCGCCGCAGGTCTTCGAATGCGCGAAGCGCGGCCCGAAACACGGGCTCGTAGAGCGCCAGAACCGAGTCGCTCTTGTCGCGAAACGGGAATCCCGTGGCGACCACGGATGCGCGGGGGCTCCGGTCACCAACCCGCAGCGGGGTGCCGCGCGCATCGGTGGCGCCGGCGCCTTCGGCCGCATGCCAGACCTCGCCGAGCAGCGGCGCTCCCACCGCGCCAGCAACCGGCCGTCCCTCCTCGAGGAGGGCGACGCTGACCCCGACGATCGGAAACCCGCGCAGGAGATTGGTCGTGCCGTCCACCGGATCGACGACCCAGATGCGGTCGCCGGAGCCGCCACCGCTCTCTTCGGCCAGGACCGCGATGTCAGGGGTGCGCTCGCGGAGCACCGACAACGCCGCGGCCTCCGCCGCGCGGTCGACCGCGGTGACGTAGTCGCCGGCCGCCTTCTCCTCGGGCGCCAGCGCGGCCGCGTCGCGAACATGGGCGCGCACGACACGGCTCGCGGCCGCCACCGCATCGACGGCGGTACGCCGCACGTGGGTCCGATCCGTCACGCTCCCGAGCGTAGCCGGGCTCAGCGACCGCGGAGTGGGATCACCTGGTCGAGGATCGAGCCTTCGGGATTGAGGCGGCTCTGTTCGATGCCTCCGCGCCGCAGGATCGCTTCGATCTCGTCGATGCCGACGGGATGGCACAGGTAATACCCCTGTCCCAGGCTGCACCCGAGCTCGCGCAGCTGCGCCACCTGTGGCGGCGATTCGATGCCCTCGGCGACCAGGCCGAGCCGCAGTGCCGAGCCCAGCCCGACGATGGCGCGCACGAAGTCGCTGTTGGGATGCTCGGCAGCCAGGTCGTCGACGAAGGGCTTGGCGATCTTGAGCACGTCGACCGGCAGCCGCCGCAGATAGCTGAGCGACGAATATCCCGTGCCGAAGTCGTCGATGGCGATGCGCACACCCGCGCGCTGCAGCGCCTCGAGCTTGACGATGTGCGACGGCGCGTCTTCCAGCAGGATGCTCTCGGTGAGCTCGAGGGTCACGGCGTGTGGGAGCACACCGCTGTCGCTGACGATGCTGAGCACGTTCTCGACGAACAGCGGCTGCTGCAACTGCCTCGCGGAGATGTTGACCGCGATCGACATCGGGTTTCGTCGTGGATACCGCGCTTGCAGTCGCAGCAGCGCGTTGCACGCGGTGCGCAGCACGTAGTCTCCGAGCTGCAGGATCAGCCCGCTCTCTTCGGCCATGGGCACGAACTCACTGGGGCCGACCAGCCCCCGCGCCGGATGACGCCAGCGCACGAGCGCCTCCATGCCGGCGAGCTCCCCGGTGACCAGGTCGACGATGGGCTGGTAGTGCACGACGAACTGGTCGGTGACGAGCGCCTGCTCCAGCTCACCGCGCAGCCGGTGGCGGCCGACTATGTCGTTCTCCATGCCGGGAGCGAAGATGACGCGGCGGTCCTTGCCCGCTCCTTTCGCGGCGTAGAGCGCAACATCGGCGTGGCGCATGAGGTTGCTCGCGTTGTCGCCGGCGCGGTCCGCGAACGCGACACCGATGGAGACGCGTGCGGTGACCGCCTGTCCATTGACCTGGTAGGGCGCGCGCAGCGCCTCGAAGATCCGCCTCGCGACGATCTCGGCCTCCGCGGCATCATCCAGGTCTTCGAGCAGCACGGCGAACTCGTCGCCCCCGAGACGCGCGGCGGTGTCGGGGCGGCGGAGCGCGGTGCGTAGACGATCCGCGAGCCCCACCAGGAGCGCGTCGCCGCACGTGTGCCCGTAGGTGTCATTCACGGCTCGGAAGTCGTCGACGTCGACGAACAGCACCGCGACGGATCTGCCCGCGCGCGCGCCGCGCATCAACGCGTGCTCGATGCGATCGGCAAACAGCGAGCGATTCGGGAGGTTGGTGAGCGAGTCGTGGAACGACTGGTGTGCAAGCTGTTCCTGCAGCTCGGTGAGTCGTGAAATCGACCGTTCCAGGCGGCCGCTCTCCAGGCTCGCGCTGGTCTGCACCGCAAGCGCGCGGAACAGCCGAAGATCGCCGTCGTCGAATCCGCGGGGATCGAGATGACCGCCCACGACCAGGCTTCCGAGAATCCGCGTCTGGCCCCGCAGCAGCGCCACCATCGCGACGCTGACGCCGCGTCGAGCCAGCATCTCGGCGGCCGCGGGCGACGACCTCCAGCGATCCACGATGACGCCGTCGGACTCCGCCTCGAGGACGTCGTCGAGCTGCGTCATCGCGAGCGGCTCCATCGTCTGATCGGGGTGATCGATCCGCACCGTGGTGCGAAACGCCTTCTCCTCCGGCAGCGATGGAAATATCGTGAGCTGTGCCAGCTCAGCGTTGAACATGCCGCGCACTCCCCGCAGCAGCTGCAGCTGCGCCGTCTCCAGGTCGGGAGAGCTGAGCGCGTCACTGGACTGGTGCAGAAACTCGAGCGCCAGGCGTTCCCGCCGCTCGCGCACGTACATCCGGTAGCCGACCAGCAGGCCCAATCCGACCAGCGCGAGTACGGGCAGAGCCTGCGGGCCGACCTGAATGAGCTCGACACTGATCAGGCCGAACCCGGCGCTGCCCGCGGATCCGGCGGCGGCGTACGCGAGCTCGGACCGCACGCCATCCCAGCGCATCCGGCCCTGCAACAGTGCGAGCCCGGCAACCGCGATGTGCGTGCCCGCGACAAAGAGTGCCGCGGCGGTCAGCGCCGCGAGCCACTGCTGCCACAACGGGGATCCCACGCCCGCAGTTCCACGGAACGTGACCTCGCTGAGCGCGATGAACACCGTCAATTGCGCGACATCGAGCACTGCGTGTGTGGCGTCTCGTGGCCGGCGCAACATGGCGGCAACGGTCACGCCTGCGACCGCCGCACCCAGCACCTCGAGCGGCGTCGAATAAAACAGCCCGATGACCAGTGGCGCGGCCGACATGCCGAGTGACGGCATGCCGCGCCGGATGTTCACGGTGAGCGGCCACCGCTCGGTGGCGAAGAAGGCGACCGCCAGGATCCACCACGGCACGTGCGGGGTGGCATACGCGGGCAAGGTTCCGACCACGCCAACCCACAGCCCACATGACGCGACCAGCAGGCCGACGCACGCCACCCACAGACGCTGGGCGGCGGTGAATCGCCAGACGGGCCACACAAACGTCTGTGGCTCGGGCAGGCTCATCCCCTTGCCCTGTTCACTTTCTTTATGTCCTCACTGCACCGGAAGACGTGTCGACGATCATCAGGTGCCGCCGGGCCGCGCGGCGTCACAGCTTCGTTACTCTTTGCCTTTGGCGAATTAAGTTCGAGGCGATTGCGTTGACTGCGCCAATTCTCGTCGGCACCTGCAACTGGGCCGATCACGAGGACTTCTATCCCGAGGAGCTGGAACGAGGCAGGCGGCAGCGCGACAAGCTGAGCTTCTACGCCCGCTACTTCCCCATCGTCGAGATCGACACCACGTTCTACGGGATCCCCAAGCCGCCCGTCGTGGCCGGGTGGGTCGATCGCACCCCCGATGACTTTCGCTTCAACATCAAGGCGTATCGGAGCCTCACCGGTCACGAGCGCGAGTCCGGGACACCGCGTCCACCGACGAGGGAGGAGGAACGCGACTTCCTCGCCGCGCTCGAGCCGCTCAGAGACGGCGGGAAGCTGACCGCCGTCCACTACCAATTTCCGCCGTGGTTCACGAACCGACCCGCGGCGCGCGAGTCGCTCCTTGCGGCGCGCGAGCGCCACCCCGACGACATCGTCGCCATCGAGTTCAGGCATCGATCGTGGTTCGAAGGAAACGCGTGGCCTGAGACCGAAGAGCTGCTGCGTGAGCTCGACTTCGTGTATGTCGGCGTCGATGCTCCTCAGATCGGCAGCGCCACGGCGCCGCCACACCTGGCAATAACCTCGCGCCGCCTGTGCATTGCGCGTTTTCACGGACGCAACTGGCGCACCTGGTACAAGCGTGGGGAAACGAGCGGTGATCGTTTCGACTATCTGTACCGCGCCGAGGAGCTGCAGGAGTGGGTGCCGGCGATCCGCGCCGCCAGCGAGCAGGATGTGCCGGTGCACGTGCTCATGAACAACAACCGAAGCAACTACGCGGTGGTCAACGCATTCGACGTCGCAGCGCTGCTCGGTTCACCGCTGCCCCGCCCGCCCGAACCGATTCTGGCCACCCTGCGTGCGCGCGACGGCCGCGAGCCCGACTGGGTCGCCCGCTCGCCGGATCCGCCGGAGGTCAGGCCCGCGGACGCGGACGCGGACGGCGAGGAGGAGGACCAGCTCTCCCTCCGGCTTTGACCGTGCAGCCTCTCCGCCGCCCCGCGCTTTGGGGGAGAATACGAGGCGGAGCGATCGACTGCCGGCAGCAGGGGCAACCCCACGAAATCGGTGATTTCGCGAAGAACCCCGCAGGTGCTGCGTCCGCAGGCCAGCGCCCCCGGCCGTCTCAGCGGCTCGTCAGCGGCTGTTCCATGGAGGTACCGCAATGGCCATGGCGTCCCCTCGACGCAATGACTCGGGACGGCGTCCGGCGCCGAGCGGTCTCGTCATGCGCAACGATGCTGGAACCCACGAGGTGGAGGTCTCGCGAGCCCTCAACCAGTGGGCGGTGACCGTGACGTCGCTCGCCGACGGCCGCATGATCACCCAGGACTTCTTCGCCCGCCGGTGGGAAGCCGTCGCCCGGGCCGAGGACTTCCTCCGCCTGCTCAACCGGAGCGAGCCGCCGCCCGGCTGGTAGGGAGCGCGCCCTCGAGCTCGAGCAGGAAGCGCTTGCGGGGCAGCCCGCCACCGTAGCCGCCGAGCGCGCCGCCGGTGCGCACCACCCGGTGACAGGGGACGACGATCGGCATCGGGTTGGCTCCGACGGCATTGCCGACGGCGCGCGCGGCACGCGGGTGACCAATCTCAACGGCGACGTCGCCATAGCTCTCCACGCCTCCGTACGGGACGCGTGCCACCCGTCCCAGCACGCGGCGGCCGAAGCTTCCGACCAGCCGCCAGTCGAGCGGCAGGTTGAACTGACGGAGGCCACGATCGAAGTAGCTGTCCAGCTGGCGCCGAGCCTCGTCGACCCGGCCGGGCGTCTCCATGATCCGAGGGGAGACGAGCGCGGAGAGCTCGATCAGCGGTCCGTCGCCCTCGTCCTCGAAGCCGATCCGGACGAGACCTTCGGCGGTTGCGGCCACAAGCAGCCGCCCGATCGGTGTGTCGAGCGTCGCGTACCCGATGTCGATCAGGCCCTCGGCCAGGGCGCGCTCCCGCACCCGGTCTGTTGCTCGCCTCACGGCGGCGATATCGCTCGTCGTCATCTCATCTCTCTCCGCAGTTTCTTGATGCCCTCGTGGACGTTGCGCCGCGCGGCCTCCTCGGAGATCGACAGCGTGCGAGCGATCTCGTCGTACGGCCGGTCGCCGGCGAAGCGCAGCCCGACGGAACGGCGCTGTTTGGCCGGAAGTCGGCCGACGGCGTCCCAGAGCTCGGCGTCCGGGGCGGTGCTTTCGGCGGCGGCGATCTCCCCGCTCGCGTCCTCGAGTGACAGCGGACGCCTCCCGGATGCGCGGAAACTGTCCACCGCCTTCCGCCTCGCGATGGTCAGCAACCAGCCGCGGAGGTTGGTGCCGTGCGCCAGGCTCGGATAGGCGCGCAGCGCGGCGAGCATGGTTTCCTGGAAGCAGTCTTCGGCGTCGGTGCCGCCCACGTGTCGCGTCAGGAAGCGCAGCACGGTGCCCGCGTGCTCGTCGAGCAACCACTGGAACGGCGGCAGCGCCGGCCCGCGTGTCGTGTGCATCGCAGTCACTGAATCAGAAACGAGTGGACCCGCGTGGTTGTGAGATGCAATCCCGTTCTACACTCGCCTCGCACCATGCCCAACCGTTTCACGGCGATACCGGCCCGGCCGGTGCCTCCACCGGGGTGGCTCGCGGCTGCCGCCCTGCCGCTGGCCGACGGGTTCATGCGCGTGATGCTCTCGCGCCCGGCCGGCGGCAGCCTGCGCACCACATGGGTGACGCCGGCAACAGCGTGGCTGGTGCTCGCCACCTGCGGGGTCGCCGCGGCGCTCGCCGCCGTCCTGGCCGCCCGCGCCGTCAGCACAGGGGCACCGGCGGTGATAGGCGCGACGCTGTGCGCCGCCTATGCGGTCGGCGCGGCCGCGGTGCTCGTGGTGGCACTCGATCAGCGCCGCCGCTCTGCCTGATCGTCGCACCGGTCAGCTCGGGCTGGGCTGTTCCTCGGGTTGGGGTGCTGCCGGGAACGACACCACCACGTCGACGGGCTCGCCGTCGCGCCACAACGCCAGCGCCATCGAGTCGCCGGGCCGGCGCAACGCGACCGCGCGGCGAAACTGGTCGGCACCGCCGTTGATCGTGTACGGCCCGATCGCCGCGATCACATCCCCGGCGCGGATGCCCGCAGCCGCCGCGGGCGATCCCTCCTTCACCGAGCCAACCTCGACCCCGTAGGCGGAGGGGAGGCGCTTCTCTGCCGCGATCTCGGCGGTGACGCCGCGCACCGCCGCACCGAACGCGACGCCCGGCTCGTCCGCGTCCTCGCGCGGCAGAAACCTCGCCAGCTGGACGGGATCGTGCCCGACGAGTAAGCGGTCGCCGATCTGCACCACCGGAACGGTGACGCGGCCAAGCCGGCCGAACAGGATAGCCGTCGCCGACGGATCGGTCAGCACGTCCCGCCTCGTATAGGCGAGGCCGCGCTGGTCGAGGTAGCGAAGGGTCTGCTCGGACGCCGGGTCGCCTGCCTTGACGAAGACGGTGATCGGGTCAGCCATCTGCGACGGCGGCGCTGTCGGGCGCGGGCGGCGGCGGGTCGACGATCGCCGCCCCACTCACCACCTCCCCGGGCAACACGATCGGCCGGTCCGGCTGGGAGGCCGAACCCGGCGCCGGTGCCCCGGATGGGGCGATTCCGGAGCCGATGCCGGCGCCGGAGCCCGAGCCGCGGCCGCGGCGGCGACGGCGGCGGCGGCGCCGAGGTGCACCCTCGGCTGTACCGTCGCGCTCGGGGGTGGCGCCGTCCGGGACCGGTGCACCAGCCTGGTCAGGCCCGCCCGCAGCGATCTCCGGGCGCTGCCCAGCACGCCGTCCGCGCCGCCGACGACGGCGACGACGGCGCGCGCCATCACCGGTTCCCGGCTCGCCCTCGACGCCTCCCTCGCCAGTGGCCGGCGGGCCGCCGCGACGCCGCGCCGGTGGCTGGACGAGCTCCATGGCGCTGAGCCATCCGCCGGTGGAACGAGCCGCCTCGACGAGCTCGCCGTACATGGACTCTTCGCCGCTCCGTAGCGTCGCGCTGTCGCCGATGCACGCAACCAGGCGCTTGGCGCGCGAGATGGCGACGTTCAGGCGGTTGGGCACGCGCAGGAATCCGATCCTGCCACGCTCGTTCGAGCGCACGAGCGAGATGACGACGATGTCCTCCTCACGTCCCTCGAACGAGTCGACCGTGTCTATCTTCACCGAGCGCTTGAACTTGCGCCGGCCCAGCGCTTGTCGCAGCCGCTCGACCTGTTCCGCGTACATCGCGATGACCGCCATGCTCAGCTCGCGCGGACACCGCTCGTCGAGCAGACGCACCGCCTGCGCGGCCACCCGCACCTCAGCCTCGTTGCGCAGCGCACCTCCCGGACCTCTGCGCTCGCGGCCGCCGCGCATGCCCTCGGTGTCGACGAAGTGCAGCGCGACCGGGAATGGCTTGCGCGTGACGTACGCGTACGCCTGCACCTCGGCAGCGTTCTCCAGCTGGCCGTCGTACGAGGCCTTCGACACATACGACGCGATGTCCGGATGCATGCGGTGCTGGATCTTCAGCAAGCAACGAGCGGCCTCCGGTACGCCGCCGTCCCAGCACTGCTCGAACAGGCTCCGGTTGACCAGGTCCTCGAGCCCCGGATCCGTTTCAACGATGCCGTACAGGGCGTCGTCCTCAACGGGCGGCAGCTGCTTGTGGTCACCGACGAGCGCGAGCGAGGTTCCCAGACGGAGTGCAGGCAGCGCTTCATCGGACCGAGCCTTGTTGGCCTCGTCGAGGATGACGATGTCGAAGTTCATGTCGGTGATGGCCGATGTCGCCGCGGTGGCGCACGTCGCGAAGTAGCAGTTGGCTTCGAGCAGTCGCGGGTCGTCTTCGTCGTCCAGGCGGAAGCGCTCCACTGCGGGATGCACGCGCTCCGCACGGGCGACGCGCACCGCGCGCATTCCCGGCGTGCCGGCGAGCCGCTCCAGCGCGTTGTCCACGGCGAGGTTGGAGTGCGACGTCATGAGAATGCGCTCGTCAGGGTTGCGTGCCAGACGCCGTTTGATCGCTTCGACGATCACTGTCGTCTTACCGGTCCCCGGCGGTCCCTGGATGAACACCGCCTCCCCGGCAGACAGCGAGCTGAGCAGTGCGACCGCGCGGTTCTGCGGCGGGTTCGAGATCATCCCGTCGGTCAGCCACCGTGGGTCCTCAGGTTCGTGCACGTACGCCGGCGCAACGATCGACTCCGGCGCCACCAACAGCTGCGAGAGCAACCCGACGCCGAAGTCGCGCGTGGCGATGGCCGCGAGCACCGACCGCTTGGCCTGGTACAGGGCCTTGTTGAACGACGGCGTGATCGTGCCTTCGTTCCCCGTGTGTTCGAAGGTGCGCGTGACGACCTCGACGATGTGACGGCTGTGGTCGATGCGGGAGACGCGGCCGACGAAGTTCGGTTCGTCCGCCGGCTCGATGAGCACGGCCGCGTCCGCCGTGAGATTGATCGGCTCGCTCGCGGGGACGGCGAACTCGACCTTGCCGACCTCGGGCTGCTTCCAATCCGCCTCGGTGAACTCGCGCCCACACGATGGGCAGCGCTCGTGCGTGTCCGGTCGCCACAGCGCACGACAGTTACGGCACCGCCAGGACTCGCGTGCCCCGACGAAGTGCGTGCGCTGTGTCTGGGCGCGCTGCTTCTCGGCACGCTCCAGGCTCTCGACCAGCTTCAGCGTGGCGTAGAGCTGCTCGGATTTGGCCGCCTTCTTCGTCGCTTCGCGCCAATCGAGAAGACGAAACGTGTCGCTCGGGACTCCGTTCGCCGCCGTCACCACCGGCTGTCGCGCGGTGATCGTGAGCAGCTTGGCGCCGTCAGGATGATTGCTCGTCGGTTTGATCGACAGCACCCGCAGCCCCAGGTGCTCGCGATCGCCGTCGAGACTGGGCTGTGCCACGCACTGCAGGGTCAGGTCCGGCAGGCCCAGCTGGAGCTGGATAGGCTCCTCGTCGGCGAACGACACACTGACGTGCCCGACTTCACTGATGCGCTCAGCGAAGGAGGAGCGTGGATCGGATCCGGGATGCGAGCCGTTCGCCCAGGCTTCCAGGACGGCCATGGCGTCGCTTCCGTCGGGCACGATCAGATGCAAGCGATCGAGCGCGAGGTCCGGTGCTATCAGCGGAGAACAACCTCGAGAAGCCGAACAGTCCAGTCAGTCCGGCACGACCAATTGACTTCGGGAAGGATTCGGGCCGTGCACGGCGCACGCGGGGCGGCGAAGATGCCGTCTACCGAGGGGATGCCCGAAGGCTCCCGCCTGCGATGACTATACCCGATCGCCGACCCGGGTCAACATCGCGCCGCCGTGACAGGGCTAAAGCCTAGGATCAGAGCATGAGCGACGACACATCCGGCGTCGATCTGAGCGGGCTGCACTCCGAGCTCGACAAGCTCAAGGCACAGGTCTGCCGGTGTCAGCACCAGGGCACGTGTATCGCCTGTCGAGGGTTTGAGGTGGTCCGCCAGCAGGTGCAGGTGGTGGCGGCCGCCGCCTCGCAACCGGTGCTCATGCAGGTCGCCCAGGAGGTGGCGATCAAGGACCTGATGACACAGCTCGGAGGCCTCCAGGAAAAGCTGGCGGAGGACCCACAGCTCCAGGAGCTGATGGCGCGGCTCTTCGAACGCGTGCAGGACGACCTGGGCGGGGCGGAGAACCTGCAGCGCATGCTGGGCGGTCTCTTCCCTGGTGAAGGCTTCCCCGGGACGCCGGAGAACCGAG
>VBGJ01000006.1:0-5109 GCA_005880445.1 Chloroflexota bacterium | reverse complement strand
AAGGCTGCCGAGAGCACCGCGGACGAGGTCTTCCTCGACCTCGAGGATGCGTGTGCTCCCTTGGAGAAGCCGGCGGCTCGCACCAAGGTCGTCGAGGCGCTTCGCAGCCACGACTGGCAGGGCAAGACTCGCGTGGTGCGCATCAACCAGGTGACGTCGCAGTTCGCCTTCGACGACCTGCGCGAAGTCGTCAGCGAGGCAGGCGACATCGTTGACTGCATCATGGTCCCGAAGGTGCGCAACGCGGGCGATGTCGCGTTCGTCGACCGCGCGCTCCTCCAGCTCGAAGAAACGCTCGGACTCGACCGAACGATCGGCATCGAGGCGCAGATCGAGGATGCCGAAGGGCTCATGCGCGCCGAGGAGATCGCCTTCGCCAGCGACCGGTTGGAGACGCTGACGTACGGGCCTGCGGATTTCTCGGCGTCGCTGCAGCTGCCATCGCTGACGGTCGGCAACACGTACAACTACCCGGGCGACATCTTCCACTACGTCTTGTTCAAGCTCGCGGTGGCGGCGCGAGCCGCGGGCATCCAGGTGATCGACGGCCCGTATCTCCTCATCCGCGACATCGAGGGATTTCGCGCCGCAGCGTCGCGTGCCGCCGCGCTCGGCTATGACGGGAAGTGGGTGCTGCATCCAGGGCAGATCGAGCCCGCCAACGAGGTGTTCACGCCGTCGCAGGAGGACTTCGACAAGGCGGTTCGCATTCTCGACGCGTACCGGCACGCGACGGAGGTCGAGCGCAAGGGCGCGGTGATGCTGGGCGACGAGATGATCGACGAGGCGTCGCGCAAGATGGCGCAGCAGTTTTACGCGCGCGGTGTGGCGGCTGGGCTCAGCCCGTCGCCCGCGCAGGACGCTGCCGCAGCCGGCTGACGCCGGCTCTCGGTTCCAGGGGGTCGACGCCGCGTGACACGAATGTTCTGCATCGCTCCAGCGCAAGCTGCACGGCGCGCGGGTCGATGTCGCTGCCGATGAAGCTGCACCCCTGCCGAAGGGCCGCCACGGCGGACGATCCGCTGCCGGTGAAGGGATCGCACACGACGTAGCCCGGTTCGGCGCTGCCGGCCAGCATCAGATCGAACAGCGCCACCGGCTTTTGGGTCGGGTACGCGGCGCGGCGGATGCGCGGCACGGTCCACACGTCGGGCAGATCACGCCGTGACAGCTTCCGGTTTCCCTTTGCAGCAAATACCACGTGCTCGTGACGGCGGCGAAAGTAGTGACCCATGCCGATCGCGACCTTGTCCCACACGATCAGGCACTTGACGTCGAAGAACTCGCGCACGAGGCCACCGAGGGAGAGCAGCGAGAAGCTGTCGAACATGATGTAGATGTGTCGGTTCGGTTTGAGCACGCGCCGGCACTCGGCCAGGAATGCCCGGTACGTGTCCGGGTCGTCGTGGAACTCGGTGAACCAGCGGCCATTTCCGGGCTTTCCGTAGCTGCCGACGATGCGCCCGTGTCCGAAGCGCATGTGCTGGTTCATCCCGGAGTACGCCGGGTCGGTGACGATCACATCCACCGATGCGTCAGGCAGACGGCGCAGGAAGGCGACGCAGTCGAGACAGTGGATGTCGCACGACAACGGCTGGGGCAGCGACTCCGCGATGGCGCTCACGCGCGCGACCGGGGCGCGAACGGCCGTTCGGGCATGGCCTGACTATAGACCGGACCGCGCCGAACGCGCGAGTAGACTGCCGCGCATGGCCCTCGAGATGAGCACCGAACAGCGCGAGATCGTCGGCATGGTCCGCGACTTTGTCGAGCGAGAGATCATCCCGGTGGCTCATCAACTGGAGCACGACGACGTCTATCCCGACGACATCGTGCGCCAGATGAAGGAGCTCGGCTTCTTCGGCTTTGCCATCCCAGAGCAGTACGGGGGAAGCGGGCTCGATTACACGACGTATGCCATGGTGTGCGAGGAGATCGCACGCGGCTGGATGTCGATCACCGGCATCATCAACACGCACTTCATCGTCTCGTTTCTCATCGAGAACTTCGGCACAGACGAACAGAGGCAGCGCTTCCTTCCGAAGATGGCGACGGGTGAGTACCACGGTGGGTTCTCCATGAGCGAGCCGAACTGCGGCTCCGACGTGCAGGCGATCCAGACGCGCGCCATTCGCGACGACGGCGAATATGTCATCAACGGCACCAAGATGTGGGCCACCAACGGCGAGCACTCCACGGTCGTGGCCACGCTGGTGAAGACGGATCCGGACGCGCAGCCGTCGTATCGCGGCATGTCGTGCATCCTCGCGGAGAAGCAGTATCCCGGCTTCGTCTCGACGCGGAAGATCGACAAGCTCGGATACAAGGGCGTCGAAACAACCGAGCTCGTCTTTGAAAACAACCGGCAGCCGGCGGCCAACCTGCTCGGCGGCGCCGAGGGCCAGGGCTTCAAGCAGATGATGGCCGCCATCGAGGTGGGGCGCGTCAATGTCGCCGCGCGCGGCGTCGGCGTGGCTCAACGCGCGTTCGAGCTGTCCATCGAATACGCGCAGCAGCGACACGCGTTCGGCGTGCCCATCGGGCAGCACCAGGCGATCCAGTTCAAGCTCGCCGACATGGCGACGAAGATCGAGGCCGCGCGCCTCTTGACGAATTATGCGGCGCGCAAGAAAGACGCCGGGGAGCGGGCCGACATCGAGTGCGGCATGGCCAAGCTGTTCGCCACGGAGACCTGTTTCGAGGTCGTCGCCGAGGCGCTGCGTGTGCACGGCGGGTACGGGTTCTCGAAGGAGTTCCAGGTCGAGCGCCTGTACCGCGACGCGCCCATGCTCGTCATCGGAGAGGGCACCAACGAGATCCAGCGCCTGATCATCGCGAAGGGCCTGTTGGAGCGCTATCGCATCAAGGGCTGAGCGCTTCACGCGCTCGGTCCTCCGCGCTACCCTTGGCGCCGCAGTGAAGGGATGCTTCCGGGGGGTGCCGCTCCGGCGGTGGCCTCGCGCCGTCGCTCTCGCGGTCGTCGTCGTGGCGGCCATCGCGGCGCCCGCCGGGTCGTCAGCGCAGAGCTCGCCGACTCCCATTCCCACCGACCCGAGAACAGCCGACTTCCCTGCGTTCACCGGCATGACCGCGCAGGCTCACGCCGTCGCAGCTCCGAGCGTCCCGCAGTCGGGATTCATGGCCGCCAACGGGCGCAGCAACGTGCACGACGACGCCTACATGAGCGACACGTACGCCGGCGCCGGCCCGCTGGGCCGAAACACCGGTGTGAGCTCGACCTATCTGGTGCCGGGGACGGAGTGCGGCAGCATCGCATTCGACGGTGCGGGACGCATCGTCTCGGTGTGCGTCGGTCTCACCCCGTCAGCGGTGATCGGCACCTCGAGCAACGTGAACCTGGTGCTCATGGATCAGCGCACCCTCGCGATGCTCGCCGTTTTCGCCTTGCCTCCGCGTCAGCCGAGCCCCAGCCCCTTCAACGACTTCTCCGCCGGCGGCTACTTCTATCTCGACAACTTGGACCGCGCCGTGGTGGGCACCACGACCCGGCACATCTTTGTCATCGCGGAGATCGGCTCGCCGGGGTTCGCCAAGGTCGCCGACTACGACCTGACCGCGAGCTGCCCGATGCTCGACAAGATCACGTCGGCGCTCCCCGACTCGACCGGGCGTCTGTGGTTCACGTCGTTCAACGGTTGGGTCGGCACCGTCGATCCGACCAGCAGCACGGTGCAGTGCATCGACCTGGCACCGCTCGAAGCCGGACGTCTGCCGGCCGGCAAGGCCACCGCGGAGATCGAGAACTCGTTCGCCGTGGATCCGGCGAGCGGTGGTGGCGTCTACATCGTCTCGGAGACCGCGATGTACCGCTTCCACGCCTCGGCCACCGGCTCACCGGCGGTGACGTGGCAGCGGTTCTACGACCGCACCAACGTGCAGAAGCCGGGACAGGTCGACCAGGGATCGGGCACCACACCGACGCTCATGGGCAGCACTTTCGTATCCATCACCGACAACGCAGACCCGATGGACATCGTCGTCTACCAACGCGACACCGGCGCAGTCGTGTGCAAGCAACCGGTGTTCGACACCGCCGCGTTCACGCTACCGCCCGGTTCGCCGTCGATGTACGCGAGCGACACCGACAACTCGCTGATCGGAACGGCCACACAGATGATCGTGGAGAACAACTACGGATACAGCGGACCGGGCGCGACCAGCGGTGGCGCGGTGACCTACCCGGGCATGGAACGCGTCGACGTGAATCCGCGCGGTGGCTGCATGGTGCGCTGGCTGAGCATGGCGCGCGCGCCGTCGGTGGTGGCCAAGCTGTCGCTCGCGACCGGTCTCGTCTACACGTATACCAAGCCACCTGACTGCTGCAGTCCGACGCCCAATCCGCCATCGGGAGCAGACCCCTGGTACCTGACCGCGATCAGCTTTCGCAGCGGTGCGACGGTGTTCTCGCGGCTTGCCGGCGTGGGCCTCGGGTACAACAACAACTACGCGCCGGTGAGCCTCGCACCGGACGGCGCCGCATACGTCGGCGTGCTCGGCGGTCTGGTCGAGTTCCGCGATGGATCGTAGGCGCCGGCGCGGTTAGACGGGCAGCTCGCGCCGCAGAAACGCGACCGTCCGCTCCCAGGCGCGGGCGGCGGCCTCGGCGTGGTGGAACATCGCCGCGTTGTGGTTGTCGAACGCGTGATGCGCGCCTGGATAGAGATGCAACTCCGCACCCGGCGTTTCAGCGAACGCGGCGCCGACCGCGGCACGTTGTTCGGCGCTGATGTATTCGTCTGCCTCGCCGAAGTGAAAGAGGATGGGGCAGTGAATGGACGGTGCGAGCTCGAGCGCACCCGGAATCGCTGAGCCGTAGTAGCAAACGGCGACGTCGGGCTCGGCCTTCGCGGCGGTGAAATAGGCGATGCCTCCTCCGAGGCAGAAGCCGATGATCCCTGCCCGGTGTCCTGTCACCTCCGGGAGCGTGCGCAGATGCGCGAGCGCCGCGACAGTGTCGTCGACCGCGCGCGGAACGTCGAGGCGCTGCATCGCGGCAAACGCCTTGCCAAGGCTGTCAGCCTCGCGCTCGTCGTAGTCGATGCCCGGCTCGATGCGTGCGTAGAGGTCGGGCGCCATGGCGACGTAGCC
>VBGJ01000111.1 GCA_005880445.1 Chloroflexota bacterium | reverse complement strand
GGATCTTGCCCTCGGCGACGGCGATGCCGGCGGCGAGGGAAGTGATGGACTTCGTCGCCGAGCGCGTATCCTGCAGCGTCTCGGCGTCCGTTCCACCGAAGTAGCCCTCGTACGTGGTCTTGCCGTCCTCGAGCACGAGCACGCTGGTGAGCTTTGGGAACTCCCCTTTGCCCTCGGCGTCGCGCAGAGCGCGGTCCAAAGACGCCGCCTGGACGGTAGAGGCGGCGAGAGCGGAAACGCAGGCGATGCGGACAGGCAGGGCGCGACGGCATCGGAAGGAGGGGATCATGTCCGGTCCGTACGGGCTGCCGCGCCCGGCATTTCCAGCGTCTCACGGCATGAGATTCAGCCGGCGGAGGAGAGCAGCGAAGCGCGCATCGGACCGGAGGGGATCGAAGGCGGGCTCCGCGCCAACGAGCCCGAGGTGGGCATCGCGGACTGCAAGTGCCCTGTCCAGCCAAGAAAACGCCTCGTCCTTCTCGCCGAGGCCCGCGTAGATCCGTGCGACGTACGACGGCGGAAGATAACCGCGCTTGGTGCGCGCTATCAGGTCCGACAGGATTTGCCGGGCCTCGGTCCGGCGGCCGGATACGGCATGGACACGCGCCATCGAGGCCGTCGCGGCGAGCGTGGGTCCCTGCGCCTTGCGCAACTCCGAGAGGGCCTCCGGGTACCGGCCCTGCGCTTCGTAGAGTTGTCCGAGGAAGAGATGCAGCGGCCAGAAATTCGGATTGACCTCGATCGAGCGGAGAAATGACTGCTCGGCGCGCTCGTACTGGCGCGCGAAGAAGTAGATCCGTCCGATGTGCAGCCCGACGGCCGCGGAAACGGGATCGAGCTCCCGGGCGCGCTCTCCCTCGACCGTGGCCTCGGAGTGCTTCCCCTGCAGCGAGAGCACCATCGAGTAGAACGCTTTCGCCGCGGAATTGTTAGGGTTCAGCTCGATCGCCCGCCTGTACTCACGTTCGGCGCCGCCCCAGTCCCAATCGTACAAGGCGAGAACGAAAGCGAGGGACGCGTGCGCCTCGCTCTGTTCGGGCTGCAATTGGATCGCCTTGAGCGCGGCCTCTTTGGCGCGCGGAAGCCACTCTTGCGGGGGGACGTCGGAGTTGAAGGGAAGGATGTGGTACGCGTCGGAGAGACCGACGTACGCGAGCGCATAGTCCGGGTCGAGCTGACGCGCGCGCTCGTATTCAGCGATCGCTTTCTGCAGCTCGCCACCGGTGTGGAAGTTCCAGTGGTAGAGGCCCTTGAGGTACGCCTCGAACGCCGCGGGATTGACGGGCCGCGAATGCTCGAATCGGGCGCGCTCGCTGGCGCTGAGCCGCGGATGCACTTCCTCCGCGACGGCGCGGGCGACCTCGTCCTGGATCGCCAGCACGTCGCGGAGCTCGCGCTTGTAGCTTCGCGCCCACAAATGGGTATCGGTGCGCGCATTGACCAGCTGCACGTTGATGCGCACCGCGTCCCCTGAACGCTCGACCGAGCCTTCGATCACGGCGTCCACCCCGAGCTCGTCCACCACTTCGCGCAGGGGCTTCGAGACGCCTTTGTAGCGCATCGAGGAGGTGCGCGAGATCACCCGGAGATCGCCGATCTGCGCCAGCTCGGCAATGAGCTCGTCGGTCATCCCGTCGACGAAATACTCCTGCTCGGGATTGCGGGAGAGGTTCGCGAGCGGCAGGACCGCGAGGGTGCGGATTCGCTGTCCGCCATGCCCGGGTAGCGCACGCCGAAGCAATGCCGCGCCTGCCAGCACGAGAATGACTGCAGCGCCGGTCAGCGAAAGGACCACGCGCCTTCTCCGCGGAGGCCGGATCGGCACCGACTCGAGGTCGGCGGCGAGATCGTGCGCCGACTGGAAGCGCCGCGCGGGATCCTTCTCCAGACAATGCTGCACGACGTGGACGACCCTTCCCGGCAGGTTCGCAGGGAGCTCCGCGGGCGGTTCTTCGAGGATCGCGCGGCCGGTCTCGGCCTCCGTCGCGCGCGAGAAGGCATTCCGGCCGGCGAGCATTTCGTGGAGGACCACGCCGAAGCTGAAGATGTCGGAACGATGGTCCGCGCTCCTGCCGCGCACCTGCTCGGGCGACATGTATCCGACCGTGCCGAGAACGGCGCCGGTCCGGGTGGCGCGCGCCGACGCGGCCGGCGGCGCGATCACTTTGGCGATCCCGAAATCGAGGATCTTGATCCGTCCATCCGGCGTGACGAACAGGTTCTCCGGCTTCAGGTCGCGGTGGATCACGCCCTTATCGTGCGCAGCGGCCAGGCCCTTCGCGATCTGCACCGCGTAGGCGAGGACCTCGCGGACCGGAAGGCGATTCCCCGACATCCGCTCACGCAGGGTCGTTCCACGCAGCAACTCGGAGACGATGTACGGCCCGCTCTCGTGGTGTCCGATGTCGTAGATGGCGATGATGTTCGGATGATCGAGAGCGGCGGCGGCGCGCGCCTCCTGTTCGAATCGTAGCAAGGCGTTCGCGTCGCGCGTTCCCGGCGCCAGCATCTTGATCGCGACCTCGCGCATGAGCTTCACATCGTGCGCCGCGAAGACCCTGCCCATGCCTCCGCGGCCGAGCTCTTTCTCGATGCGGTAGCGCTCGCCAAGCTGGGGAAGGGCGCCGGCCGTGTCGGACGGGGTCGTCGGCCCGATGCCGTCTCCCACACGACCTCCCCTGCGAAGTCCGCGACCCGGACTCTCGCACGGATGGGGCGAATTCAGCCACTCGTGCCGCGCCCTGCGAACCACCGCGCCACCACGGGCGCAGCGAGGCAGCCGCAGCCGATCGCCGCGTACGCCGCAACCCACGCGGCCGTGCTCGCTGCGCCTCCAGCCGCGTCGAGCGCCGCGCCGAAGATCACCGGGCCGAGCATGCCGCCGCCGAAACCGGCGAGCGAGTAGAGGCCCATGGCCGATCCGCGCAGCTGTGGCGGAGACGCCGCGACCAGGCCCGCAGTCAGCGTCGCCGACTCCGCCATCACCAACATCGCGTACGCAGCCAGGAGCGTGAGCACCACGGCCCAGTGCCATTGC
>VBGJ01000110.1 GCA_005880445.1 Chloroflexota bacterium | reverse complement strand
TGCGGACGAGTCTAGCCTCTAGCATTGGCCGCGCATGAGCGTGGCCAAGTCGAATCTTCGCGTCGTCTTTCTCACGCATTACTTTCCTCCTGAGGTCGGCGCTCCGCAGGCGAGATTGTTTGAGTCGGCGACGCGTCTCAGCGCGGCCGGTTATGAGGTCACCGTCGTGACAGGTTTCCCGAACTACCCGACCGGCGTCATCCCGCCGGCCTACGCGGGCCGCGGCTTCATGGAGGAGCGTCTCGACGGCGTCCGGGTGCTGAGGACGTGGGTGTACGCGGCACGCAATCGCGGATTTGCCAGGCGGATCCTCAACCATCTGTCGTTCGCGATCTCGAGCTTGCGCGCGATCCGCAAGGTCGGGCCGGTGGACGTCATCTTCGTCGAGTCGCCGCCGCTGCTCATCGGCCTGGCCGCGCTCGCCTACAACCGGCTCAAGGGCGCACCGTTTGTGTTCAACGTCAGCGATATCTGGCCTCAGTCGGCCGTCGACCTCGGCGCGCTGCGGAACCCGCTAGCAATCTGGCTCGCCGAACGACTGGAGTGGCACCTGTACAGCCGAGCGACGCGGGTCAGCGTCGTCACCCCCGGCATCCTGGAGAGGCTCGCCGCGCGCGGCGTACCTCGCTCGAAGCTTTTTCTACTGACCAATGGCGTCGACACCAAGGCATATCAGCCCGCGCCTCCAGATGACGCGATGGCGCGGCGGTTCGGCCTCGACGGCCACAAGGTCTTCCTGTACGCAGGCACCCACGGCCTGGCTCAGGGACTGGACGTCGTCCTCGAAGCGGCCAAGCTGACGACGAATCCCGATGTGCTCTATGTCCTTGCAGGTGAGGGCGCCGAGAAAGAGGTACTGATGCAAAAGGCCACAGCCGAAAAAATCTCCAACGTGCGGTTTCTCCCGAACCAACCTAAATCGGAAATGCCTGCCCTCCTCAACGTCGCGTATGCCTCGATCATCCCGCTGAAGCGACTCGACCTTTTCAAAGCGGCGCTGCCCTCGAAGATGTTCGAGTCGATGGCGGCCGCTCGTCCAATCGTGGCCGCGCTGTGGGGAGAGGCCGCGGAATCCGGATCAAGCGGCTGCGCTTGGTGCGAGCGGTCGGCGATACGTGATCGAGCATTTCGAGCGAGGGACGATTGCGCAGAGGTTTGGCGATTTGCTGCGACAGGTGACCGCGCCCGCCTGAAATACTGGTGCCCCGTGCGCGCGACAGCAGCCGATCCGACAGGCGAGGCCACCCTCAGCCGTCCGGGTCCAGCGCGATTCGCCGGCGCCGTGATCGCGATCGCGGTCACCTCCTGGCTGCCGGTGCTCGTTGGCGCGACCACGCGCACCGCGTTGGGCTGGTTGGCCGCGGCGGCACTCGCCCTGGTCCTCGAAAAGGTGACGCGGCAATTGCATCCGGTCGCGCTGGTCTCCGGGTTGTTGGTCTCCAGCGCACTGGTCCCGAGCGGGCTCGTCACGGACGCGACGCACTACATGCCGGTCGCTGTTACCGGCGGGGCGCTGGGCCTCCGCGTCGGGTTGGCGGCCTGGAGGACTCGCCGCGTGAGCGGGCTGTCGGCACAGCCGGTGCTGGTGGCGGTCGGCCTGTACCTCGCCTGGGCGGCGGTGGCGACGTTGACGTCAACCGACCCCCGGGTCAGCGCTCTTTACCTCGCCGGCATGGTCGGCGTCTGCGCACTTGCCTTCGGGGCGATCCCGAAGGTGTTTCTCGGCCGTCCCGCAGCTCAACCCCTGCTTGCGGCGCTGGGAGTGCTCGGAGTTCTGGTCGGCGTCTCGGTCTACTTGGTGCTGGTCGTCGGAAACATCAATGTTTTCGGCCGCCCCGTGGGCGACGTCCAGTACGTGGACCTCACCCTGGGCGGACAGCCGACCGGGCTGTTCTTCAACCGTTCCTCAGGCGCGTACCTGGCCCCGCTCGAAGCCAGCATGGTGATGGTCGTCGGCGTCGTGGCGCTGCTCGGATGGAGCGCCACGCTCACCGGCCGCCCACTACTTGCGGCCCGTCTGGCCGTGGCTTTTTTGGTGCCGGCCATCCTTCTGACGCTCGACCGGACGGCATGGCTCGCCGCCATTGTTTCGACCGGTGCGTTTGCGGTCCTGGCCCGGGCGGCGACGCTGAAATCAGCCACGGCGGCGATTCTCTGCGCGTCTTTGGCCCTTTCATTCGTGCTGGTCCTCATCAACGCGGCCGGGGTCAACGCGGTCCGGCCGAGCACGTGCACCGCGAACTGCGCCCCAGGCAACGATGAGACGCCCATTCGAGGCGGGACCGGGCTGAGCGACCGCGAGTACCTGTGGCGGGCATCCCTCTACGCAATCCAAAAACGGCCCGTGTTCGGTTTCGGGCCTGGGACTGACGTGTCCGCGATCGACCCGTATCTGGCAGTCGCCGGTGCCCGCATCCACGGCCTCACGTCCCACAGCACGTGGCTTCGAACCGGAGTCGAAATGGGCATTCCGGGGCTTGCCTTCTTGCTCGCGGTGCTGGGCGCGGTGGCATGGAGGGTCTGGCGTGGGCTGCGTGGGGCCACGGGCGATCGAGATTCGGTCCACCTCGCGCTGGTCGCATCGGTTTGCGGTCTGGTGCCGGCAATGACGTTCGAGAGCTTTTTGCTCGGGGGCGTCGCCTTCAGCAGCCTCTACCTGACTCTCGCGATCGGGCTCATTGCGGGCCGGCTCACCAGCGACCCTGTCGCAGCTCGACCAGCACGCCCTTCGCCCGCCTGACTGTCACGCGGACGTCGGCCGGCGTCGGGAGAAGCAGGTCTTTGACGGTCAGCGTCGAATGGCGAACCACCCACGCCAGGTCCACCGCCAGGGTGGTCGCGTACGCGATGGAGGACGCGATCGCCGCACCCGCGAACCCGTAGCGCGGAATCAGAAGCAGGTCGAGCGCAACCGTCACGACCAGGCCGGCAAGTGACGCCGCGAGATCGACCTGCTGGCGGTTTCTTCCCAGCAAGTAGCCCGCCAGCACCCGCGCGTTGCTGAGGGCGACGATGCCAGGAAGCAGCAGCCAGACCGCGACCACGCTCGGCTGGAAGGCGGTTCCAAAGAGGACCTGGACCAGAAGCGGAGCCACGAGCGCCAACACAATCGCGGCGATGAAGGACATGCCCACAACCGCGCGGCTCACGAGTCCCGTGGTCGCATCCGATTCGGTCGATTCACCGGCGGCAACCCTGGGCGTCAGCACCGTCGTGGCCGAGGTCGAGATGTACCAGATGGTTTCGGCGAGGCTCACGGCAACTGCGTAAAACCCGACCTGGGAGGCGTTCGCGAAGAGGTTGACGAGGAATGTGTCCAGACGAAAGTTGAGAAAGGTGGTGAGGAAGCTGGCGTACCCGACGATCCCGAATCGCAACAGCGTCCTGGACACCGCGGGATCCAGGCCGAAATTGAGCCTCCCCCACCGAGCGAGAAACAACAGGCCCAAACCCGCGGTGGGAATCCAGCTCAGTGACCACGCCGCGACAGCGACGGTGACGTTCCCGCGCAGGACGAACAGGGGCACGAGAAAAACCACCAGCGCGGCCGCGTTCACCATGTAAAGGCTGTTGAACGCCGCGAATTTTTCGAGGCCCTGGCTGAAAGAAAGCGAGAAGTAGAAAAAGAGGGCGAGCGGGACGGAAGCCGCCGCGATGAACACGAGGTTGAGAGGGACTCCGGGCAGCAGCCCACGGCCGAACAGAGCGATCACGACAATGAACACCGCCGTTGCGATTCCTCCGAGGATCAACGCCAGGGGGATGACCTGGCCGATCAGCTGGTCGACCTGGAACGTGCGCCTGGCGAGGTGGTACGTGAGCGCGTTGCTGACGCCCAGGTTGGCGACCAGGACGATGAGCGAAGGACCGAGCAAAGCCAGCGCGTACTGCCCTCGACCGCCGGGTCCAAGCGTGCGAGCCAGGATGATCCCTGCAACCAGCGAGAGCAAGAAGACTACGAGGCGGCTAGCCAGGGTTAGGGTGCCGGATCGAAGCAGACCTCGATTCGACCGCGGATCAGCGCTCAATGGTGCGCGCCCAGCCTAACCGCAGCGGCCCGCAAGCGCGGCGTCTACGATCCGGGCAGCGATGAAGCGCACGTTTGACATCGTCGTGGCGCTAGCCGGCCTCGCGGTCACGTCGCCGGTGTTGGCAATCGCCGCCCTCGCGGTCAAGCTCGAGTCTCCGGGGCCTGTCTTTTATCGAGGCGCGCGCGTGGGTCGTGATGGACAGCCCTTTCAAATCCTCAAGCTCCGGACCATGCGCGTCAACGCGGATCGCGACGGACCGGCGGTGACGGGTGCTCGCGATCCTC
>VBGJ01000005.1 GCA_005880445.1 Chloroflexota bacterium | reverse complement strand
AGGCACCTTGTCGATACGAGTGCACGACCGCCTGATCCTGCCGGCAACGCGTGTGCTCGAACGTCGCTGGCGACCGCCCTTCGGTCAGTCGCTTCTCGTGGTTGGGGAGCGCCAGGACTAGTCGCTACACGGGTGCGCCGGTGATGAAGAACAACAGGTGCGCCGGGACCACACCCATCACGACGCTGATGATGAGCACGTACAGCATCGCGGTCGCTGGTTGATTGGCGCGGATGCGCGCAAAGTGGCGGATCAGCAAAGCCACCCCGGTCGTGAAGACGAGACCGGCGCCCACCACGAGCAGCCAGAACGGGAGCGCATCGCTCGAGCGTAGTAATGCGTCGCGGGTGGCCGCGGACGCCGTCGACAGCGCGACGACCAGCACGACCGCCTGCACCGCGACCGCGCCGAAGACGAGGTTGACCATCAGGCGCAGCGGGCGAAACGACAGGCTCGGCGCGACGAGATACCAGTGGCCGAGCAGCATCCCACCGAGGGCGGTCCCCGCCAGCAGCGCGGCGGGCACGAACACCGCAAGCGCGGGAAACCAGCCTCCGAGCGCGGGACCGAACGCAGCTGCAGCCTTGCCCAGGACCACCCCGCCGACGGCCAGGGTGGCGCCGCCGACCACGCGTCGCGCCGGGTCGGTGCCGACCGCGCACATGAACGCGAAGATGAGCAGCGCGCCGATCAGACCAAGTCCCCAGTGCACCAGCGAGGCGAGCGCGCCGGCATCGATGGTGCCGGTGAGGAGCGTGATGTCGGTCGGCAGGTTGATTCCGATGACCAGCGCTGCCCCCGTGACCATGGCGCAGATGACCGCCGTCGACCCGACGAACCCGCGCCCGACCCGGCCGATCAGATCGATCGCGTAGGCCGCGACGACGGTGCCCACGCCCAGCTCCAGCAGCGTGAGGAAACCGGCGATCGGGGCGAGCGTCCGCAGCGAGGCCGGGTCGTGCACGGGCGGATGTTACGAACGTCACGAATCGCGAACGGCGGCGTAGCGGCCGCCACCCCGCTGCTAGGTTCAGCCCGATGGGCTGGACGTGGCGATGGGCAAGACCCATGGCATACGCCGCGGTTGCCATCGCCGGTGGGTTTCTCGTCGTCAGGACGCTGATCGCTCTGCACGAGAGCCTGGGCGGCGGCACCGCTGTGGACTATCTCGGCATGGCGTCGGCGGCGCGTCTGGTGGCCGCCGGATCGCACTGCGTGTACTGCCCGGCACACCTGGCCGCGGCGCAGAGCGCGCTGCTCGGCTACACGCCGCCGCCGGGATCGGCCTTTCCGATTCCGTTCGTCAGCCCTGCCGTGCTTGCCTGGCTGCTCCAGCCGCTCGCCGCGCTCCCGCTGCAGACCGGCACAGACATCCTGGTGCTGGCCGGTGTGGCTGCGATGGCCGTCGCAGCCACGCTGCTCATCCGCTACCTCCGCCCGGCGACCGGGATGCCGATCGCGGGCGGCGTCGTGGTCGCCTTCGTGTTCTCGCTCGGCGCAGCCACCGGCATCCTCCTCGGGCAGATCGACGGGATCCTCCTGCTGTGCGCGACCGCCTCCCTGCTCCTGCTGGAGCGCAGGCATCCGTGGTGGGCCGGGATCCTGCTGGCTCCGCTGCTGCTGAAGCCCCAGCTTCTCTGGTTGGCGGTGCCGGCGCTGCTCCTGAGCTCGCAATGGCGGACCTCGGTACCGGTTCTGGCGGGCGGAGCGGCCGTCGCCGTGGGAGGGCTGCTGCTCGTCGGAACCTCGCACGTTCTGGACGTGGTGGGCGCCGTGGGGACCGCGACCTACCACCAGCTGAATGCCCAGGGCAACACGCTTCCCGAGCTTTTCGCACGACCACTCGGCAGCGACGCCGCGGGCTGGGTCGCGGCGGCCGCCGGGGCTGCGCTCGCGGTGGCCGCGATGGCGTGGCAGCGCAAACGGCTGCGCGCCCACCCGGCCGAGGCCCTCGCCGTCGGCCTCGCTGCCTCGGTGGCGCTGAGCCCGCACCTGGGCGACTACAGCCTGATGCTCCTGGCGGTGCCGGCGGTCGTGCTCGCTCGCCGGCGACCCATGGCCGGCGCCACGGTCGCCGCGGTGTTCACCGCCAGCACGCTGGTCCCGTTCCCCGGACAACGCGTGACCAGCCTGGTTGCCCTCACGCTGCTGGCCAGTTTCGCGTGGGCGGTCCGGCTGGCCCTGGCCGCCGCCGCGCCCGACCGGACACCGGCGACCGCTCCTCGATCGATGGTGACCGCTCATGCCCGATAGCGCACACCGCCTCGACGCAGAGCTCCATCGCGTGTTCGACGACATGCGCCCACTCGTCGACGAGCTCGCGCCTTCCGCACCCACCGAAGCGCCGCCGGCGCCGGAGCCTTCGATGGGGGCCCCATCGACGCTGCCGCGCCCATGGAGCTTCGACGCAGCGATGCAGCCGCTTCCGGAGGCGCCGGCACCGCCGCGCCGGGCACCGCCGGCACCCGCTCCGCATCGCGAGTTCCACACCTACCCCGAGCGGCGCCACTGGCCGGTGCTCGCGGCGGCCGCCGTCGCGCTGGTGGCGCTGGTCGTGTTCGGCCTCGCGACCGCGAAGTGGATCCACCTGGCCACCGCGCCGGCCGGTCCGTCACCGAAGCCTGCCAAGCCTGTCGCCGCGCTGCTCGTCCCGGTCACCGGGCCGGCGGCGGCGGGCACGCCGGCCTCCGCCCCGACCACGCGCTTCCCCGACGGGACCACGACGGTCTACGTCGCGGTCCGCATGGCACATGCAGTGCCATCGCCGGTCCTCACCTTCTCTGTCGCACTGCAGGCGGACAGCACTGCACCCCGCACGCATTTCGTCGCTCGCACGTTCGTGCTCGCCGCCGGCAGCGCCGCGGTCGTGCCCATTGCCGCGCCATCGGGCGACTTCGATCCGGGGACGTACACAGTGACCGCGGCGATGAACGGCGCGGCGGTCGGCACCACGAACTTCGTCATCGGCTGACGGTTCCGGCACCGCGCCGAACCACGTCTACTCCGTGACGGGCAGTCCGGCCTCCTTCCAGGCGTCGATGCCGCCGGCGATGTTGAACGCTCGCGCCCGGCCGTGCTCGCGGAGAAACTCGGCCGCCTTGGTGCTGCGACCTCCGAGGCGGCAGTGCAGATACACGTCGCGGTCCTCGGGTATCTCGGCAAGCCTATCGGGTATCTCCCCGAGCGGAATGAGCAGCGCACCGGGGATGCGCATCTGGTCGCTCTCCCAAGCTTCGCGCACGTCGACCAGCACAGCACGCCCGTCGCGCACGGCGGCGTATGCGTTTTCCGGGGTAGCGTCGATCTCGACCGGCACCGCGCGAGTATACGTTCCAGCAGCGATCAGCCCTGGTAGGCTCGGGCCGTGACCATCGCGGCCGCGCCGTCGCTCGGTGCCGAGAATCCATGGCTCAACGCCCAGCGGCAGTTCGACAACGCCGCGGACATCCTCAACCTCTCGCCCGGCCTTCGCGCCGTGCTCCGTGAGGTACGGCGCGAGCTCATCGTGCGCTTCCCGGTGAAGCTCGACGGCGGAGGGCTGCGCGTCTTCGAAGGGTATCGGGTGCAGCACAACGTCACGCGGGGACCGGCGAAGGGCGGCATCCGCTTTCATCCCGACACGAACCTCGACGAGGTCAAGGCGCTGGCGATGTGGATGACATGGAAGTGCGCGCTGGCGAACATCCCATTCGGCGGCGCCAAAGGTGGCGTCGTGTGCGACCCGGCGACGCTGTCACACCGCGAGCTCGAGCGTCTCACACGCCGCTTCGCCAGCGAGATCAGCGTGCTGATCGGGCCGGAGTCCGACATCCCCGCGCCGGACGTCAACACCTCGGGCGAGATCATGGCGTGGATCATGGACACGATCTCCATGGAGGCCGGCTACTCCGTGCCGGCGGTGGTGACCGGGAAACCGCTCGACATCGGCGGCAGTGAGGGGCGCCCGAGCGCCACCGGACGCGGTGTCTGCATCGTCGCGCTCGAGGCGTGCAACCGGCTCGGCATGGAACCGCACAGGACCTCTGTCGCGGTGCAGGGATTCGGCAATGTCGGCAGCGTCGCCGCACTGTTGATGCACGACGCGGGATTCAAGATCTGTGCAGTTTCTGACGTACACGGCGGAATCTATCGCGACGATGGCATCGAGATCCACGACCTGCTCGAGTTTCGCGCCCGGACGGGCGGTCTCGCCGCTTTCCCACGCACCGAGCCGGTGAGCAACAGCGCGCTCCTGGAGCTGCCCGTCGACCTGCTCGTCCCTGCCGCACTGGAGAATCAGATCACCGTCCGCAATGCAGGGCGGCTGCAGGCGCGTGTGGTCGTCGAAGCTGCCAACGGCCCCACCACCCCGGATGCCGACGTCATCCTGGAGCGGCGCGGCATCACGGTGGTGCCCGACATCCTCGCCAACGCGGGCGGCGTCACCGTGTCGTACTTCGAGTGGGTGCAGGACCTGCAGTCGCTCTTCTGGGAGGAGGGCGAGATCAACCACAAGCTCGAACGCATCCTCAAGAAGGCGTTCGTCCAGATGTGCGACCACGCGGACGCGCAGCGTGTCTCGCTGCGGCTGGGTGCGTACCTCGTCGCGGTGAAGCGTGTCGCCGACGCGACCGCGGTCCGCGGCATCTACCCATGAGCACGTGAGCGAGTACGCGATCGGCGGCGTTGTCGGGCGCGGCTTGCTTGGTCCGCTGCGCGCGGCTCGGTATCTCCCAACCGGGTTGCCGGTGATCCTCGAAGACATCCCCGCAGAGCTCGCTCGCGACACGCGGTTCACCGAGCGTCTCGCCACCGCGGGCAAGGCGGCTGCCGCCTTCCGTCACCCATCGGCGGTCGCGGTCTTCAACCTCGTCGACGACGGCGGCCAGCTCCGCCTCGTCACCGAGTGGGTCGACGGGGTCCCGCTGAGCGACCTCGTCCCGGAGTCAGCGGTGCTGCCGCCCGCGTCCGCGCTCGCGGTGGCTGATGGTGTGCTGGCCGCCTTGAACGCGGCGCACACCGAGGGCTTGGCGCATGGCGGCGTAGGCCGCGAGGCGGTGGTGATCACGGCGGACGGCGATGTGCGTCTTCGCGGGTTCGGCGTCGCGGCCGCACTGCATGCCGACCAGGCGGCGGACCCCGCCGGCGACCTCGTCAACACCGCCAGGTTGACCGCGGGACTGCTGGGCGCGTCGCTCGACTCTCGTCCTGGCGGCGTCGGACCGGAGCGACGTGCGGTGCTCAACGTGCTGCGCCGCGCCGCCGCGCCTGACCCGATGCACCGCTACCGGAGCGCCGCGGGGTGAACCGAGCGCGCATCGCCGGCGTCGCTCGGTTCACCCCGCGCGAGCGGCAAGCGCCTGGGCGGGCGGCTGGCGATCGCGCTCGTCGCGGTCGCGGCCGGCGCCGCCGCCGGCCTCGGCATCAGCGCCGCGCGAGGGGCGCAGCCGCCAGCGGACGTCCCGCTGGCGGTGACCGGCACGGTATCGCTGCACGTCAGCCCGGCCGCGGGCACGTGCGGCACGAGCTTCACGGTGCGGGCGTCCGCCCCCGTCCGCGGTGCGGGCTCGCTCGTGTTCCGGTGGGAGCGCAGTGACGGGGGCGCCACCGCCGACACCCCGATGCGCGTGACCAGCGCCGATGCGTCGTTCTCCGTGGCGCAGACGTGGCTCATTCAGGGCGCCCAGCGACATCCATGGATCACGTTCGATGTGGTGTCGCCGGCCTTGATCAGCGCATCCACGCCGATCGGCTACTCGTGTCCGTGAACGCCGCGATCCGGCGCGTCGGGCGCAATCCGCTTCCCGAGGGCGCGATCTCCATCGGCGTGGGCCTCGTGCTCGCGGGCCTCACGCAATACGGGTTTCTCGCGGTCGCCGCACACGCCCTGGGACCGGTGCGCTACGCGCCGCTGGCGACGTTCTGGGCGCTGCTCTTCGTCTGCGGACCCGGATTCTTTCTTCCCCTGGAACAGGAGGTGGGACGCGCCATGGCCGCACGCCGCACGCGAGGCGAGGGCGGCCGTCCGCTGGTCGCGCGCGCATCGGTCGCCGGTGCCGCCCTCGCCGTCTGCCTCATCGTGCCCAGCGCGCTCGCAGCCGGTCCCATCGCCGCGCGATTGTTCCGGGGCGACACCGTCCTGGTCTGGGCGCTGGTCGCCGGTCTCCTCGCGTTCTGCATCGAATACCTTGCGCGTGGCACCCTCGCGGGCAACGGACGCTTCGGTCCGTACGGCCTGCTGCTGGGCTCCGAGGGAGTGCTGCGCGTTGCGTTCTGCGTCGCACTCGCCGTTGCGGGTGCAGCGGCCGCCGGCGTGTACGGGCTGGCGCTTGTCGCGGGTACGTTCCTGTCGGTTGCCGTCGCGCTTGCAGGCCGCCACGGGCTGCTGCGACCCGGACCGCGGGCGGCGTGGTCGGAGCTCTCCAGCGCGCTGGGCTTCCTGCTCATCGCCTCAGTGCTCACGCAGTTCCTGCTGAGCATCGGGACGGTGGCCGTCCAGCTCCTCGCGACGCCCGCGGAGCAAGCGGCCGCGGGCCGGTTCCTGACGAGCCGCATCGTTGCGTACGTCCCGATCTTCCTGTTTCAAGCGGTGCAGTTCGCGCTGCTCCCGAAGCTGTCCGCGCTCGCCGCGCGCGGCCATCACGGGGAGTTCCGCAGCGTCCTCGGCCAGCTGCTGCTCTTCGTCGCCGGGCTCGGCGCCATCTCCATCGTGGCGCTGGCTGCGCTCGGCCCCTTCATCACCCACCTTCTGTTCGGCGGAGGATTCGAGCTCGGGCATCTCGATTTCGCGCTGCTGGCTGCGAGCTGCACCCTCTTCATGGTCGCGCAGGTGCTCAGCCAGGCCCTCATCTCCCTGAGTGCGTACGTGCGGGTGGCGGCCGGATGGATCGCGGGTGCGGCCGTCTTCGTGGTCGGCACCGCCCTCGGCAAGCAACTGTTCCTGCGCGTCGAGGTCGGCCTCCTCGCGGGCTCCATCGCAACCGTCGTCCTCATGGCCGCGCTGCTCGTCCCGTTGTTGCGCTCGCGCGCCGCCGAAGGCATCGACTCAGAGGCTCTCGTTGCGGCCGCGCCACCCGTTGTGGAGACGTGATGGGCCGCGCCTCGCCGCGTCTCGCGCTCATCGGCGCCGGCGCCATGGGCAGCAACCACGCTCGCGTCATCGCCGAGTCCGGCAGCGCTCAGCTCGGTGTGATCATCGACACCGACGCGGCGCGGGGGACAGCGCTCGCGGAGCAGCTTGGATGCGCGTTCTCGGTCGAGCTCGACGCAGCGCGCACGTGCGACGCCGTGGTGCTCGCGACGCCGACTCGGCTCCATGCGCAGCAGGCCATCGCACTGCTCGCGCTGGGCAAGCCGCTGCTGGTGGAAAAACCCCTCACGCCTCAGATCGATGAGTCCCGCACACTGGTCGACGAGTCGCGGCGCCGCGATGTTCCGCTCATGTGCGGATTCGTCGAGCGCTTCAACCCCGCGGTCACGACGGTCCGGTCGATGCTGGACGAGACCCCGGTGCACATCGTCGGGCTGCGCCATTCACCCCGCACACCGCGCACCACGCTGAGCGTCGTCTTCGACCTGTTGATCCACGAGATCGACCTGGCGCTGCGGTACGCGTCGAGCCCCTCCCATCCTCGGGTGGTCTCGTCGGCTGCCACCACCGGTCTCGATGTGACGGAGGTTGCGGACTGCATCCTCTCCTTCGACACCGGCTGCATCGCCACGCTGTCCGCGAGCCGCGCGAGCCAGCGCAAGGTGCGCAGCCAGATCATCGAGACCGGGCACGCCCTGTACGAGGTGGACCTGCTTCGGCAGGACGTCACCGTGTTCCGCCATCGCGCGCAGGAGCTGATTGGAGGCGCGCTGCCTTCGTACCGCGCGGAGACCGTCGTCGACATTCCCTTCGTGCGTCATGGCGGCGAGCCGCTGCTCCTGCAGCTGCGCCACTTCCTGCTTCTCATCGACGGCACGGTCGACTGCGAGTCCGAGCGTGACAGCATCCTGCCGCCACACGAGGTCGCCGCAGCCGTCGAGCCACCTCGATGACCGAGCGATTGCGCATCTCGTATGTGGTGCCGGTGCACAACCAGGCAGGGGTGCTGCGAGAAAGCGCGATGCGTCTGGTCACACGGCTGCGCGACTTCCCCGGGTCCGAGGCGCTGCTGATCGAAAACGGCTCGACCGACGAGTCGATGCAGCTGTGCGTCGAGCTGGCTCAGCAGTTGAGCTCCGGGGAGATCGGCGTGCGCGTGGCCGCATCAGCGAAGGGCATGGGCTACGCGCTGCGCCGCGGCATCGAGCTGGCGGCGGGAGATGTGCTCGTGCTCACCGCGGCGGACCTGCCGTTCGGGTTCACCGACCTGGACGCGTACCTCGCCACCGCGCCCCGTCCCCGTCTCGCCATCGGCTCGAAGGCGCATCCACAGTCCCACACGATCATCCCGTTGCAGCGGCGGATCATGAGCGGCGCGTTCGGTCTCCTGCGCCGCGTCACCGTCGGCCTGAATGTGCGCGACTCCCAGGGCACCATCCTGCTCGACCGCGCCGTCGCGCAGAGCGTGCTGCCCCACCTGCGCTGCGACGATTTTCTGATCTCCGCAGAGATCATCTGCTGGGCGGTGCGAGCCGGCGTGACGCCTGTCGAGCTGCCCATCACGTATGTCGCCCGCGGCGGTTCGACCGTTTCGCCCGTGCGCGACTCGATGCGCATGGCGGGCGGGCTGCTGGCACTGCGGCGCAGGTTGCGCGCAGCACGGGGAGCCGATCTGGGCGCGGAGCGCGCGTGAGCGGCGCGCCGCGCATCCGCATCGCACAGCCGATGCTCGGCGCCGACGTGGACGCGCTGGTGCTCACGGTGCTGCACAGCGGGCAGCTGGCCCAGGGACCGATGGTCGCGCGGTTCGAGTCCGCGTGCGCTGCGATGGCGGGCGCGCGTCACGCGGTCGCGGTGAGCAACGGGACGGTGGCGCTCGAGGCGGCGTTGCAGGTCGCCGGCGTGGAACCGGGCGACGAGGTCGTCACCACGCCGTTCACGTTCGCCGCGACACTGAACGCGATCCTCCGCCGCGGCGCGGTGGCTCGCTTCGCCGACATCGGCGACGACTTCACCCTCGATCCGCGACACGTCGAAGCCGTGATGACGCCGCGCACGCGCGCCGTGCTTCCGGTGGACCTCTACGGATTGATGTGCGACATGCCGGCGCTGGTGGCCATCGCCGGACGGCGATCCCTCGCCGTGGTCGAGGACGCGGCGCAGGCGCACGGCGCCAGCGTCGACGGCCGGCCTGCGGGCAGCTTCGGGCTGGGCTGCTTCTCCTTCTATGCGACCAAGAACGTGACCGCCGGTGAGGGCGGATGCATCACCACCAACGACGACGACCAGGCGGCGACGCTGCGGGTGCTGCGCAACCAGGGGATGCGCGACCGCTACGAGTACGTCGCCATCGGCGACAACTGGCGGATGACCGACGTGGCCGCGGCCATCGCGATCCCGCAGCTGCAACGCCTCACCGCCATCAATGACGCGCGACGCGCCCACGCGGCGCAGCTGTCAGCGATGCTCGCACACGACGAGCGCATCCTCCTGCCCCGCGTTCCGGAGGGGAGGACGCACGTCTGGCATCAGTACACCGTCCTGCTGCCGGAGGCGGTCGACCGCGACATGGTGATTGCCGCGATGCGCAGCGACGGCATCGAGTGCGGCGTGTACTACCCGCGGCTCGTCTGGGACCACGCCGCGTACCGTGACCATCCGCAGGTCCACCGCGACGAAACCCCCGTTGCCGCGCGGGCCGCACGGCGCTGCCTGTCGCTACCCGTGCACCAGGGGCTCACGCACACCGACGTCGAGTCCATCGCGGCCGCGCTGCTGCGCGCGGTGCGCTGAGGCAGCTTCAGCGCGACGTCGCCTCGGTGGCGGCGAGCAGCTCGTCGCCGCGATCATCCGGTCCGACGAATCCCAGGCGCACGTCACCAAGGCCGGCGACGATGCGCTCGGCAGCGTGCTGCACCTCCTCGGCGGTGACCCGCGATACCGCATCGGCGCGATCGTCAGGCGTCTCCAGCGGCAGGCCCGCGCGCCAGCGCGTGCCGAAGAAGCGAGCCGACGCCATCGCCGTCTCCGTGGAGCGCAGCAGGCGGCCGATCATCGCCGACTTCGCCGCGGCGAGCTCTTCGCGTGCCACCCGCTTCGCCGCGAGCTTGCGAAACTCCCGAAACGACAGCACCGTGGCGCGCCTCGCATCCTTGGGACGCGTCGCCGTCGAGATGGCGAAGAGTCCCGCATCCTCGAAGCCTTCGTGATGCGCGAAGATGCTGTACGCGAGACCGTTGCGCTCGCGCACGGTCTGGAACAGACGCGACGACATGCCGCCTCCCAGAATCGACGTCATCACCGACAGCGCGGTGCGCTCGGGGTCGAGCGCCGGGATGCCGGGAACTGCAAAGGCCATGCGGATCTGCGGCTCCTGGTCCGCCGTCCTGGGACGGACGTCCGCGGTGTATCGCTCGCCCTGTCCCCATTTCGCTGGCACGCGTGGCCTCGGCTTCGCATGCGGGATCGCCGACAGCAGCCGCTCCGCGTCATCCGGTGCCAGCGTGGCGCCCCCCGCGATGACGAGGCACATCGCCTTCGGTGCATAGAACGAGCTGTGGTACGCGACCAGCTGGTCGCGCGTCGCCTTCTCGATGACGGAGGGGAAGCCCGCGGCCGACCACGACATCGGCTGATCACCGCCGAACGCGACGGTGCCGATGCGGTCCCAGATCCAGCCGTCGGGATCGGCGAGCCGCATCGACAGCTCCTGCAGCACCACATTGCGCTCCCGCTCGACCTCTTCGGCGGCGAACAGCGGCTGGCTCAGCATGTCGGTGATGATGTCGGCGAGCTCCGCGAGCGCACTCGCCGGGCCCTCAGCGAAGTACGCCACCTCCTCGGTGTCGGTGTACGCGTTCGTCGACGCGCCGAGCCGGTCGACCTCGTGCGAGATGATCTTCGTGCTGGGGCGTCGCACCGTGCCTTTGAAGAACATGTGCTCCAGGTAGTGAGCGAGCCCAGACGTGTCCGCGGTCTCGTCGCGGGAGCCCGCGCGCACGATCAAGAACACACCGACGTTGCGGCTCGCCGACGGCGCGGAGAGCAGGCTCACGCCGTTGCCCAACTTGGTGATCGAAGGTTGGTACGGATTGGTCGCCATGCCCGCGCCTACGACGTCCCTGATTCCCACGACGCGAGATAACGCTCCTGCTCTTTGGTGAGCGTGTCGATGCGGATTCCCATCGCCGCCAGCTTGAGCCGCGCCACCTCGGAGTCGATGTGCGGCGGCACATCATGCACACCGATCGCCAGCTCGTCGTGATGCCGCGCGACGTGCTCGACGCACAGCGCCTGGTTGGCAAAGCTCATATCCATGACCGCCGCCGGATGCCCTTCGGCAGCAGCGAGGTTCAGCAACCGGCCCTCGGCGAGCACATGCAGCGTGCGCCCGTCGCGGAGGCGGTGTGACTGAACAAAGGTGCGCGGGGTGTTCACGTCCACCGACATGTCGTCCAGCGCGCTCAGGTTGATCTCGTCGTTGAAGTGCCCGCTGTTGGCGATGATCGCGCCGTCCTTGAGTGCCTCGAGATGAACGCGATCCACCACGTTGATGTCACCGGTGACGGTGATGACCACATCCGCTTCCGGCGCGGCAGCGGTGAGCGGCATGACACGGAAGCCATCCATCGCGGCTTCGAGCGCGCGCGTGGGATCGACCTCCGTCACGACCACGTGTGCGCCGAGCCCTGATGCGCGGCTGGCGAGCCCGCGACCACACCAGCCGTAGCCACACACCACGACGGTGCGGCCGGCGACCAGCAGGTTGGTGGCCCGGATCAGGCCGTCCAGCGTGCTCTGGCCGGTGCCGTAGCGGTTGTCGAACAGGTGCTTCGTCAGCGCCTCGTTGACCGCGATGATCGGGAAGCGAAGTGCGGAGGCACGCGCCATCGCGCGCAGCCGGATCACGCCGGTCGTCGTCTCCTCGGTTCCCGCGAGCACACCGTCGAGCAGGTCGGTGCGTCCCTTGTGCAGCTCGGCGACGAGGTCGGCGCCGTCATCCATCGTGATGTTCGGGTGGCCGTCGAGCACCGCCTGGATGTGGTCGTAGTAGCGCGGCGACTCCTCCCCTTTGACCGCGAATGTCGCAACGCCGTGCGTACGCGCGAGCGCTGCCGCCACCGCATCCTGCGTCGACAGAGGATTGCTCGCACAGAGCCGCACCTCCGCGCCTCCGGCCTTGAGCGTGATCGCGAGATTTGCCGTCTCGCTGGTCACGTGCAGGCAGGCGCCGATGCGCATTCCGTCGAGGGGACGCTCCCGTTGGAAGCGCTCCCGGATGAGGCCGAGCACCGGCATCTCCCGGCCGGCCCAGCCGATGAGCCCGTCACCCTCGGCGGCGAGCGCAAGATCCGCGACGTCGTAGTCCACCCGCGTGATCATGCCTGCAGAGCCGGCTGTCGCGTTGACCCGCAGCGAGCCAACCGCTCCGTCACAGCACCACCAGCGAGGTGTGCCGTCTCGACCCGAGTGCGGCGGCACCGCCGAGACCGGCGAGCTCCACGAGGAACGCGAGCCCCACGACGCGAGCGCCGAGGCGGTCCAGCAGCGAGGCGGCCGCGGCGGCGGTGCCGCCGGTGGCCAGCAGGTCGTCGACGATGAGGACGCGCTCGCCCTCGCCGACCGCGTCCGCGTGCGCCTCGAGCACCGCCTCGCCGTACTCCAGCCGGTACGCCTCCGAGATGGTGCTTCTCGGCAAGCGCCCCTGTTTGCGCACCGCGATGAAGCCGGCGCCCAGGGCGTGGGCCACGGCGCCGCCGAGGATGAAGCCGCGTGATTCGATGCCGGCCACCGCAGACACCGCGTCGTCGCGAAATGAGCCCGCCATCGCCGCGACGGCCTCGCCGAACGCGGTCGCATCGGCGAGGAGTGCGGTGATGTCGCGGAACACGACGCCCGGTTGGGGGAAGTCGGGGACGTCGCGGATGTGCGAGCGGAGACGCTCGGCGAGCTGCTCGTCCCGGACCATCGCTCGCCGCAGTGTAGCGACGGCCGTGGCCCAGGTCCCGTGATCGCTGGGGTACCCGGCAGAATCCCCGGGCATGGCGGCGCAGGCGCTCCGCATCGTGGTCCCGAGATTCGGGACCGAGGTGGTCGGCGGCTCGGAGTCGCTGGCGCGCCGCCTCGCGGACGCGCTCGCATCCCGTGGCTGGCGCATCGAGGTGTTCACCACCACCGCGGTCGACGAGGCGACGTGGCGCGGCGACCTGGCGCGAGAGGAGCGCACCGCTGCCGGGTACCTGGTGCGGCGCTTTCCGGTGCGCTGGCGGCGCCGCCCGGCGGCGTTTCACCAGGCCACGCGCGCGTTCTTCCGGCTGCCCTCGCGCATTCGTCCCGAGCCGATCTGGCTGCGCGCCCAGGGCCCGTACGCGCCGGGGATCGTCGCGGCTCTGGCGCAGGCCGAAGGCATGCCGACGCTGTTCACCCCCTATCTCTTCTATCCGACGCTGTACGGCCTGCCGGCCGCGCCGCATCCACGCCTGCTCATCCCGGCGGCGCACGACGAACGGCCGCTGCGACTCGCCGCCGTCGCCCGGGTGATCGGCGCCACGGACGGGCTGTGGTACGGCACCCCAGAGGAGAGAGAGCTCGTCGAGCGCGTGCACCCCGCCGCACGCGGCGTGCCCCATGCGGTCGGCACGGTCGGCGTCGAGATCACGTCCGGCGATCCGCAGCGGTTCCGGGCTCGCTTCGCCCTCGCGGGCCCGGTGCTCGTCTACGGCGGCCGGGCGACGCCGGGCAAAGGGATCGACGTCATGCTCGCGGCCGTCGAGCGGCTGCGCCGGCGGCACCCTGACGCCACCCTCGTCCTCGCCGGACACGACCATGTCGCTGCGCCGGCGCAGAAGGGAGTGGTCGCCACCGGCAATCTCGACGACCGGGCCTGGCACGACGCGCTGGCGGCGGCGGTTGCCGTGGTCGTGCCCAGCCCCATGGAGAGCCTCTCGATGCTCGCGCTCGAGGCGTGGGCGGCCGGCCGGCCGTGTCTGCTCAATGCGGCCTCCCCGGTGCTGCGTGGACAGCTGGAGCGGAGCGGCGGCGGCCTCGCCTTCTCCGGCCCCGCGGAGCTGGCCGAAGCCGCGCGGTCGCTGCTCGAGGATCCCGCGGCGGCGGACCGCATGGGCAGGGCCGGCCGCGCCTACGTCGAGGCGAATCATCGCTGGGACGCCGTGATGGATCGCCTGGCTTCGCTGCTGGTTGCGCCGTCGCGCTGATGCTCCTGCTCGACGGACGTCCGCTGCAGTCCCGCTCCTCGCTCCGTGGCATCGGCACCTACACCCGGGGACTCATCTCCGGGCTGGTGGAGCTCGGCGACGCGGGTGAGATCGGGCTGCTGCTCGCCCGCGGGGCACCCGACCCGCCCGAGGTGGGGTTGCACGGAGTCCGGCCCGCCCGCGAACGGATTGCGCTGCTGCATCCGACGCTACAGCCGGCTGCCGACCCCTTCCTGATCGCGCGGGCGCTGCGGCGGATTCGCCCCGAGCTTTATCACGGGGTCGAGTTCGGCCAGCCCGTGGTGGCCCGTGTGCCCGTCGTGGTCACGGTGCACGACCTCATCCCCTTCCTCTATCCACGGGACTACCCGTGGGTGCGGCGGTCGCGAGCCCTGGCACGGCGCCTGCTTCCGCGCGCCGACCGGGTCATCGCCGTCTCGCAGGCGACGGCGCGAGACGTGGAGCGCCTGACCCGCATGCCGCCGTCGCGGGTGGTCGTGGTGCCCGAGGGCATTGCCCCGATGTTCGAGCCCGCAACACCGGCGGCGATCGACGAGGTGCGGCACCGTCTTGGGATCACACGTCCGTTTCTGCTAGCGGTCGGAGCGTTCGACCCGCGCAAGCGCATCCAGCTGCTGGCCGACGTGGTGCGCCGCGTGCGCTCGCGACACGACGTCGAGCTCGTCATCGCCGGCGAACAGGGCAACTTTCTCTGGCCGGTGCGCGGCGCCCTCGCCGCCGCGGGCCTTGCCGCATGCTCGCGCCTTGCGGGACATGTGACGCCCGAGGACCTGGTCGCGCTGTACACCGGCACGAGCTGCCTCGTGTTCACGTCGGCGTACGAAGGGTTCGGACTGCCGCCGCTCGAGGCGATGGCATGCGGCAGCCCCGCTGCCGTGTTCGCCAACTCGTCACTCGTGGAGATCGCAGGACCTGCGTCCGTGGTGCAACCCGACGGCGACGCCGCGGCGATGGCCGACGCGGTGTGCGCCATCCTCGACGACGATTCGGGGCGCGCGCGGCGTGCTGTGGCCGGGCGAGAATGGACGGCAAAGTTCACGTGGCAGCGCGCAGCACAGTTGACATTCGACGTGTATAAACAGGCGATTCGACGCTGATTCAGGAGACAATGCGGCGGTGACCTTCGAACACGACATCGTGATCATGGGCGGATGCGGACATGTCGGACTTCCGCTCGGCATGGCCTTTGCAGACCACGGCGCCGATGTTGTGCTGTTCGACTCCGGTGCGGATGTGGTGGAGCGCGTCAACTCCGGAGTGATGCCGTTTCGCGAAGAAGGCGCCGACACGCTGCTGCCGAAGCTCCTCGAATGCAACCGCCTGCGTGCCACCACGGATCCCACGTCCATGAGCGCCGCCGAGAATGCGATTGTTGTGGTCGGCACGCCTGTCGATCGCTACCTCAGCCCCGACATCGGCTCTGTGCCGCGCGCGATCGAGCCCGTCATGGAGCACCTGGTGGACGGTCAGCTGCTCGTGCTGCGGAGCACGGTGTATCCGGGTGTGACGAAGCTGGTGGAGCGCATGCTCGCCGATCGAGGGCGTGACATCGACGTCAGCTTCTGTCCCGAGCGCATCGCAGAGGGGCATGCGCTCGAGGAGCTGAGTGGGCTTCCGCAGATCGTCGCGGGTCGCACCGCACGTGCGACGGAGCGCGCTGCGGCGCTGTTCCGCCGGTTGGCTGCGGAGGTCGTGGAGCTACTCCCAGAGGAGGCAGAGCTGGCAAAACTCTTCACCAACACGTGGCGCTACATCAAGTTCGCCACCGCCAACCAGCTGTTCATGATCGCCAACGACTTCGGACTCGATTTTGAGCGGATACGCGACGCTGTGAGGTACAACTACCCGCGGGCATCGGACATGCCGGGACCAGGCTTCGCGGCGGGACCGTGCCTCCTCAAAGACACCATGCAGATCGCCGCCTTCTATGAGAACAACTTTTCTCTCGGCCACGCCAGCGTGCTGATCAACGAAGGACTGCCGATCTACATGGTGGGAAAGATGGAGCACCGGTTCGACCTCGCCACCATGACCGTTGGCATCCTCGGCATGGCGTTCAAGGGCGAGTCCGACGACATCCGGTCCAGCCTGAGCTACAAGCTGAAGCGGCTCCTCATGCTCAAGGCGGCGCGCGTTCTCTGCACAGACCCGTACGTGACCATCGACAGCGACCTCGTGCCTGTTGACCAGGTGCTGCGCGAGG
>VBGJ01000085.1 GCA_005880445.1 Chloroflexota bacterium | reverse complement strand
GGCTGGGCGATGCGAGCCTGCTCGAGATCCGTCTTCGTACCGGGAGGACGCACCAAGTCCGTGTGCACATGGCGTACATCGGGCATCCTGTGTTGGGCGACCCGGTATACGGGCGTGGCAGCACTGAGCTGCTGCGGCCGGCACTGCACGCAACGCAGCTGCGCTTCGTACATCCCGAGGACGGTGTGGAGCGAACGTTCGATTCCGCGCCGCCGCCGGAGCTGGTCGCGTATCTCACGGGACTCCGGAAGCGGCACGCGCGATGACGAGCGAGAGCGGGCACGTCACGCCGATGCTCGCGGGTCCGGGCCGTCTCATCGTGATCACCGGGCCGAGCGGTGTGGGCAAAGACACAGTGATACGCGAGCTGTTCCGCCTCGACCCCTCGCTCCATTACAGCGTGTCGTTCACCACGCGGCCACAACGGCCCGCCGAGCGCAACGGTGTCGCGTACTGGTTCGTCGACGAGGGTCGGTTCAAAGAGATGATCGAGCGCGGTGAATTTCTGGAGTGGTCCACGGTGTACGGTCACCTCTACGGGCGATCTGTGGAGCAGGTCGGCGCCGCCGTTGCCCGCGGCGAGGATGTGGTGATCAAGATCGACGTGCAGGGAGCGGCCAAGATCCGGGAGCGCGTCGGTAGCGATGCGATCTTCGTCTTTCTGCTTCCTCCGAGCCGTGACATCCTCGATCGGCGGCTGATGGAGCGGGGCACCGAGGATTCCACCAGTCTCGGGGCACGTCGCGCGGAAGCCGCTGCGGAGCTGGCCGAGAAAGACAAGTACGATCATCAAGTGGTGAACGACGAGGCACCCCGAGCGGCGAGCGAGATCCTTCGGATCATCGAGGCCGACCGAGCCGGCCGCGGAGCGAAGCGACCACGTGGCTGAATCGAGGCTCGGCGGCGGGCACGTTCTCGTCGGGGTCGGCGGCAGCGTCGCCGCGTTCAAAGCCTGTGACGTCGTGACCGAACTTCGCCGCCGCGACGCGGACGTGCGCGTGGCCATGACGGACGCGGCAACACGTTTCGTGACACCGACTCTTCTGCGCGCCCTGAGTGGTCACCGCGTCGCAGTGGACATGTGGGATGGCCAGAACGTCGAATCCGGACACGGCATGAGCCACCTCGATCTCGCGTCCTGGTGCGACCTCCAGGTGATCGTGGCGGCGTCCGCAGATCTGATTGCGCGACTCGCTCTCGGCCTCGCCGGCGACGTGGTGACCGCAACCGCGCTGGCATGTCCCGCGCCATTGCTCATCGCGCCTGCCATGGAGGCAGCGATGTGGGAGCACCCCGCGACGGAGGGCCACGCCACCACGCTCATCTCGCGGGGCGTGCGCATCCTGGGCCCGGTGCGAGGGCGGCTGGCGAGCGGCCACGAGGGCGCGGGCCGCATGGTCGAGGCGGACGTGATCGTCGCGGCGGTCGAGGAAACCCTTGGCACAATCGCCCGAGACTGACGAGCGCTGGCTGAGCGGTCGGCGCGTCGTGGTCACAGCGGGGGGGACACGAGAGCCCATCGATCCGGTGCGTTTTCTGGGCAATCGCAGCAGCGGCAAGATGGGCAATGCCCTCGCGCACGTCGCACTCGAGGCCGGCGCCGATGTCACGCTGATCACAGCAGCCGAGCCACCCGGGACCACGCCGGGACTCGACGTCGTGCGTGTGGAGACCGCGCAAGAGATGGGAGACGCGGTGCGCAGAAGCGTGCGTGGTGCGCGCATCCTGATCATGGCCGCGGCCGTCGCAGACTACCGGCCCGCCAGCGTGTCGCCGGTCAAGTTGAAGAAGCGCCGTGGCACCTGGAGCCTCGAGCTCGAGCCGACCGAGGACATCCTCGCGTCCCTTAGGAAGGCGACCGACCGGCGCGAGCTGTTCGTCGTGGGATTTGCCGCCGAGACGTCGGATCTGCTCGAGAACGCGCAGGCGAAGCTGCGCCAGAAGGGTCTCGATCTCATCGTGCTCAATGATGTGTCGCGGCCCGATATCGCCATGGGCGCCGATGAAAATGAGGTGACGATCATCAGCAGCGATGGTGTCGTGGACGTGATTCCGCGCACCACGAAGGACGCCGTCGCCGCGGGCATCCTGGGCGTGATCCGCCCTCGCGTCTCATGAGCTACGCGTCCGTCGTCCCAGAGACGCGCTCGATGTTGCCGCGAGACGTCTACACATACGCGGTGCCGCATGACCTCGACTCAACGGTGCTTCCGGGCGTGCGCGTCGAGATCCCGTTCGGCAAGCGGTCGATTCTCGGGTATGTCGTCGCCCGCCACCCCACGTCCGACTTCGATGACGTGCGCCCCATAGGCGCAGTCGTGGATACGGCGCCGCTCCTGCTTTCACAGCACGTCGAGCTCGCGCATCGCGTTGCCGAGCGCTACTGTGCCCCTCTCGGCGAGGTGATCCGGGCGATGCTCCCGAAGGACGTGCGCGGCACTCGCACCGCGTCGCGCAGGCATGGACCGAGGACGGTGTCGCGGGCCGTGGAAGAAGCGCGCATCGAACGCCTGCCCGAAGCGGCCCCCGAGCTCTCCCCGGCGCAGCGTGGCGCGCTCAACCCGATCCTGGATGCCATCGCCCAGCGAACGCATCGTCGCGTGCTGCTGCATGGTGTGACCGGCAGCGGCAAGACGGAGGTCTACCTCGCGGCGATCGACGCGGCGCTGCGCGCCGGTCGGGGTGCCATCGTGCTCGTGCCCGAGATCGCGCTGACGCCGCAGATGATCCACCGATTCGCCGCGCGTTTTCCCCGGCGGGTCGCGGTGATCCATTCGGCGCTGACCGACGCCGAGCGAGCCGTCGAGTGGCGGCGCATTCGCGCGGGAGAGCTCGATGTCGTGGTTGGATCGCGCAGCGCCGTGTTCGCACCGCTCGAGCGGCTGGGCATCGTCGTCGTCGACGAGGAGGATGCGTCTGCGTACAAGCAGGATCGCGTTCCCAGGTACCACGCGGTCGACGTAGCGCTGATGCTCGGCGATCTGTGTGGCGTGCCCGTTGTGCTTGGTAGCGCGACGCCGCGTGTGGAGACGTTCTACCGGGCACACACCGGCGATCTCGAGCTCGCATCTCTGCCGGAGCGGATCACGGGCAGGAGGTTGCCGCCCATCGAGGTGGTCGACCTGCGTGAGGAGCTGCGCGCCGGCAATCGAGGCCCGATCTCGCCGGTGCTCGATGCGGCGATTCGCGAGGCGCACGCCGCTGGCGGACAGACGATTCTGTTCCTCAACCGCCGCGGCACAGCGACGGTGATCGTCTGCCGAAATTGCGGCGAAGCGTTGACGTGCACGCACTGCAGCGTGGCGCTCGTGCATCACGCGGATCGCTCGCGTTGCGATTGCCACTACTGCGGTCTCTCTGTGCCACTGCCGTCGCAGTGCCCATCGTGCGGATCGGCGGCCATTCGCGGGCTCGGCATGGGCACCGAACGCCTGGAGCGCGACGTCCGCGCAAGCCATCCCGGCATGCGTCTGCTGCGCATGGATCGTGACACCACGCGCTCGCGCGACGCGTACTTCGACATCTACGAGCGCTTCCGCCGGCACGAGGCGGATTGCCTCATCGGAACCCAAATGGTGGCGAAGGGATGGGATCTGGGCAATGTCCGTCTTGTAGGCATCGTCAACGCGGATACATCGCTCCACTTCCCCGACTACCGCAGCGGCGAGGTGACCTTCGCATTGCTGACGCAGGTCGCGGGCCGTGCCGGCCGCGGCGATGAGCCCGCGCGGGTCGTGCTGCAGACGTACAGCCCAGAGCACTACGCGGTGCGGCACGCGGCGACGCACGACTACCTTGGATTCGCACATGACGAGATCCGCGTTCGTAAGGCGCTGCACTTTCCACCGTACGCGCGGCTCTGCGTCTGCACCTACACGCATCGCAGCGACACTGACGCCGAGCTCGAGGTTCGCGGGGAGGTCCAGCGCCTCTCTGATAGACTCGATGACGGCGATGGGCTCGACGTCCTCGGCCCGACGCCGGCCTTCCTCCACCGGTTGCGGGGCCAGTACCGCTGGCAGCTGACGGTGCGGGGCCAGGTCATCGAGAGGGCGTTCCCACATCTCCCTCGTGGTCGGGGTTGGGCCATCGACGTCGACCCCGTGCCGTGAGGATCTCGGAGTCGAGCCACACGTGCCGGTCCTGCCCATAGTCCTCACGTCGGACCACAACGACGTGCTCACGAACAGAGCGACGCGCGTTCCGCGCGTGGACGACG
>VBGJ01000004.1 GCA_005880445.1 Chloroflexota bacterium | reverse complement strand
GCTCGTGGTGCGACCCGATGCACGCGGGGGCGGCGTTGCACGACGCCTGATCGCCGCGGCGATGGGACTGCTGCGCGCTCGGGCCGTCACCTTTGCCAGCGTCTGGACCCGTGACGACAACCCAGCGGCGAGGGCCGTGTACGAGGCGGCGGGGTTCCGCAGCACCGAGCACCTGGTGCTGACCTGGCTGCCCCTGTGAGCCGCGGCGATAATGCCGAGATGACGCTTTCTCGAGAAGACGTCGAGCACGTCGCCATGCTCGCGCGGCTCGGCCTCGACGAGGGCGAGCGCGAACGGTTCGGCGCCCAGCTCGAGGCGATTCTCGATCACATCTCCAAGCTGCAGCAGGTGGACACGTCCGATGTGTCCGAGATGGCCCAGGTGGGCGAGCTGGTCAATGTGATGCGCGACGACGTCCGCGAGCCGTGCCTTGGTGCTGAACGCGCGCTGAGCAACGCTCCCGCGGGCGATGGCCGGCACTTTGTCGTGGGGGCGATCCAGGAGAATGAGCTCGACGGCTAGCACGATCACCGCGCTCGCCGCATCGCTCCGCGACGGCAGTAGCTCGCCGCGCGAGCTTCTCGCCCAGACGCTGGCGCACATCGATGCGACGAACACGCGGACACACGCATATCTGCGCACCACCCGCGAGCTCGCGGAGCGTCAGGCGGACGCGGCGGCGCGGACGCTCCGGGCAAATCCCGAAAGCGCCCCGCCGATGTGCGGCATTCCGGTCGCACTCAAAGACGTGTTGTGCGTCGACGGCGTGGAGACGACGGCGTCATCGCGTGTCCTCGGTGGATTCACACCCCCGTACACCGGAACGGCGGTGCAGCGACTCTTCGACGCCGGTGCGGTGTGTGTGGGCAAGACGAACTGTGATGAGTTCGCCATGGGGTCATCGAACGAGAACTCGGCGTTCGGCCCGGTGGGCAATCCCTGGGATGTCGAGCGCGTCCCCGGCGGCAGCAGCGGAGGTAGCGCCGCGAGCGTCGCGGCGGGCGACGTGCCGTGCGCGCTGGGCTCCGACACGGGTGGGTCGATCCGCCAGCCCGCGTCCCTCTGCGGTGTGGTCGGGTTCAAACCAACGTACGGTCGTGTGTCGAGGTACGGCCTCATCGCCTTTGCGTCGTCGCTCGACCAGATCGGACCGTTCGCGCGCAGCGTCGAGGATGCTGCGATCGTCTACTCGACGATCGCAGGGCACGATCCACGGGACAGCACGTCGGATCCTCGTGCCGTGGACGACCCGTTGCTCCGTCTGCGCGACGGTGTTGCCGGCATGCGCCTTGGCGTGCCCAAGGAGTATTTCGGGATGGGGATCGATCCGGGCGTGCGTGAGGCGGTGGAGGCGGCGCTGCGGGTGCTCGAAGGGCTCGGCGCAACGCTGCACCATGTGTCACTGCCGAGCACCGAGGTGGGGCTCAGCACGTACTACATCATCGCGCCCGCTGAGTGCTCATCGAATCTCGCTCGGTACGATGGCGTGCGCTTCGGATTGCGGGTCGAGCACCCCGCGTTGATCGACATGTATCTGCGTACGCGCGACCAGGGATTCGGGCCGGAGGTGAAGCGCCGCGTGATGCTCGGCACCTATGCGCTCTCGAGCGGGTACTACGATGCGTACTACCGCAAGGCGCAGAAGGTGCGCACCCTCATCGCGGATGAGTTCACGCGAGTCTTCGCGGACGTGGATGCGCTGGTGAGCCCGACGTCGCCCACCGCCGCGTTCCCGATGGGTGATCGCGACGACCCGATCTCCATGTACATGTGCGACGTGGTGACGCTCCCCGTGAACCTCGCCGGGCTTCCAGGCATCTCCGTCCCGTGCGGATTCGCCGGCGGCCTGCCCGTCGGTCTGCAGGTGATAGCGCCGCGCTTCGAGGACTCGCGCGTCTTTCGTGTGGCGCACGCCTACGAGCAGGCGACCGAGTGGCACCGCGCGCGATCGCCCCTCGCCGAGGCGGCTGCATGACCCAGACTGCGGAGACTCCGGCCATCGCGGCGCTGGAGCGCTATGAGGCGGTGATCGGGCTGGAGGTGCACGCGCAGCTGCTGACGGTGAGCAAGATGTTCTGCGGGTGCAGCGCGGCGTACACGGATGCCGCTCCCAACGACAACACCTGCCCGGTGTGTCTCGGTCTTCCTGGGGTGCTCCCTGTGATCAACCGGCAGGCAATCGAGTACACGGTCCGCACGGCTCTGGCGCTCGAATGCGAGATCCCTGAGTTCACGAAATTCGACCGCAAGAATTATTTCTATCCAGACCTGCCGAAGGGCTATCAGATCTCGCAGTACGACACGCCGCTGTCGCGGAACGGCCGCATCGAGTTCCCGGTCGGAGGCGAGACCGTGCGCTGCGGAATCACGCGGGTGCATCTGGAAGAGGACACAGGCACGATGCACCACGCGGGCGACGTCCTTCAATCCGCCACGCAGTCGTTCGTCGACTTCAATAGAAGTGGCGTTCCGCTCATGGAGATCGTGGGCGAACCGGATCTGCGCACCGCCGAGCACGCGCGCGAGTACCTGGTGCGGCTGCGCCAGCTCCTCATGTACATCGGCGTCAACGACGGCAATCTGGAGAAGGGGTCGTTCCGGTGCGATGCGAACATCTCGTTGCGGTCACGCGAGGCCGCCGAGCTGGGCACCAAGGTCGAGGTGAAGAACATGAACTCGTTTCGGGCGGTGCACCGAGCGCTCGAATCGGAGATCGAGCGGCAGGCGGCGGTGCTCGATTCCGGTGCCGTCATCCAGCAGGAGACGCGCGGTTGGGTGGAGACACGCGGCCGTACCGTGTCGCAGCGCAGCAAGGAGTATGCGCACGACTACCGCTACTTCCCGGAGCCGGACCTCCCGCCGCTGCGGCTCGATTCCGCGTTCGTGGAGCGCGTACGTGCTTCGCTGCCGGAGCTTCCCCCCGCGAGGGCACGGCGCTTCGTCGATCAGTACGGGCTGAACGCGTACGACGCCTCCGTGCTGACGAGCACGCGTGAGGATGCGGACACGTATGAGGAGCTGGTGCGCCTGGGTGTGGCTGCGAAGCTCGCCGCCAACTGGCTCATGGGCGACGTGGCGGCGCTGGCCAACGAGCACCGTCTCGGGTTGCGCGACAGCGGGCTCGGCATCGCGGGGTTGAGCCGGCTCCTGGGGCTGCTCGACTCGGCACGGATCAACGGCCCCACCGCAAAGGAGTTGCTCACCGAGCTCTACGTCCGCGGCGGCGATCCCGAGGCAATTGTTCTCGAGCGCGGGCTGGGGCAGGTGAGCGACGAAACCGAGCTCGAGGCGCTGGTGGACGCTGCGATCGCGGCCAATCCCGTAGCGGCGACCGACTTTCGCGGTGGCAAACAGCAAGCGCTGGGCCAGCTCATGCGCCACGTCAAGGAGGCCACCGGCGGCAGGGCCGACATGCCGCTGGTCAACCGGCTGCTGCGGGAGCGTCTGTCCCGATAGTGCCGGCGCGCACGACGCAGACGTCGTCCGGGGAGCTCCAGTCCGGCGCGCGGCGCACGGTGCGCTGCGAGCACATGGTGCATGGCGGCCTGTGCGTGGCGCACGACGATGACGGCGTGACTCTCCTCGTCGAGGGCGCGATCCCCGACGAGGTCGCCGAGGTGGAGCTCCGCTTTCGCAAGGGCCGAACGTGGTTCGCCACCGTCATTCGCGCACTCGACGCGTCGGCCGACCGCGTAGAGGCGCCGTGTCCGTACGTCCCGCAGTGCGGTGGCTGCCAGTGGCAGCACATCGCGTATGCGCGACAGCTGACCCTCAAGCGCGAGATCGTCATCGACGCCCTCCGGCGGCAGCACGTCGCGGTGCCGGACGAGATACCGGTGCACGGCATGGAAGATCCCTGGCGATACCGGTGGCGCGGCGAGTTTCACGTCGTGCCCGGCGACCAAGGGACGTCCGACGCGGGGCTCGGGTTCAATCGCGCTCGCAGCTGGCGGCCCATCGCGGTGGACGACTGCCTCATTCACCACCGCACCATCAGCGACTCGTTGCCGGAGCTGCGGGACATGGTGCGGCAGGGTGGGACGGACGAGCTGAAAACGCTCCGGCTCACCGTGGGGGAGGATGGTCGCGAACTGCTCGTGCACGGCAAGCCCGCGCGGGCCTTGCGAGGCGAAGCCGTGGACGAGGTCGCGCTGAGACTTCACGGCGTCCGATTGGGCACGGACGCCACGTCGCTCACATGGCGCGGCCACGTGTTTCGGGTCACCCCAGAGGCGTTCATGCAGGTGAACTGGCCTCAGATGGACACGCTGTATGAATGTGCACTGATCGGTCTTGGAGACTGCGCGGGGCTCCGCGTGGTGGACGCGTATGCCGGCATCGGTGTGCTCGCGACGCATCTCGCGTCGCAGGCGCGAGAGGTCTTGTGCATCGAGAGCAGCCGCGCCACCGCCCGCATCGGCGTGCTCAACGCGCGCGTGAACGCAGTGGCCGAGCGGGTGCGCTACATCGTGGGCGCGGTGGAGGAGACGCTGCCGCAGGTTGCCGCGGAGTCCCCGGTCGACCGGCTGCTGGTCGACCCGCCTCGTGCAGGGTGCGCGGGCAGCGTCACAGGATGGCTCGCGCTTGCCGGTCCGGAGCGGGTCGTATACGTCTCATGTGATCCGGCCACGCTCGCGCGGGACCTGCACGTACTGGTGGCATCGGGACCGTACGAGATCGTGTCGCTGGAGATCGTCGACATGTTCCCGCAGACCTATCACGTCGAATGCGTGGCCACGCTCGCGCGCACTCGGTGATGACAACAGGGGCAGCGGCCGCTTGTGTGACGCGGTGGGCGAGTGGTAACGTACGCATGTTCGAATGAGGCGAGAACCGGCGCTGGGGTGAGCGAAGCGGATACCGCATCCGGCTCGTTCGTGCACCTGCACACCCACACAGAGTTCTCGCTGCTCGACGGCGCCGCGCGGATCAGCGAGATGGTCGAGACGGCGCGGGCGATGGACCAGCCGGCCATCGCGATCACCGACCACGGAGTCCTCTACGGCGCCGTCGACTTCTATGCCGCGGCGAAGGCAGCCGGGGTGAAGCCGTTGATCGGATGCGAGATGTACATGGCGCCGCGACTGCGCCATGACCGCGAGGCGCGGACCGACCGCGATCCCAGCCATCTCGTGCTCCTCGCCGCCGACAACACCGGCTATCGCAACCTGATCAAGCTCGTCAGCACGGCGCACCTCGAGGGCCACTACTACAAGCCCCGCATCGACAAGGAGATCCTCGCCGAGCACGCCGAAGGCCTCATCTGTCTCTCCGCCTGTTTGGGTGGGGAGCTCCCGCAGGCGATCCTGCGGGGCGATCTGACCGCAGCCGAGGCTGTAGCTCGGCAGCATGCCGAGATTCTCGGTCCCGACTCGTATTTCCTCGAGCTCCAGGACCACGGTCTTCCCGAGGAAGCCGCGGTGCGCGACGGTCTCGTGGAGATAGCGCGCCGCACCGGTCTGCCGCTGGTCTGCACCAACGACGCGCACTACATACGCGCCGACGACGCCGAGGCGCACGACATCCTTCTGTGCCTGCAGACCGGCGCGCGCCGCGAGGACGAGAGGCGCTTCAAGTTCTCAGGGCCGCACTTCTATCTCGCGGGAACGGGCGAGATGCAGCAGCGGTTCGCCACGTACGGAGAGGCGGTGCGCAACACCGTGGCCATCGCGCAGCGGTGCAACGTCGAGATGTCATTGGGACGCAACCTGCTGCCCTCCTACCAGCCGATCCCCGACGGACTCGATGCGAACACGTACTTACGGCAGCTGTGCGAAGAGGGTCTCCGCGACCGATACGGCGACGCGATCACCGCTGAACACCGTGACCGACTGCACATGGAGCTCGACGTCATCGAGGAAACGGGCTTCTCCGCGTACTTCCTCATCGTCTGGGATCTCATCCGCGCCGCGCGTTGCAACGACGTGCGTGTTGGCCCTGGGCGAGGCAGCGCAGCAGGTTCGCTGGTGGCGTACGTGCTGCGGATCACGGACATCGAGCCGCTGAGCTACGGGCTGATCTTCGAGCGCTTCCTCAACCGCGAGCGAGTCGCGATGCCGGACATCGACATCGACTTCGATGATCGACGCCGTGACCGTGTCCTGCGGTACGTCCAGGACAAGTACGGCCACGACCGCGTGGCGCAGATCATCACGTTCGGCACCATGGCCGCGAGGGCAGCCATCCGCGACGTGGGTCGGGTTCTGAATGTGCCCCTGCCGGACGTGGACCGCCTGGCCAAGCTGGTCCCGCCGGTGGTGAACATCACGCTCAAGCGGGCGCTCGCCGAGAGCCGTGAGCTGCGCGACCTCTACGAAAACGAGGAATGGGCCACGCGCGTCATCGACAACGCGCAGCGCCTCGAGGGCATCGCGCGGAATGCCTCCACACATGCTGCCGGTGTCGTCATCGGTTCCGAGCCGCTCGTGACCACCGTGCCCTTGCAGCGCTCCACGAGCGGCGACGGCACGTCGGCCATCACGCAGTTCGACATGAACGGCGTGTCGAAGATCGGTCTCCTGAAGATCGATCTGCTCGGCCTCTCCAACCTGACGGTGCTCGACGAGGCTGCCGAGCACGTGCGGCGCATGCGCGGCATTCCCTTCGACCTCGAGACCATTCCGCTCGACGACCGCGCCACGTTCGAGCTGCTTGGGCGCGCTGACACGCACGGCGTCTTCCAGCTCGAAGCGGTGTTCGCGAAACGAATTCTGATCGACATGCAACCGCGCTCCATCTCCGACGTCGGCGTAGCGAACGCGCTCAACCGCCCGGGTCCCATCGAGGGCGGCGTCGTCGACATCTACATGCGCAGGAAGCGCGGTGAGGAGCCGGTCACATACATGCTCCCCGAGCTGGAGCCCGTGCTTGCGGAGACGTACGGCACGATCATCTACCAGGACCAGGTGATGAAGATCGCGTCAGCGGTGGCCGGGTTCACCCTCGGCGAGGCCGACATCCTCCGCGCCGCCATGGGGAAGAAGGACAAGGCGAAAATGGCGCAGCAGCGGGAGAAATTCCTCCGCGGCGCCACCGAGCGTGGTGTCGGTGAGGCGCAGGCCGCTGAGCTCTTCGATCTGATCGCGCACTTCGCAGGCTACGGCTTCAACAAGGCGCATGCCGTCTCGTACGCGCTGATCGGTTATCAGACGGCATACATGAAGGCCAACTATCCGCTCGAGTTCATGTGCGCGCTGCTCAACAGCCGCGCCGGCAACTTCGACAAGCTCAAGCAGAGCATCCTCGACGCTCACGCACACGGTCTCAGCGTCAAGGCGCCTGACGTCAATCGCAGCGGTGTCTCGTTCGGCATCGGGTCGGCTGCGGAAGGCGAGATTCTCTACGGGCTGCAGCACATCAAGAACGTCGGCGAGCGCGTGGCCGCAGCCATCGTCGAAGCGCGCGAGGCCGGCGGCGCCTTCGCCTCGCTGCTCGATCTCTGCCTCCGCGTCACGAGTCGCGATCTCAACCGCCGCGTGCTGGAGGCGCTCATCAAGAGCGGAGCGTGCGATGTGCTGGGCGAGCGGGCAATGCTGCTGCGCGACCTCGATCGCTCCTTGGATAGGGCGGCGGTCATCCGCCGCGAGCGCGAGTCTGGGCAGACCTCGCTGTTCGGAGACGCAGCCGGTTTCGATGGCGGGCCGCCGCTCGAGGTCGAGGTCCCCGGCGTCCCGGTCGACATACGGGAAGGTGAGAACGGCGACGGCCCGGCGCCTGCGCCCGCCGATGAGCGACTCAGCTGGGAGCGGGAGTTCCTTGGCATGTACCTCAGCGATCATCCGCTGCGCCGCGTCGGTGGGGAATTGCAGCAGCGGGTCGACACCAGCATCAACGAGCTCGGCCCGCATCTGGATGGATTGCTCGTGCAGGTGGGTGGCGCGGTGCGCGACGTGCGGTCGTTCGTGCCTCGGCGCAGCAGCACCGGTCAGCGCATGGCGTTCCTGCAGCTCGAGGACCTCACCGGCGCATGTGAGGTGGTGGTGTTCGCACGCACATTTGAGGAGTGCGCCGCGGTGTTGCGACCGGACGCGGTCGTGGTCGTGCGCGGCAAGGTCGAGACGAACCGTCCTGCGACCGCGTCTGCGGTGCAGGCCGACGACGACGAACGGATCGACCTCGAACCGGCGAAGATCCTCGCTGAAGCCGTGTACGCGTTCGACGATCCGCGGCTCACATCGTGGCGCCGCGACAGCACAGTGCACATCCGCCTCGCTCACGCCGGGGCGGAGCACACAGACGCGCTGCGGAAGATGCTGGAGGAGCATCCAGGACACTGTCCGGTGGTGCTGCACATCGATGGACCGTCGAGCATCGACGACATCGCGCTGCCCGATACGTTCGGCGTCGAGCCGGGCCCGGCGCTGGAGCGTGCTGTGGAGTCGCTGGTCGGCGAGAGTGGATATCGCGTGGAGATCCGCCGCGAGCGTGCGCCTGAGCGGGAGCGACGCCCCGCGGCACGCGCGCGCTGAACCGTCAGCAGGCTTGATTAGATCCCCGCGAGGAGCCTTCTGAAGACGACTTCGATGACGACGTAGAGCACGACGTACGCGATCAGCGTCGCCAGCGCTGGAATGTCGAGCCCCCGATGGAACTCGCGGCGTCCGAGGCCGGCGAAGGGGCGCACCAGCGGGTTGGTCATCGAGCGAACACCGACGACGAGCGGGTGCCATGGATCGGCGCCGAAGAGCGAGATCAGCAAGCGGATCAGCACCAGGATGCCCAGCACGATGATGATGTTCTGTAGCAGCTGCCCAATCAGGCCGATGATGTCGCCCGCGATGTTCACGGACCCGCCGTATGCCAAAGACAGTGCCTGCGTGACCACGCGCGCGATGAAGAACACCACCAGGATGGCGAGCAGCGGCGACAGATCGAGCCCGCCGATCGATGGCAGGATGCGCCGGAAGGGACGCAGGATGGGATCGACGACGGTGCGAAGCAAGCGCACCAACGGGTTCCAGGGGCTGATGGGCAACCACGAGATGAAGATGCGGGCGAGGATGAGCACGTAGATGGCACCGGCCACGAAGTTGACGATGTTGATCGCTGTGCTTGCGAAGGTCATTGGACGCGCGCGGGATGGGGAGGAGACGTGTGGGCAGTGACCTGCATCGCCGCGAGGCGCGCCGCTGTTCGGCGCCAGAGAACGTAGAGCGCCGGAGCCACGATCACGAGCGCCGCGATCGCTGTCCACTGGGCCTCGCGCAAGCCGAGCGGTCCAGGTGGCTCGCTCTTGCGGAACTCGAAGAGGATGAGCTGGCTGATCGCATACAGCGCCACGTAGACGATCGCCATCAGACCGTCGCGGACGCCGCGGCGTAACAGCCACACGAGCACGAGCCCGATGACAATCGTGCCGAGCGCCTCGTATGCGGCCGCGGGTTGATACGCGACTCCGCAATGGAAACCTGGTTGCAGGACGGCACAATGACCGCTGCCACGCGGTGTCTCAAACGTGTAGGCGGTGGCCCACGGAGAATTACTTTGTGCGCCCAGGACGTCGCCGTTGATCAGGTTGCCGATCCGCCCAATCGGCTGGCCGATCACGGCGAAGATGACGCCGCCGTCGAGCACCAGCCATGGGTTGATGCGGTACCGCCACGCGCACACGGCCAGCGTGATGAAGCCGGCGATGATGGCGCCGAAGAAGGCCATGCCGCCCTGCCAGAAGGCGATCAGGTTGATCGGATTGCTGACGAATTGCCCGAGATTGGGCTGCTGTACGTCGTAGTAGAGGCGTGCGCCGAGCAGCCCGAAGATGATGGTCCAGACCGTGATCTTCTCGGCGATCGCGCGCGGGATACCCTTGCGGATGGCAAGCGGAAGCACCCC
>VBGJ01000084.1:4446-6156 GCA_005880445.1 Chloroflexota bacterium | reverse complement strand
ATCGATGGGCACCAGCCCTAGCTGCCGACCCAACGCGGCGGTGACCTGGTTGCTTGACACACCTTGTTGCACGAGGAGTTCGCCTAACGGACGGCGGTCGCGCCGCTGCTGCTTGAGCGCATTCTTGATCTGGCCGGGCGTCGCCTCCTGACCCGCGACCAGCATCTCGCCAAGCCTGTGCCCCGGCTGGTGCCCGTTGGAACCGACGTTTACTCGCTCCGAAGTTTCGGGGCGACGCGAGAGCTTCATTGCCACGGTCTCTCCTCAGGACGCCTGTCGGCCGGGCTCAGGACTAACGCACGCTTGGACTTGATGTTGATCACGGCAGCTCCTGTGCGCGCGTAGTCTCGGGGGCATCTCGTGTCGATGTTCCGCTGGCGGCACGCCCCGCGACAGAGCCAGCGGCTATACAGCCGGTAGTGCAGATGCATCAGGCCGCAGCTGTCGTCTACAGATTGAGCAGGACAGCAATCGCGGTGACGCCGGTGAACAGAGCAGCCGCCCATACCGCCGCCCGCCGCGGCAGATGGCGCAGTCCGATGAGGATCAGGCCCACGATTGCAGCCTTGAACACGAACAACCCGCCAATGCCGTACTCGGCATAGAGCCGAGCCGCAAACGGGTTGGCCTCACGCGCGCCACCCACCAGAGCGATAGCCGTGGTCAGGCAATCGGCAATGCTGCATAACACGTACGCCGTCACCAGGACGTGGAAAGTCCGCTCCGCCGTCGCCCGTTCGAGCTTCAGCAAATCCGCAAAGCCACCCCTCGAACCCCGACCGTTTGCCCCGAACTCCGATGCTACAGCGCGCACCAGGCGTCGTGTAAAGAGCACGGGGTTGGCGCAGGCTTGGACCGTGGTCTGACCGACGCTGGTCGAGGTAATGGTGATCTGGCACTGGCCCACCGTCAGCGCGCCGGTGGCGGTGACGAGCGTGGTGCAGGTGGTTGGGCACACGAAGCTGCTCGCGGCGCCGTTGCTCCGTTAGGCTGATAAGCTTCACCCGTACTAGGAAAGTCAATCGGACTAAGCGAAGCGAGGCGTGGCTATCGCACTGGAGACCGCGAACATGGCGCAGCCAGCTGGCACGCCCACCACCCGCGGCGCGCGGCTTCTCGAGTTCGACCCGGCGGCCTTGGCCGCTGCGTATCGTGCGCACGCCCCGATCGCGGTCGAACATGGCTTGGCCGACCAACCACTCCTGACCCTGGAGGCGATCGCCGACCTCGCCGACTGGCTACCGCGCGACTGCGTGATTTGCGACACCGCCGACCAGCCCCTTCTCGTCCCCGAAGGCGGCCCGCCGCGAGGCTCCGAGTCGCGCCCCGGCGACGTGATTCGCCACCTCGACGTTCGCCGCTCGTGGCTGACACTGCTCAACATCGAGCAGCAGCCTGCATATCGCGACCTCATGGACGCGTGCCTTGACCAGATCGCTCCGGTCGTCGCGCGTCGACCTGGCGACATCCGGCGCAGGGTGGGCTTCATCTTTGTGTCATCGCCGCTGTCGGTGACCCCTGCCCACTTCGACATCGAGCACAGCCTTCTGCTTCAGATCTCGGGGCAAAAAGAGCTCACCGTGGGGCGCTTCGCCACAGTCGCAGTCGAACAGCGAGAACGGGAGCGTTATTGGGACGGGTCGCACGGCCGCGTCGAGGAGTTGCCTCTCGCCGACATCACCCACGACATGGTTCCCGGCCGCGGCGTCT
>VBGJ01000084.1:0-4240 GCA_005880445.1 Chloroflexota bacterium | reverse complement strand
CGCAGCCCGCGCCGGGTCCTCCCCGCGAGGCGGCGTCCGCGCTCGACGGCGATGTCGATCTGCAGGGCGAAAAGCGCCCGCGGCCCGACGGCGCAGCGCAACCGCCACAACTCGCGTCGCCCGTCAGCGAACAAGGCTTTGTACGCCTCGTCGCCGCGTAAGAGATCGGCCTCGATCAGACCGCGGCGCGCAGCGTCGTCGAACACGCGGGCGAGGAGCAGCGTGCCCGCCGTCCGCCAGCGTTGCGCGGGGATCCGGCCGCCCTGGTGGTAGCTGATCCGCCCGGCCAACTCGAACGAGGCGACGACGGCGACAGTCTCGTCCCCGGCGCGCAAGACATCGATAGCCAGTTCCCCTCGGTCGGCGGCGGCGCGGCAGACAGCCGCGAAGCGGTCGAAAGCGCCAAGGAAGACGGAAGCCTCACCCCAACGCTGGGCGTGGAGGCGGCGCACGACGCGGAGCCCGAGTTCGACGTCGCCGACTCGCTCCACGATGCAACTGCCCGTCTCCCGCACCAGGCGCCGTTCCGTTCGGTGCACCATCCGGCGCAAAGCGTGCGAGCGCCGTTCCAGGTAGCCACCGCTGAGTGCGACCCAGGGTGCGATCGCGGTGAGCTCGCGGCGGACACGCCCGGGCAGAGCGGTGGCAACCAGCGAGTCGCTCACGACGCCGTCGAGATCCAATAGCCGATCGCCTGGCCGGGCCAGCCAACCGCGTAGAACTGCTGCCACTTCAGCCTGCATGCCGGGTGCCGCGACGGCATCGAGGTGGTCGGGGCACAGCGGTCCCGCGCCGAGGAGTCGTAGGCGCTCAATCCCCACATGACGGTCGCTCTCGAGAGCCAGACCGCCGACCAGGCGGTCGCGCTGGAGGACGAGGACGATGCAAGGTCGCGACCCGGCCGCGGCGTCGAGCCACCATGAACGCAGAAAGGGTGAAGGGATGGGCAGGCTCTCGACCAAGGAGTCCCAAGCGTCGGCGTATGCGCCGAGCACGTTTGTGACGCTCACGCGCATCCCAGTCGGAGCCCTTGGCATCATGCGGACTATGCGTTCTTGCGGATCGTATCGCGAGTCCCACCTAGACCCCGCAAAGGTCGCGAGCTATGAGCGCGACCTCTGGGATACCAGGGCCGCCAAGGGGCTGGAGTGGATGCTCGAGCGCCGCCTCATCGACGAGTTGCTCCGCGACCGTCCTCACCCGCAGCGCGCCATCGACTTCGCGTGCGGCACGGGGCGCGTTCTTGGCTTCCTGGCACAGCGGGTCCCAGAGGTGATTGGGGTCGATGTGAGCGCCCCGATGATCGAAGCGGCGCGTGAGCACTGCCCGACCGCCCGTCTCGTCCTGGGGGACGTCACCGTCAATCCCGAGCTGCTCACGGAATCCGCAGACGTGGTCACGGCCTTTCGCTTCCTGCTCAACGCCGAGCCGCCGTTGCGCGCCGCGGCCCTCGACTGGATGCGTGACCGTCTCGGGCCGGAGGGGCTCCTGATCGTCAACTTTCACCTCAACCCGCGCAGCCTGCGCGGGCGCTACCTTCGCCTGCGCCGCTCGCCAGGCGTAGTCATGGCTGGGGTCGGCGAAGCCCGTGCGCTGCTTGCCCGCCACGGCCTGACCGTGCGCCAGGTGCGTGGGTACAGCTACCTGCCGTACCGCCGCGACGGCTTTCGGCTGGTACTTCCCAGAGTGCGCCGCATTGTCGAGGGATCGCTGGCTCGAGTCGATCGGCTCACGGAGTGGGGCAGCTGTTTCCTCCTCCTCGCAGAGCGCAGCCGGGACAAAGCGTCAAATGGGCCGGCCGGCGAGGGCCGAGAGAAGCGGGAGTAGGTTCTCCTGTGCCCACGTGCGGCCCCGGCGATCACCCTCTGGTCCGAGGGCGTGGACGACAACGGCGGCGACGACGGCGGCCGCGCGAAGCGCTGGATCAGCCTCCCACCAGGGGACGCCTCCGAGTGAGGGCGGCGCAGCCAGTGCGCGGGGCTCTTGCACTGCGCGGGCGGCGGCCACGCCGATTGGGACCCGGGAGCTGATCGCGAGCCTGTTCAACTCGAGAAAAACGGCATCGAGGCCGGCAGGCGCGGCGGCTCGGCCCTGTTCCCAGTCGATGACCACCGCGGGCCCTCGACCCAGAACGATGTTTCCTGGCCAAAAATCGCCATGGCACCAGCACGTGGGAAGACGGAGTTCCTCAATCGGCATGAGAGCAGCCTCGATGGCGGCGGCGGCATCCTCGCCGAACTGGTCCATCCCCCGGGCCCAAGCTCGTGCCCATCCTAGACCGGCGTTCCCGGTCGGAGCTGTGGCGGCGAGAAGACGGGCCACGTCGTGGGCTGCCTCCCACGCCGATGCCCTGTTGCGCCATCGCGTTCCGCCGGGGCTGAGATGCCCCTGGTGCCACGTCTCGGCGCGCCAGACGAGGCCGTGAGTCACGCCGACCGCCAGCTCACGGGGCATGTGAGCGTGCAAGTCCGGGGCCAGAAGGGCCGCGTCGACACCCGCGAGCACTTTACGCTGGCGCGCCAACCGGGCTGTGCCGAGCTCCGTGAGACACAGCCGAAGAGCCGCCTCCTCGCGGGCTAGCCCGACGCGGAGGATAACGTTGTGGCCTCCGCTGACCAGGACGCCACGGAGCGTGGCCGTGCTTCCGACGGCAGCGCCGAGATCGGCGACGACATCGTCGACCAGGCCCGGGCCGTCCGGCTCGATGGCGATTCCAGCGCGACCGCTCAACCGCCAGAGTACGGATGTGGCCAGTCGTTGCCGTAGCCACTGACCTGGCGCATCGGTGGATCGCGGCCATCCCTTGCGCAGCAGGCGCTCAACCGCATCGGCCCGCGGGTAGGGGACCGTGCCATAGCGGCGCCGCGCGGGAACAATCGCGGCGCGGCGCCCTCCTGGGCGGAGCGCGGCGGTCAGAGCGGTGCGGTCTGCATGACGTTCGTCCACCACCAGAAGCGCCAGAGCGCCGTTTTGCAGCGGCCAATGCTGTCCATCCCAGTACACTCCGCGGGCCACTCCCATGAGCGCAGCGGGGTTTGAGCTGACGGTGATCGCCCACGGGTAAGAGCGTCGGAAGGCTGCAGCAGTGCCAGGCTCGAGGTCGACAAGGGCGGCAGGTCCCGACACGGTGGCGGGCAGGAGGAGCCGCCAGGTCCCATTGCGCTCGCTTGCGGGATGGGGACTCTCCGCAGGAACATTGGTCGACTTGTTCGACCTCATACGCACCGTGTGGCGCCACCGCGTGGTGGCGCTGGCAACGATTGCCGCCGTCATGGGGGCGGTATCGGCCTACGTCGTCGTCCAGAAACCGGTTTACCAGTCCACTGAGACTCTGCAGCTTTCGAGCACGGACCCAGCCTTCCTCGGCGAGGTCAACGCACTTACGCCGCTGTACTCGGCACTGCTCAGCGCACAGCAGACCCTCGCTCCTGCGCAGGCCCAGTTGGGTCGCACTCCGCTGGCCAGCATCGCGGTTCGCATCTTCACGGACTCGCCGGTCATCAAGCTCGACGCCAGCGGTGGCTCAGCGGCTGTTGTTCAGCGTTCGGCAGACGCTGTCGTCAACGCTCTGAGTCATCGTCTCAGTGGTCAATCGAAGCTGGGCGCGCCCGGCGTGACCCTCGCCGTGATCGACGGTCCCAGCCGAGCCGACATCGTCTGGCCACGCCCAGCGCTGAGCCTCGGTGTCGCCGCAGTCGTCGGAGTACTGCTTGGTCTCGCTATCGCGTGGCTGGCCGACGCTCGGCAGCGGATACCGGCCCCGGCGGTGCTGCCGGCGCAAGGATCCGCGCTCGCGAGCCGCCCGCGATCTCCGGGCCGATGGTGAGGTGCTCGCGCTGACACCTATGCCGGCGGATGTGGTGCCACCCGCGAGCACGTAAAGGTGGCGTCATCGGGGCACGACCTGTCTCGATGACAGTCCTCGAGGCGTGCGTGCGAAACCGTCCGGGCATCCCCGATGGCGCGTCGGGCGCTGGGCGTAAGGAACGAAGCCGGTGAACACAGATCTGGCACGCCGGGCCACGCGCGGCACCCTGTGGGCGGGTGCGGGAACGTGGCTGAATCGCCTGTTCGTCCTCCTTGTCATTGTCGTGCTGGCGCGACACCTCGACGCCCGCGAGTTCGGAGTCCTCGGGGTGGCCACGCTCGCCGCGAACGTCGCTCTGCAGCTCGATGACGGCGGCCTGAGTGACGCGTTGGTGTGGTGGCGGGGGCGCACTCGCGATGCAGCTGAGACATC
>VBGJ01000083.1 GCA_005880445.1 Chloroflexota bacterium | reverse complement strand
CCGTGAGCACCGACTTCGACTGCAGCACGCGCCTGTATTTCGAGCCACTCGACGAAGAGGCGGTCGCGGCGGTGATCGCCGAGGAGCGAGCGGTGGGCGCCGTCGTGCAGTTCGGCGGGCAGACGGCGATCAACCTCGCGACGCCGCTGGATCGTCGCGGCATCGCCATTCTCGGCACGTCGGTGACGAACATCGACGCCGCAGAGAACCGCAGCACGTTCGAGCTGATGATGAGCAAGCTCGAGATACCGCAGCCGCACGGCGCGGCGACGACCGATCCCGCCGAGGCCATGGACATCGCGGACCGCATCGGCTTTCCGCTGCTCGTGCGGCCCTCATACGTGCTCGGCGGGAGGGCGATGGAGATCGTGCACGGCCGCGACGCGATGCAGCGCTACCTGGAAGCGGCGATGGCCGCGTTGCCGACGGATGCGGGTGCGCGCCGTGGCGCGGTGCTCATCGATCGGTATCTCTTCGGCACCGAGGTCGACGTCGATGCGATCGGCGACGGGGAGACGGTGGTCATCCCTGGACTCATGGCACACGTCGAGCGCGCCGGCGTGCACAGCGGCGACTCGATGGCCGCGTATCCCGCGGCGCAGCTGAGCGACGACGTGCGCGACCGCATCGTCGCCGACACCGTGCGCATCGCCCAGGCGCTCGACGTTCGCGGCCTGTGCAACATCCAGTTCGTCGTGTACCGCGGCCTGCCGCACGTGCTCGAGGTCAATCCGCGCGCCTCGCGCACGGTGCCGTTTTTGAGCAAGGTGACCGGCGTGCCCATGGTGGAGCTGGCCACGCGGGTGATGCGCGGCGAGAAGCTCGCTGCCCTCGGATGGACGTCGGGCCTGGTCGCGCCGCGACCGCTCGTGGCGGTCAAGGCGCCGGTGTTCTCGACGGTGAAGCTGGCCGACGTCGACACCGCGCTCGGCCCCGAGATGAAGTCGACCGGCGAGGTGATGGGCATCGACGTCGAGCTGGGCGCCGCGCTCGAGAAGGCATTCATCGCCGCGCTCGGCGGCATACCCGACGGCGGCAGCGCGCTGTGCAGCGTCGCAGACAGCGACAAGGCCGAGGCGCTCCCCATCCTGGCCCAGTTGAGCGCGCTCGGGTTCACGCTGTACGCAACGACGGGAACCGCCCAGGCGCTCGAGGCGGCGGGGATCTCGGCGGTCGCGGTCGCGAAGATTGGCCACGGCCGGCCCAACGTGATCGACGTCATCGACGACGGGCGCGCGACGCTCGTGGTCAACACCGTCTCGCATTTCGAAACCGACGAGATGAACCACGCGGCACATGGCGACGTTGCTGCCGCAGGACGAACCGTGAAGGACGGGTATCGCATCCGGCTGGCGGCCGAGCAACGCCGTATCCCGTGCTGCACATCGCTGGACACCGCCGCTGCGCTGGTCGACGCCATCGCTCGCCATCGCCACGGCGTGTCGCTGCGCATCGGCCAGGTGCGCGCATATCGCGACGGCGCCGTGCTCGCCGTCCCGTGAGCGCGGACCTCACCCGCGCGCGCACCGAGAGAGGGGAGGTGGTGCGCGTCGAGCGGCTCGGGTCGCTGATCGAGCTCACGGTGACGCTGCCGTGGCTCGCAGCCACCGCGGCGCCGGGGCAGTTCGCCCAGCTGCGGTGCGGCGACGGAATCGAACCGCTGTTGCGGCGCCCGTTCAGCGTCGCGTGGACCGAGAACGACAGGTGCGGCTTCGTGTTCGAAGAAGTGGGAGCCGGCACCCGGTTGCTGGCGGCGCTGCGCCCCGGCGACACGTTGGATGTTCTCGGGCCGCTCGGCACGGGTTTCGACATTGAGACA
>VBGJ01000003.1 GCA_005880445.1 Chloroflexota bacterium | reverse complement strand
GGTGATGCCCTCGTCTTTGGCGCGCGCCAGCGCGGCCTCCATCGCCGCCTCGTACGCCTCGTTCGGGCACGGCCACGGCAACGGCACCGCCCACAGCGGCAGGCCCACCGCCAGGCACTGCCGCCGCACCAGCTCCTCGCGCACCGCGTGCATCGCGACCCGCGCGAACACCTGGTTGAACGTCGTCAGCAGCCCGACCACCTCGAGCCCCAACTCGCCCGGTGCGCCGCTGCTGCGGCAGCCACACCATCGAACGGTACTGCTGCGCCAGTCGCATCGACAGCGGCGGCGAGTGTGGCTTCGCCGCCTGCGTCAGCGGCGATGTCGTGCGCTGCTCGATGGCCCGGCGCAAATCGCCTGCCGTGCTGCCGGGGAACACGGTCACCACGCGCCCCAGGTCGTGCGCGCCGAAATGGCTGTCACCCGCGCCCACCGCCGCGCCGATCCGCTCGCGATGCTCCGCGTAGAACTCGTCCATCATCTTCCACGCCCCCGGCAGCACCGGAGCGGTGTGACGAATCTCGATGCCGTCGACCGTGTGCGTCTCCAGCAGCTGTCGCGCGCGGCGCGATGTCATCGATGCGAACCACGTCGGCATGAACGGGTGCGCCACGATGGCGAGCCCGCCCTGGTCGTGGATCGCGTCCACCGTGTCCTCCACCGACATGTGCATCCGCACCTGCCGCTCGACGAACAGCCCGACGATGTGGATTCCCGGCGGAAACGACGCGGTCACCTCCTCGCCGCGCACCACGTCCACTCCAAGCGCCGCGCCGGTCTCGACCGCCCCACCCAGATCCGGAATCGTGTCGTGATCGGTGACGCACACCACGCGCAGACCGATGGCGGCGGCGGCGCGTACCAGCTCCTCCGCATCCACCATGCCATCACTCGCGCGCGTATGCGCATGGACCTCGGCCATGGCCAGCCCGTCCGGCAACCGCCCACCATCGTCCTCAGGCAACGGCGGCCGTCCCGCGTGGTGCAGCCGGCACCGCCGTCGCGTCCGGCGTTTGCAGCGCCTTGACGTGCGGCACCAGGAAGCGCATCACCGCAAACCAGCACGCCGCCGCGAAGAGCACGCCGGCGAACACGTCGACCGCCCAGTGCTCGCCGAGATACACGACGCTGAAGCACACGGCCAGCGTCCACGCCGCTGCGATCCACGCGGCGCGTGGATACACCGGGCGCAGCGCCAGATAGCTCATGAACGGAAATGCCGCGTGCAGGGACGGAAACGCGGCCACCGGATCCGGGTTCAGCGAGTGATAGTACGGGCTGATGTAGCTCGGCAGCGTGGTGTTGAGCAGCTTGCTGACACCATGGATGACGCCGGCGTTCTCCGCGTACCAGGGCGGAGCTGTTGGCAGCAGCAGGAAGATGAAGAAGCCGAGAAACGACATCCCCAGCAACGCCGTGGTGTACCGCAGAAATTGCGTGCGGTTCCAGAGCCAGAGCACCAGACCGACGCCGAAGGGGAAAACGAAGTGGCAGAAGTACACGACCGTGGCGCCGTACGCCAGCACCCTGCCGAGCGCGCCCGGAGTCGCCGCCTGCAGCACGGCGCTCGGCACGTGTCCGCCGAAGATCGCGGTCTCGATGCCCGCGACATCGCTCACGTGTGGCGGGATGCCGAGCTTCGGCGCGATGCCGCGCAGCGCCTCGTAGCCGAGAAAGATGGCCACGAACGGAATCCAGTCGCGAAGGAACCCGAACACATGGCCACTGAGCAGCGCAACGGGCACGCACAGCAGCAGGATGTAATCGGGCGACACGGAGATGCCGCGCCAGATCATGATGCCGGACGCGGCGATCAGGTAGACGACCGCGATGACGACCATCGGCCCAGGCCGGCGAACGCGGCGAATCGCCTCACCCACGACGGGCCAGTCTAGCCTGGCGCGAAGGCGCCGACGGAGCATCCCTGAGAGCCGGCTGAGAACGCGATGCGCGTGTGCAAGCCCGCAGTTGGCCACCCATATACTCGATTCGATGACCGCGGCCACCCACATCCTCGTCATCGACGACGAGCAGAGCATCACCGACTTCGTTGCTCTCGGGCTGCGGCATGAGGGCTTCGAGGTCCGCACCGCCGCCGATGGCAGGGCAGGGCTTCGCGTCGTCGACGAGTTCAAGCCGCACCTCGTCGTGCTCGACCTGATGATGCCGCGCATGGACGGGTGGGAGCTCTGCCGTGCGCTCGCCGGCGACCGGTCGCGCGGGATCATCATCCTCAGCGCGCGCGACGAGACGACGGATCGTATCCAGGGTCTCGAGCTCGGCGCCGACGACTACATCGTCAAACCGTTCGAGTTCGGCGAGCTGCTGGCGCGCATTCGGGCGGTGCTCCGCCGGCGCAGCCCGGAGCTGGCACGCGTCGTCCGTGCCGGCGATCTCAGCATCGACACCGCCACGCGCGAGGTGCGCGCGGGGGAACGCGCGCTCGAGCTGTCGGTGCGCGAGTTCGACCTGCTCCTGTATCTCGCGACCAACGCCGACCAGGTGCTGCCGCGCCAGCGCATCCTCGACGAGGTGTGGGGCTACACCTTCTTCGGCGACGAGAACAACATCGAGGTGTACATCCGCTACCTGCGGCAGAAGCTCGGCGACTCCGCGCACGACCGCATCCAAACGGTCCGCGGCGTGGGATATCGGCTGTGCAGCCGGCCGGCGTCGCCCGTCGCCACCCGCGGCTGAGTGCCTTGCTGCGTCGCTTGGTTCGGGCCCTCGGCTCGCTGCGCTGGCGTCTCACCCTTTCGTACGTCGCGTTGCTCGCTGTGCTGCTGAGCGCGCTCGGCGCCTACTCGTATTTCACGCTGCGGGCCAACCTCATCTCCAATCGCGTGGCCACGCTGCAGGGTGACTACAACAGCGCGCGCGTCGTCATCGCTCGTCTGGCTGCAGGCACCGGCATCGCTCGGGGCCGCCGGCTCTGTGCTGCTGCGCCCGCCCTGGTGGGTCGCTCGGTGGCCAACCTGGTGGCGCAGACCACCGGCCGCAGCGTCGACGTCGTCGTGTACGACACCGGGCTCGACGTCACCGCGACCGTGCCGCAAGACGTCGCGCTGCCCCGCCTCGATCCCGCCGCTCTGCAGCGTGTCGTCAGCACCGCATCGCGCTCCGCCGGCGAGGTGGTTCCCGCGGGCTCTGGCGATCAGCTAGTGGTGGGATTCCCCATCACCACGGGGGCGACCGCGTGCGGCGTCGCCCAGCTGTCCACCTCGATGACGCCGCTCGACAATGTGCTCCACGACGAGCTGGTGGTCATCGGTGTGGGTGGTGGCGGCGCGCTGTTGATCGCACTCCTGCTCGGGCTGATGCTCACGGGACGCGCGCTACGCCCGCTGCGCCGTCTCACCGTGACCGCGGAGGAGCTTGCCGCCGGAGACCTGCGGGCCCGCAGTCGCTTGATTCCGCGCGCCGACGAGGTCGGCGCGTTGACGCACTCCTTCGACAACATGGCCGACCGCATCGAGGAGCTCTTCGCTGCCCAGCACGAGTCCGAGGCGCAGGTGCGGCGCTTCATCGCCGACGCATCGCATGAGCTGCGCACGCCGCTGACGTCGCTGAAGGGATACATCGACGTGCTCCGGCGGGGCGCAGGTCGCGACCCGCAGACGCTCGACGCGTCCCTGCAGGCGATGGGCAGCGAGGCCGAGCGAATGCGCGAGCTCGTGCTCGACCTGCTCACCCTGGCGCGCATCGAATCCCATCGCGAGCTGACGCTGGAAACCGTGGATCTCAATGCCGCGGTGTCCGAGCTCCTCGACGAAGGTGTCTCCGGCATGCCCGACACCGTCGAACGGCACCTTGCCGCCACGCCGCTCCAAGTCAGGGCGGATCGTGGCGCGCTCGCCACCATCGTGCGCAACCTTCTGGTGAATGCATGCAAGCACGCCGCGGGCGCCCCGCAGCGCTGGACCACGAGCGTCGAGTCACCGCGCGCACGGCTCGACGTTCACGACGACGGTCCGGGCATCGCGGCCGCAGACCTGCCGCACGTCTTCGAGCGGTTCTATCGCGGCGGCAAGGGGCGTGCGCGCGAGGAGGGCGGCTCCGGACTCGGGCTCAGCATCGTGCAGGGGCTGGCGCGATCGCTTGGTGGCGACGTCGCCGTGTGGAGCGCCGAGGGCGGCGGCACGACGGTGAGCGTGTATCTGCCGCTTGCGTGATGCACCGAGCAATCACAGGTTGAACGGCGACTGAAACGACAGCGTGCTCAGCACGGTGAGGCGACCAGTGGCCAGCAGCACGCCAAAGACAAGGAGAATGCCGCCGGCGACGAGGTTGATGACACCCAGGTGGCGATTCATCGCGCGTATGGGTCGCTGCAGGCGGTCGGCAAGCACGGCGACAGCGAGAAACGGGACTGCAAAGCCGACGCAATACAACAGCATGAACGGCAAACCGCCGTAGTCGCGACTCTGCGCCACGGTGAGGATGGCGCCCAGCTGTGGTCCGAGACACGGGGTCCAGCCGGCAGCAAACGTCAGGCCGAGCAGGAACGCTCCGCCCGTGCCGGCGACCGGCGTGACGTGCACGCGACGCTCGCGCATGAGGAATCCAAAGCGGAAGACGCCGAGCGTCTGCAGAGCCAGCACGATGATCACGCCTCCGGCGATCCGGTTCACCAGGTCGAGGTTGCGAGCAAACACAGTGATGTCCAGCACCTGGAACACGTAGAACACAGCGATGAACACCACGCTGAAACCAAGCAGAAATGCGACACCGTTGGCGATCACCGGTACGCGCGCGCCTTGGGAGATCGTCGCGCCACCGGCTGCGGCCAGCTCCGGACGTCCCGCGCGCCCGCTGAGATATGCGGCGTACGCCGGGATCAGCGTGAACACGCATGGCGACAGAAACGACACGAGCCTGGCAAGAAACGCAAGTGGGTACGACGGCCCTGCAGCGAGCGCGATCACGCGCCGATTGTGATGAAGCGGCCGGCGAGCCTAGCTACGGCGGTCCCTCGATGTAATACCGCTGACGCCACCGCACGAACGCGTAGGCGGCAAGCAGCACCAACAGAATTTCGAACACGAGTGGTGCAGGCCAGTGAAACGCGGGGTTTCGCCTTCGGCGTCGTGATCACGGTCGCCACCGGCGCGCCGGGCGCCTCGGCGGTCAGCTTCGGCGGGGCTGGGGCCGAGGCGTCGACCTCCGAGAACATGCCGGCGATGCCGCTCGGAGGATCGAGACCGACGACCACGGTCACCGGATTGGTGGGCGCGATGCCGATCGCCACCACGTTCTTGCTCGCGCTCGGGAGCCCCGCGTCGGCGGGAGCGAAGTTCACGCCTCCGTCGGTCGAGCGCAGCAGGTCGCCGCCGGTGCTGCCGCCGGAGTCAGCCCCCGCGTAGACGAGGCCGGGATCGAGCGGGCTGTACAGGGCGGTGGTGAGGGTCATGCCAGTCGGGACCCCGTTGCCGGCGGTCCACGTGTCACCGCTGTCGCCGCTGCGGTAGATGCCCTTGCTCGTGGCCGCGAGGATGGGACGCTTCGGCACCGCCTGGTCGATCGGCCCCGCCGTCAGCGACGAGACCACCGCCGCGGCCGGCAGGCCGGACTGCAGCACCTCCCAGGCGCTCCCAGCGGTGCTGCGGAACAGGTATCCCGATGCGATGTTGCCGTTGTCCGCTCCCGCTATGAGAGTGAATTGCGGCGAGTTGGCGGCAACCGTGATGGCCGAGATCGAGTCGCCGTCGAGACCCGCGCCGTGCCATATGTGGCCGTCGGGACTCACGGCGACGCCGCTGTCGGTGCCCGCCGCGATGCCGTCGAGGCCGAAGGCCATGGCGCGAACGTTGGCATTCGCCAGGCCGGCGGACGATGCGGCCCAGGTGGCCCCTGAGTCACCGCTCGCGTAGACCCCTTTGCCGGCGGTGCCGGCAAATGCCTCCTGCTGGTTGCGCGCGTCGAAGCCCACCACCCACACGCGCACGCCGGACAGGGTCAGCCGCCAGGTCGTCCCGCCGTCGGCGCTGCGGTACACGCCGCTGTCGGTGCCCACCAGGACCGTCTGCGCCTGCGCCTGACTCACCGCGACGCTCCACAGCCGGCCGGCCTTGAGGCCAGGCAGGGGGTGAAGGGCGCTGAAGCCCGCGGCTGTCGCGGTCACCTCGCCCGGGAGCGTGGCGATACCCGCGGTTGCCGCCGCGAGCGCCAGGAGGGCCGCCGAGCCGATATGCGAGAGCTTTCTCATGGGATGGGGGGCGCTGTGTTTGACGTGGTCCGGGATGGCGCCGCGCCGCCACGCGGTCCGACAGTCCGGCCCGCGAGCCCGCCCAGAATACCAGCGGGCAGACGGCGCAAAGCGTTTAGCGCGAGACTGCCCGCGGTACGTGCGACTGAGATGCCCACGACCTTCAAGGACTACTACGCGACGCTGGGTGTGCCCCGAACGGCCACCGCCAAGGAGATTCACAGCGCCTTTCGCAAGCTGGCGCGCAAGCATCACCCCGACGTCAACCAGGGCGACAAGCAGGCGGAGCAGCGGTTCAAGGAGATCAACGAGGCCCACGAGGTCCTGGGTGATCCCGACAAGAGAAAGAAGTACGACGAGCTCGGTCCGCGCTGGCAGGAATACGAGCAGTGGGAGCGCGCCGGCCGCCCAGGTCCCAACCCGTTCCAAGCCGGGCCGCAATTCGAGTACCGCACCGTCTCTCCCGACGAGCTCGAGGACCTGTTCGGTGACTCGGCTCCGTTCAGCGACTTCTTCGAGACGTTCTTCGGCGGTGGCGGCGCACGCGGGTTCCGTGCCGGAGCCTCTCGGGCCGGCACCCGGCGCCGGCCTGCGCTGCGCGGCGAGGACGTCGAGGGTGAGACAGAGATTTCCCTGGAAGAGGCGTTTCGCGGCACCACCCGAACCGTCGAGCTGAGCGAGAACGGGCACCGCAAGCGGGTCGAGATCTCCATTCCCGCGGGGATCCAGGACGCCGCCCGGGTTCGAGCCGTGGGTCAGGGCAGCGCTGGGTCAGGGGGCGCCGGTGCCGGCGATCTCTACGTCCGCGTGCGTGTCCGGCCGCATCCGAACTTCACGCGCGATGGCGCAACCCTGCGCACCAAGGTCCAGGTGCCCCTGCAGACCGCGATTGCCGGCGGGACGGTGGCGGTGCCGACGCTCCGGGGCAGCGCGGTGCACCTCACGGTTCCGCCGGGGACCCAGAACGGTGCCCGGCTCCGGCTCCGCGGGCTCGGCATGCCGCATGTGCGGGGCGACGGCGCGGGCGACCTGATCGCCGAGATGGACGTTCGCTTGCCCGTGCCTGTGCCCGAGGAGCTGCGTTCGTGGGCGGAGCAGGCCATCCGACACTGAGCCGCCGCCGATGCGCGTCACCGCGGATGACGCGTGTGCGCATCGTCACTCGCAAACAATTGCGGTCGCAATGCACGTCTGCGGTCGCAATGCACGTCGATTGTGAACACGCTGATGCGGTCAAGACGTTTCGCCGAGTGCCGTGCACTCGGCTGGGCATAAACGACACACCAGTGGTATAATCTCTGACGCAGGCAGGATGATCGTCCCACCGGACGCTGGATACATCTGACGGCGCTCCGATGCGTTCTTCGAAATTCTTCCTATCCCTTCCTGACCGGCAGGGGGTGGACATCCGCCCCCTGCCACTCCCCTCATGACAGAAGCGTCAGAGTGGAAGCCGCCGCACCAGCGTGTGCTCCCGATCCGGTCCCACCGAGACCATGTCGACGGCGGCGCCGCACAGCTCGCCGATGCGCGCTACGTAGGCCCTGCACGCGTCGGGCAACTCCTCGTAGCTGCGGCACGACCTTGTCGCCGTCTTCCAGCCGGGCAGCTCCTCGTAGACCGCGTCGGTGTGCTTCAGGTGAGAGATGTTTGCCATCGGGTGATCCCATGCCTCACCTTTGCTCACGTAGTCGGTGCAGATCTTGATCGTGTCAAGACTGTCTAGAACATCGACCTTCGTAAGCGCGATGGAGTCGATTCCGTTGGTGGCGACGGCGTAGCGCGCGACGGCCGCATCGAACCAGCCCACCCGGCGCGGTCGGCCCGTGGTCGTGCCGTACTCGCTGCCGATCTCGCGTATCGAATCGCCCAGGGCATCGGTGAGCTCGGTTGGGAACGGCCCGTATCCGACTCGCGTCGTGTACGCCTTGAACACGCCCACGGTCTTCGTGACACGCGAGGGTGGGATGCCGCTCCCCGTGCACGCGCCGCCGGCGGTGGGCGACGACGACGTGACGTACGGATACGTGCCGAGGTCGAGGTCGAGCATCACACCCTGCGCACCCTCGAGCAGGATGCGCCGCCCGTTTTGCAGCGCGTCCTGGATGATCGGATAGATGTCGCGGATGTACGGGTCCATCCGCTCCGCATATCCGAGGTACTCGTCGAGGATCGCGTGCTCGTCGAAGGGATCGGCGCCGTACAGGCGGGTGAGCGTCTCGTTCTTCAGGCGGAGCACGAAGCGGAGCTTCTTCTCCAGGAACGCAGGCTTCTGCAGATCGCCGATGCGAAACCCGATACGGCGCACCTTGTCCTCGTACGCCGGGCCGATGCCCCGCCAGGTGGTGCCGAGCCGGTCGTCGCCGCGCATCTCCTCGCCGAGCTTGTCCAGGACCGGGTGGTACGGCATCACCATGTGCGCGCGCTCGCTGAGGACGAGGTTGCGCGTGTCGATGCCCTCGGCCTGGTGGCGATCGAGCTCCTGGAGGAACGCGTTGGGGTCGACGACCACGCCATGGCCGATCACGCACACGGTGTCGGGGTTGAGGATGCCGCTGGGAATCAGGTGGAACCGGTGCTCCTTCCCCTGGGCGACGACGGTGTGGCCGGCGTTGTTGCCTCCTTGAGAGCGCACGACCATGTGGACCTTGTCGGCGAGGAGGTCGATCACCTTGCCCTTGCCCTCGTCTCCCCACTGGCCGCCCACGAGGATGGTCACGCTCATAGCGGTGCGAAAGGCTACCGGACGGGCCGATCGAACTTCGGTTTCGACGAGCCGGACGGCGGGGACAATCCTGTTGCCGGGATCGCCGGCAAGGAACACAAGACGATGGAAAACACAGGAGCACTCGCCGCGCTGACCGAGTCGCTCCCCCCCGAATGGAAGTGGGTGGCACTCTTCCAAGCTCCCGAAGGCTACGAACGCGAATGGCGCGCCTGGCTGGCCCAGGCAGGGCACCAGGAAGATCTGGCCGTGCTCCGCTACTGGGCGCAGCGAGCCGACCAGGCTGCCTGACCGCATCGGGCGCAGCGCCGACCACGCCGCCTGACCTCAGGCTTCACGCTATACAGGGGGCGTGCTCGTCCCCAGCATCGACCGCAATCAGCGCTGGTGGCCCGCGGTTGCGGCGCTGGTCGTGGGCACCGCGGCGCTCGGCGCGTCGCTGCTGGTGCCGCAGCTGTTCAGCGATCCCAACGGCGTCGATCCCTACGTCGCTCGGCTGAGCGCGACCGCGCTGGTCCTCGCCGGGGCCACGTTCCTGGTGCGGCCGCTGGCCCCGGCACGGCCCGTGCTTCTCGCGCTGTTCGCTGTCACAGGGTCGTTCACGCTGCTCTCGGCCGGTCCGCAGATCCTGTTCGACCTCTTCGGCACCCGCAGCGGGTCGGGCGACGAGCAGGTCCTGCTGGCGTCGACTGCGCAGGTGCTGGTCACCACCGGCGTGGCCTGGCTCGTGTGGCGCTCCGTTCCCCCCGAGCTGCGCCCTGCGTTCCGGCTGACGCGTCTCGGTGTCCGCGGAGCGGTCGTGACCGTGGCAGGCACTGCGGCGCTTCTTCTCGGTGCGCTGGCGCTGCCGGCGTCATGGCTCGGGCGCGACGGGGTGGAGCCGGTGGCCGTGCTCCGCGATCTCGCGTGGCTGGGCCCGGCGTATGCGATGCAGGCGTTCTCCCAGGAGTTGCAGTTTCGCGGCCTGCTCATGGGCGGGCTGGAGCGTGTGATGGGTCCCGGGTGGGCCAACCTAGGTCAGGCGGCCTTCTTCGGGCTCACCCACCTCGCGGTCAACTATCAGGGCCCGGTTGCGCCGTTCGTCCCGGTGACCATCGCGATCGGGCTCGTCCTCGGATACGTCGTGCAGCGCACGAATTCCCTGTGGCCGGCGATCGTCATCCACGCGGCCGCTGACATCGCAATCACGTTTGCGGTGCTGCCCGGGCTGTACGGATTCTGACCGTGAACCTGCGACGCACCGTCGCCCTGTCCGCCATCACCGCGTTCGCGGTCGCCGCGCTGACTCCGGCCGGTGCGTCGGCGGCGGCCCCGTGGTGGGTGCCAATGCGCCTCCAGGGCACCGCGCTGGTCGCGGTCGTGGCGAGCGGGAAAACGCTGGTCGTGCGCACCGCGTCGGGAATGACCCTGAGATCGACCGACTCCGGCGCAACCTTCGACCGGGTACCGGGAAACCCGGACGTGCGGCCACCGGCGAGCGTGCGCAGCGGGAACGACGCCTGGGTGATCGCGACCGGGCGTGTGCTGCATGCCACCGGCAGCGGACCGTTGCGCCTCGATCCCGGCTCGCCCGACCTCGGGTCGAGGGCGCGGCTGATCGCGGCGCCCGCGGCGGCACCCGGGGTGGTGGTGGCCGTGGCGGTCGACGGCACGGTGTGGCGCCGGGGCCAGGACGGAGGCTGGGGCCGGGGGCTTTTGCTGCTGCCCGCGGGATTCCCCAACGGGGTGCCGGCGATCACGTCGCTCACCGCGTTCACCCAGCCACTCAGCGTCACCGTGTACCTGGGCACCGACGGCTACTCGGTGCTCGCTTCACCCGACGGCGGTGACGACTGGATCCGCGCCGGACCGGGCCTGCCCGAATCGATCCGCGGGCTCGCCTCGGACCCGACCACCCGGACCGTGTACGCCGCGACCTCCGACGGACTGTGGGCCCACCGCCTGCAGGCGCTGCCCGCACCCGCCGTCTACCACGACGCGGCGCTCGTCTGGCGCTGGGTCGGCATCGTTCTGGTCACCCTGGCGGTGGCGGTCGTGGCAGTGCTCGCGCTCCGGCGCGCCATGCGCCCCGCGGTCGCACAGAAGCGCGCGTGATCCACCTCGACGCCGGCGCCATGGCGCTGCTCGCGGGCGCCGCGTTTCTCGCGGCAGCATGGAACGCGGTCGCAGGCGGCGGATCGCTGGTGTCGTTTCCCGCTCTTCTGTTTCTCGGGTACCCAGCGCTGACGGCGAACGTGAGCAACACGGTGGGGCTGGTTCCCGGATACGCAGGCGGGAGCTTCGGGTACCGCGCCGAGTTGCGCGGCCAGCGAGCGCGGATACGGCTTCTCGGCGCCGTCGCGTGCGTCGGGGCGGTCGCCGGCGCGGTGCTCCTCACCATCACCGCGCCGTCGGTCTTTCGCGCGCTGACTCCGTGGCTGATCCTGGCGTCGTGTGCGCTGCTTGCCGCGGGGCCGTTGGCGGGCCGCGTGCTGCACGCGGAGTGGCGTGCCGACGGGCACATGGCCCCGTTGCTCGTCGCTGCCGATTTCGTCGCCGGCGTGTACGGCGCGTTCTTCGGCGGCGGGCTAGGCGTGATGCTGCTCGCGGTGCTGAGCGTCTGGGTGCGCGACGACCTGCAGCGGCTCAACGCGCTCAAGGGTGTGCTGTCGCTCGCCATCAACCTTGTTGCGGCGCTGTACTTCATCGCGTTCGGACCGGTGGCGTGGACGGCGGTGTTCGTGATGCTCCCCGCGAGCCTCGTCGGCGGTCTCGCGGGTGGGTCGGGGGCCCGGCTGCTGCCGGCGGGGGTGCTGCGAGCCGTGGTCATCCTGTACGGCGTGGCCGTCTCGGTGCGGTTGCTCGTCTGACGGCGACGCGCTAGCGTGGAGTCGGTGGCGAACCGCCTGGCGCGCGAGACGAGCCCGTACCTGCTGCAGCACGCGGACAACCCGGTCGACTGGTACCCGTGGGGCGATGAGGCGCTCGCGCGTGCGCGCAGCGAGGACAAGCCGATCCTGCTCTCCGTGGGCTACAGCGCCTGTCACTGGTGCCACGTCATGGCCCACGAGTCGTTCGAGAACCCGCAGATCGCTGCGCTGATGAACGAGCTGTACATCAGCATCAAGGTGGACCGCGAGGAGCGCCCCGACGTCGACTCGATATATATGCAAGCGGTGCAGGGCATGACCGGTCACGGCGGCTGGCCGATGACCGTGTTTCTCACACCCGACGCCGTGCCGTTCTACGGCGGCACGTATTTCCCCCCGGAGGAGCGGATGGGGCTTGCCGGATTCCCCACGGTGCTGCGCGCCGCGGCGGAGGCGTTTCGCATCCGGCGGACGGAGATCGACACCGCCGGAGAGCGCATGCGTGCTGCGCTTGCGCCGCCACGGATTGCGGCGCGCGGTGCACCGGAGATCGCACAGCTCGATCAGGCCGCGCGGCGTCTCGTCGAGCACACCGATCGCCGCCACGGCGGATTCGGTGGCGCACCGAAGTTTCCCCATCCGATGGCGCTCGATCTGATGCTCCGCCGCTACCGCGTGACCGGGGATGAGTCCTTGTGGCGTGCGGCGGAGATCACCCTGGACGCCATGGCGCGGGGCGGCATCCACGACCAGGTGGGCGGTGGCTTCCACCGGTACAGCGTGGACGCCCGCTGGGCGGTGCCGCACTTCGAGAAGATGCTGTATGACAACGCGCAGCTCGCGCCGGTGTACCTGCACGCGTTTCAGCTGTCGGGACGCGACGAGCTGCGTGATGTGTGCACGCGAACCCTTGACTATCTCGCGCGCGAGATGCTGCTGCCGTCCGGGGGCTTCGCCGCCTCGCAGGACGCCGACTCCCCCGGCGGCGAGGGTGCCTTCTTCGTATGGACGCCGGCGCAGCTGCGCGACGTGCTCGGCGATGACGACGGTGCGCTGGCGGCTCGCGTCTACGGCGTGGTCGAGGGTGGGAATTTCGAGGGCAGCGCCACCGTACTGTCCATGCCGTTTCCCTTGGAGCGCATCGCCGAGTCGGTCGGCGTGCCCACCGAAGAGCTGCGACGGCGTGTGGACGCCATCGGCGCCCGCCTGTACGCGGCGCGCGCTGCTCGTCCAGCGCCTGGACGCGACGACAAGGTGATCACCGCGTGGAACGCACTTGCGCTGCGCGCCTTCGCCGAAGCCGGCGCGGCGCTGTCTCGGGACGACTACGTCATCGTCGCCAGGCACGTCGCGGACTTCCTGCTGGACGCGGTCGTCGCCGACGGCACCGTGCTGCGCACGTGGAAGGACGGCGAGGCGCGCATCACCGGGTTCATCGAGGACGTGGCACATCTCGCCGACGCACTGCTCACGGTGTACGAGGCCAGCGGCGAAGCCCGCTTCTTCGAGGCCGGGCAGCGACTCTGCGCGCAGGTCGTGGAGCGCTTCCGCGGTGACGACGGCACGTACTACGACACCGCAGACGACGCACCACAGCTCATCGTCCGGCCGCGCAGCGTCGACGACAATCCCGTGACCGCAGGCCAGTCCAGCGCCGCGTCCGCCTTCACCCGGCTGCACGCGTTCACGGGCGATGCGGTGTGGCGCGACCGCGCCCTCGAGATCATCACGCCGCTCGCCGCCGCGGTCGCGCAGGCACCGCTGGCGCTGGGCGGCCTCGCCGCCGCCATGGAGTTCGCGCTGTCACCCGTGCGCGAGATCGCCATCGCCGGAGACGCGACCGATGCCGCGACACGAGCGCTGCTCGACACGGTGTGGCGCCGCTTCGACCCGCTGCGCGTGCTCGCGTGGGGGCCGGCCGACGGCATCCCGCTGCTGCGCGACCGGCTGGCGCGCGACGGCCGCGCCGCAGCCTACGTCTGCCGCGGCTTCGTCTGCGACGCGCCGGTCACGGATGCGGAGTCACTCGGCCGCATCCTGCAGGCGCCCGCGTGAGTCAGAACTGGCCGCAGCCGGCAGATATCCCCGCCAGCTCGAGCTGCGGCAGCAAGGCGAAGCGCGGCAGCATGCGGCGGTCGTCGACCGGGCGGTAATCGCCGGTGTCCGCATCCTCGACGTACTGCAGCCGCGGACCGTGCTCGCAGAGCGCCGTCAGCCCGTCGACGAGCCTGTCGATGTGCTCGACCGTGGTGCCGATGCCGAACGACGCACGCACCGCGCCGGGGATGTCGCGGTGCTCGCCGCGCCGCAGGCGCTCACGGATGGTGTGCGCATCCGCGATGCTCACGCCGAGCAGGTGCGTGATGTACGGGTGTGCGCAGAAGCATCCGTGACGCACGCCCACGGCGTGCTCCGCGCTGAGCACGGCGGCAGCGAGCGCATGGTGCGTGCCGTCCAGCACGAAGGTCGACAGGCCTAGACGATCCACTCCGGCGCCGTTCCACAGCCGCAAACGGGTGACGTGCGGGAGATCGTCGAGGCGCCCGTCGAGATACGCGAGGAGCCGGCGCTCGTGCGCAGCGATGTGTTCGAAGCCGATCTCCTGTAGCGCGGTCGCCGCGGCTGCCAGGGCCACAGCGCCGATGACGTTTGGACTTCCGGCCTCGAGCCGGTCTGGCGCAGGCGCCCACTGCACGTCGTCGAGCGTCACGTACGTGACCGCGCCGCCGCCGGCGAGCATCGGCTCGGCGTCGTGCAGCACCGCCGACGGCGCGATGAGCGCCCCGGCGCCGAATGGCGCGTACATCTTGTGACCGGAGATGGCGACGCAGTCGATGCCCATGGCGACCATGTCGATGGGCCGGTGCGGCGCCAGCTGCGCCGCATCCACGGCGACCAGCGCGCCGTGCTCGTGTGCCAGCCACGCGATCTCGCTGATGGGCAGCACCTCGCCGGTGACGTTGCTGGCGCCGGTGACGGCGACGATCCCCACCGGCCGGCTGCGATCGTCCAGCGCCCGCTTCACCGCCATGAGCAGGGCGTCGGAGTCCGGCGGCGGGTCGAGGTACACCACCTTGGCCAGACGGCGCCACGGCAGCATGTTCGAGTGGTGCTCCAGCCCGGTGCTCAACACCACCTGCTCAGGCCGAAGCGTGATACAGCGCGCGAGCAGGTTGATCGCCTCCGTTGTGTTTCGGACGAAGATGACTTCATCTGTTGAACGCGCGCCGACGAACGCTGCCACCGCCACGCGCGCGGCCTCGTACGCCCGCGTCGTCACCTGCGAGGCGTAGCCGGTACCGCGATGCACGCTCGCGTACCAGGGCAGCAGCGACAGCACCGTGTCGACCACCGGTTGCATCGCAGGCGTGCTCGCCGCGAAGTCGAGATTGACGTAGCGACGCGCCTCACCGGACGCGAGCTGCACTTCGAGGTCCTGGCCGACCATCGGCGGAAGGCGTTTCAGGTGGTCGTCGCTCGAACGGCGCGAACGCCGTGTGTCCTCGGCAAGCATGCCTACGTGACCATAGCTCGGCCACCGCGGATCACGCAGCGCACGACATCACCGCCGAGGTGGTACCCGAGATCGACCCAGTGCGGCGTGTCGAGGAT
>VBGJ01000002.1 GCA_005880445.1 Chloroflexota bacterium | reverse complement strand
CTCCGGCTATCGGCGTCTTCCTCGTGCAGCGTGAGGTGGCAGCGCGGCTCAGCGCCCAACCCGGCGGCTGGAGCCTCGCCACGGTCGCGCTGCGGGCTCTGGCCACGGTGGAGCGTCTCCGCGACGTCCCCCCGTCCAGCTTCGACCCCTCGCCGGCGGTGTATTCGTCGGTCGTTCGCCTCCGCGCGCAGCGCGCCCTGAACGCCGACGATCACGCCCTGGTCCTGAACGCGGCACGCGCGGTCTTCCAGCAGCGGCGCAAGACGCTCCGCCACGGCGTCGCCCACGCGCTGGGCGGCAACGGTCAGGCAGCGCTCCATGCAATATCCGAGGCCGGTGTGGATCCCGGCCGCAGGCCGGGTACCCTTGACCTCGATGAGTGGCGCCGCCTCGCGCGAGCGATGGCTGAGTTGAGGGTGGGAGCGCCGTGAGGTTCCCGCAATCGCGCGTCTCGCGGCGAGACGAGGAGACGGTGGCTGTGGCCGACGCGGACCCGGGGCCGACTCCGCTCCACGCGTCGCGGCCGGCGGTGCCGCTGCAACCGGAGACGCGCGAAGGATTTCTCGCCGTTCTGCAGCGGCGTGACTTCCGGTTTCTCTGGGCCGCTCAAGCTGCTTCGCAGCTAGCCGACAAATTCCTCGTCTTCACGCTGCTCATCTTCGTGTACTCGATCAGTCACCGCGCGTTTTTGACCTCGCTGCTGATGATCGCGTACACGCTTCCCAGCGTTCTGCTCAGCGCGCCCGCGGGCGTGTACGCAGACCGCCATGACAAACGCACCCTGATGATCGCGTGCAATGCGATACGCGCGTTCCTCGTCCTTCTCATCCCCATCGCACAGTTCGTGCCCGGCGTAGCCGGACAGCCGTGGCCGCTCATCCTCATCATGGTGCTGTTCAGCTCCGCCGGCCAGGTCTTCGCGCCGGCCGAGGCCGCGAGCATCCCATCGCTCGTGGGACGCCACCAGATCACCCAGGCGACGTCCTTGTTCATGACCACGGTGATCCTCACCCTGGTGTTGGGTGTGCCCGCCGCCACTCTGGCCATCGGCTTCGCCGGCAACCAGGCGCCGTTCTACATCGCCGCGGGGCTGTTTGCTCTCGCAGCGCTCTTCGTGTGGCGAGTGCACGCCACCCTGCGCGCCGCACGCGCCAAGAACGCGCCTGCGCCCAGCCTGATCCGTGAGCTGCGCGAGGGGATTGCGATCCTGAGGGCGAGCCCCGCGCTGCGCCTCGGTCTGTATCAGCTGGCCCTGGCGCTCGTCGTGGTCTTCACCGTGTTTGCGCTAGGACCGGTGTACCTCGTGGAGGTGCTGAAGCGCTCGGACCAGGACACGTACATCGTGCTCGTACCGGCTACGTTCGGGCTGGTCGCCGCGGCCGGGGTCCTGGGTGAACGCAAGCACTTCTCCCGCGCGCTGATCCTCGTTGCAGCAGTGTTCACGGCCGGTGTCACGCTGGCATTCATGGGCGCGCTGCCCGTCGTCCTACGGCACCTCAACGCGTTCCCGCTGATGACACCCTTTTCGGTCGTGCTCGCGCTCGTGTTCGGCGGGGCGCTGGGCGCAGTGCTCATTCCCGCGTTCACGGTGCTCCAGGAGCGCACTACGACCGAGAGCCGGGGTCGCATTTTCGGAGGCATCTTCACGGTGATCAACGCCGCCGTGGCCGTGCCGCTCGTTGCTGCAGGGGTTCTGGCCGACATCTTCGGTGTGGATCGCGTGATCGGTGCCCTGGGGCTGCTGCTGATCGGTCTCGCCATCGGCGTGCGCATGCTCGGATGGCGCCAGCTTGCCGTTCTCGAGGAGGACGGCGAGGCGGTCTCATTGAGCGTGGTCGACCCCACCTGATCACATCCGTGCAACGGCCGCGTCGCGAACGCATGGATGTACCGGCTTGCCCGCGAGCAGATGCCAAGCTCCGGCTGTTTTCCTGGGCATGGCCCAGCAGGTGCAGCGGAGCCAACGATGCGAGCGGTTGTGACGTGCGAGTGCTGCGGGTTTCGTCAGGCGGTGGCGCGCTCGATCACGCGTGCGGAGTGCTTCCACGTCGTGTGTCATCAGTGCGAGGGAGTGCTGCGCGTCGACGTCAGCGCCGAGGACCTGCGGGCTGCCGCCGCGATTGCCCGGTCGCAGCCTCGTTCGCTCAGAACCGGCGCGGCGCCCTGAGAAGGGACCCCGAACGCCCCTTGGTAGAATCGATCGACTAGCGCGGCGTGCGCGCGCCGGTCTCGAGGGCGCATAGCTCAGTTGGTACGAGCGCTGCGTTGACATCGCAGAGGTCTCTGGTTCGAATCCAGATGCGCCCACCACCCTGCGAGGCACGACGCGGGTCCTCCGAATGGACCGTGAGCCCCCAGCCTGGCGCGTGGTATCGTGCGCGCTTCACTCAGCGGTCCATTCGCCCCCAAGCTTCGGGTGAATCATTCGCGGGAGGGTTATCGATGAACCTGCGAGCACTCCTGGCCGGCGCCGGAATCGCGTGCGGAAGCGTCGTGACGATTGCGATCTCACCGGTTGCCGCTGGCAGCGCGCCGGGTTTTACGTGCACCGGCACGCTCGCCACCCCGGAGTCTGTTCCCGGGGGCACGTATTCCTCGCTGGCCATGCCGGCGGGGTCGCTCTGCGCCGTTGTCGGCGACGTCACCGTGACCCGCCCTCTAACCGTGGGCACGGGTGCGGGACTTGCGATCTTCGCAGGAAGCTTGACGGTCCGGGGCCCAGTGGCGATCTCGACCCAAGGGGTTCTCGCGAGCTTCGCCAACTCGACGCCGGTTCACATCGGGGGGCCGGTTTCGGTGGGTCAGAACGCCGCATTGCTGCTCGGTACCGAGACGCCCGGTGGACCACGTGTGAACAGCATCGGCGGACCGGTGATCGGAATCGGTGAGTCGTCGGTCCAGATCCACAACGCCGACGTCGGCGGTCCCGTGCGGTTGAAGGGTGGGGGAGGCGACAACGCTCTCGTCGACGCCTTCAGCGGCGGCTTCCCCGGAAACTTCAGTGATCTCGAAGACAACCACATTCAGGGCCCGGTCTCCATCACGGGATATCAGGGCGTGTGGGCAGGCGTGATACGCGACGTCATTCGCGGCCCGTTCACGTTCAGCAACAACGTCGAGAACCCGGTGGACGAGTACGACATCGGCTCCGACACGATTTACGGCCCGGCGACATGCAACGACAACAGCCCTGCGCCGAACATTGGAGCGTCGCCAGGAGGACCGAGCATCGTCTTCGGCCCGATTCGCGGCGATCAGGCGGCGACATGCACCAGCGCGTAACCACGCATAGCGCGCTCTGAGAGGTACGTCCTCAGCCGTCGGGCGAGAGCGGTGGACAGTCGCCGCTTGCCGGATATGGCTGTCGGGTTTGCTGCTGACCCGTCTGCGGATCGGGATAGTGCAGGCACTCGAAGTTGTTCGGATTGGCGGCGGGCACCTCGAGCCACGCGGGGTTGGTGTTGACGAGCTGTCCCGTCGACAGGAACGCACCGAGCTGCTGCTCTCCTGACGTCCGCCCGGCCAGCGCCGGATTCGCCAGCCAACCGTGTGGGTCGGAGGCATACGTGGGCGTCTTGTCGTTGCGATAGAAGACGACGCGGTCGAAGAGCTGGCCCGCACGGTAGATGACGCCCGCCGCCGGGTCGGTGGTCGTGCCATCCGCATACGCCGACTGGAACACGACGTTCTTGGGATTGCTGGCCCACGCTGAATCGGGTCGCAAGCGGATCCGCGGCGCAAACGTCTCCGGCGAGCCGGTGCGGTCGTACCAGTTCGTGGCGCCGAACAGCTCCTGGAGCGCGGCAGCGCCTGGATGCGTGATCACCTCCGCAGGGTCGTCGCGGAGCGGCAGGTCCTCGGTGAAACCGCCGATTCCAGGGCCTCCGTTGAGATAGCTCGGTCGCGAGATCTTGAGGGCTGCCGCCAGGTCTCCGCGGAACGACGACAGTCTCGCGATGTCGACGATCGGTCCACCGGGGACGTTGAGCAGTCCCTGATGGACGAGCGGGTCGGTGCCCATCAGCATCGTGCCGTAGATGCCACCGAAGCTCAGGCCGTAGTACATGATCTTCGACGGGTTGACGAGGTTGGTGCCGACACCGGGAATGTCGAGGCCGGCGACCAGCGCGCGACCCAGCGCCATGTTGTCGACCGTCGTCTGCACCAGCCCGGACTCCAACCCGTCGATCGGCTTGCGCGTCGGCAGCTCGCTGCCATCGGGCTGGAAATGTCCGGTCGGACCGACGCCGTCGTTGAGGCCGTCGCCGATGATGCCGTCGCCGTTGAGGTCGCGGCCCCGGCCGTAGCTGAGAAACGTCGTCGGGGTTCCGTTGCTCGTCACCGTTGTCGTGCTGAGCGGTCCGAATCCGTGGCCGGACGGGTCGGTCGCGAGCGTGACGATGCCCAGCGATGCGTTGTAGTCCGCGGTGACGAACAGGTCGTAGTCACTGCGCGTGAAGCCGGGTCCATAGATCGCGGCCGGCCACGGCGGCGGGAACAGCGTGGGATCCGGTGTCACCGCGATGACGCCGAGCCGGTCCGCACCGAAGGGCTTCGGAGTCTGCGTCGTCGGCACCGGCGGGATCTCCCCGTCGGTAAAGCCGCCGCTGACGCCGTAGGGATCGTCCTGGTGGCCCGACGCCGACGCAAATTGATAGCGCGGCGACAGAAAGCTGCCGAACGCGTAGTAGCCGGCGGCTCCCGGCGGGATCAGGTTCGGCGCGGCGCTCGACTGAAATGCGCCCGGTGCGGTGGGGTCCACGTTCACCTGGTCGGTGCGCTCAATCCCGCTGATGGGATTGTTGAGCGACGGCGGCACGCTGGCAGCGAGAAACACGTCGTTGATGCCGTTCTGCGTGAACGACAGCTTGCGTCCGGCGGTCGACGTCGTCGCACCCGGGAATCCGGCCAGCGCGTATGCATTTGCTGGATCTGACAGCGGCAGGTCCATCGCGCTTCGAAGGCGGACGAGCTCTCCGCTTGCGGTACGGGTCGTGAACCGAACGACGCACGCGTGGCCGCAGGCATTGACCGGGTTGCCCGCGGCGTCGCGGATGCCGTTCGTGACGACGACTCGGTACGGCGTGTCCTCACGCAGGAACGCGTCGGTGATCCCTGCCAGCGTGTTCGTGGCTGGATCGAAGGTCAGCTGGCGCAGACCGCTGATGGACGCACCCTGATCGTTCGCAATATAGAAGTCGGAGGCGCTCACGGAGGCGAGGCTGATCGCGCCCGTGAACGGCACCGTGACTCGCGGCTGAAGATCGAACCCGTCCAGCTTGTTCAGCTGCGAGAACGCGTCGCAGATCGAGTAATCCGCGGTGGTGCAGGCGGGCTGGATCACGCCACCGAAGGATGGAAAATCGACGCCTTGGCGGAAGTTGACTCGCCGGCCCGTCACCTGGCTGCTGTCGGCGACGGTGAACGCGTTGTCCGGGAAGATCCGCGTGCCGTAATGATCGCCACGCTCCCGCGATGTGCCTCCTATTCCCTACCAGGCTCGGCCCGGTCCAGAGCACGAGCAACTGCCACACCAGATAAACGGCGAGCAGCCACCCAATCTTGCCGGCGGCGATCCTGGTCGCCGCGGGCCGTCGGAGATCACACTCGATCGGAACGAACGCGTCGACCGTTAGCCGGTCTCAAATTGACGCCTTCCACCCGAGGCCCATGCGTTGACCACCTGGCGCAGACCGCCACGATAGTCGGCGAACTCCGGCGCGAAGCTCCGCGGGCGCGCCCCGACCGGACCCGTGCCGGACTCCAGCTCGACCATCTGCATGTGCTCCTCGGCGACGATGACGTGCGCGAGCGGTCGGGTCGCTGCCGGTAGATGGAGTGGGAGTGGATTGCCCATGAGCCGGGCGAATTCGTCCATGAAGGCGGCGAACGATGCCGGGAGGTCGTCGGACGCGGACAGCAGGCTGCCTTGGGCCCGTTGTCGCGCCGCGGCCAGCAGGGCGCGTACCGCATCGTCGCTGTGCAGATGGCGCTGCGTGGTCTGTGGCGGCCCGGCCCAGTACGGGCGGCCGATTCGGAAGGCACGGCGATATGCCCGCAGGTCCTTTGACTCCGGCCCGTAGACGTAGCCGAGTCGCACGACGCAGGCGGGCACGGCGCCGTCCATCACGATCCGCTCCGCCGCCAGCGCCCCGTCGACGATCGGCCGAAGCGTGTCCCCAGGTCGTGCGCCGGCCTCCACCGCATTCAAGAAGAGGTAGCTGGCGTGTACGAGGAAGTCGGCGTCCGCGTGGCGACGCTGCGTCGCCCGTGCCAGTGTCGAGAGACGTGACGGTGAGAACGTCGCCCACCGTCGACCGTCGTGGAGCAGGTTGTTCGGCGGCTGCAGCGAGATGTCGATCACCACGCGCGGCCCGCCACCGCGCGTGGGAGCGCGCGCGAGCGCGGCGGAGAGGACGCCTCCAAGCTCGCTGCGCGGCGCGGTGAGCGTTAGCTCCATCGGTCCGAACGAATCGGTGATGTGGTCAGTGGCGCAACAATCCGCTCAGCAGGTCGAGGTACTGGAGCAGGTGCCGCGACCCAAGAAAGCGCTCGCGCACCCGTTCTTCAGCCGCCCTGCCCATGCGTCGCGCCGCCTGGGGGTGCGTGAACATGTAGGCCACGTTCTCGCCAAAGGCGACAAGATCAAGGGGGTCAACGAGACAGCCCGTGACGCCGTCCTCGATCTGATCCGGGATGCCGCCCACGCGGCTCGCGACGACCGGACGTCCCTTCCACATGGCCTCCGCCACGGTGAGGCCGAAGCCCTCGGCCAGGCTCTTCTGCACGACGACATGCGCGTGGCGCTGCAGCGCGTTCACCACGATCGCGTTCTCCTCGACATCGTGCATCTGCAGGGTCACCAGGTGAATCCGCTCGCGCACCGGCAGTGGCAATTTCCGCCAGGCGGACTGAACCGCCTCCGCGGTGGCGAGACCCTCGGGGTCATCGGTGACATGAGCGACCGACGGCCCTGCGAGCATCAGATGCGCAGAACATCGGTCGACCACGTGGTCGACGAAGCCACGCATCACGCCCGCCGGGTCCTTGAGGCGGTCCCACCTGCTGACCTGCAGGACCAGGGGTGTTGACGGTGCGAGTGTGGTCTCCTCGGTCACCTCCGATCTGTGGGCGATACGCCCGTCGCCGCCATCCGAGCGTTGGAAGCGAGCTGGATGCTGCGCGGCCGGATCTCGGATGAGCCCGGACTCGTCGAGGATCGCCGACACGGTCGACGGCTCCAGCTCGCAGTTCTTCGCGGAGAACGGATCGATCGATGGGGCGATGATGGCGGTGCGCGCAGGATCCAGTCCGTCCCACACAAACGCCTGCGTGGAGAAGACAGCGACATTCGCCTCACGCACATACGGACGCAGGAAATCCCATGCCTGGCGGACCAAATCGTTCGGTTCGAGCACGCCGACGTGGCACCGCCAGACCACGGGAAGACCTGCCGCGCGCAACAGTGGGATCAGCCCCGCCGTCTGTGGATCGTGCAGCATGACGATGTCTGACGGTGCAATGAGCCGCAGCAGCCGCTCGGCGTTGATCCGAGCCACGTCTTCGTAGTGATCCCGCTCATCGGGTCCGAGTTGTCCCCCGTCACCAGAGGCGCCGTGCAGCCGGTTGTGGATTCGCTTGGTGACGTGGAAGAACTTGTCGTCTCCCGTGATCACGACCCATCTCGCATCGACACCGGCGCCTCGCGCATATGGGACCAGCGATTGCAGCATCTCGGCGACACCACCGCCCTGTGCCGTCGAGTTGACGCTCCATACGGTGTGACCAGCGAACATCGTTCGGGCGATGGCGATGCCGTTGCGAATGTCGTCGAGCGCGGCCGGCGCGGCCACCGTCAGCAGGCGCTCCGGGGACGCATCTCCCACGTGCACTTGCTCAAGACCTGGCAGTTCCCCGGTGACCATCCCCGCAATCATGGACCGGAGCGATCACGTGTCACAAGTACCGGCGGGAGATCTTTCCACCGGTTACCCACAGGGCGGCCTCGCAGCGGAATACGTTCGCTTGGCCAGTTGTCCACATTCTGCACAGTGAGGTGTATACACAACTGTCATCCGTCTGCAGAACGCGCACGTATGAGCAAAGGCACCCGATGCATATGTTCAAAATTGTGAAAACGATTGACAGGCGCCACGCGAGTCGGCGTACACTGCCGTTCGCCATGGAGGGATCCACAGGCGACAGAGGGCGCGGACAAGTCGTGCATCGTGTGTGCGCACGACGTGGCTGTGGGGCGTCGGTCAACAAGCCGACGGCTAAGTACTGCAGTGTTCGCTGCTGCGCCATCGATCCCGAACGGCATGAGCGGTTGCGCGTGCAAGCCCGCCGAGCCAGCGCGCGCCCGCTCACCATGGCTCACCAGCTGTCATTCAACCTGCAGCACGCAGCGTTCGACCCTGAAGCGCAGCTGGCGCAGCTGTGCCAGGGTCGCGACGACATCCCCGCGGGGATGTCGCGCCTCATCGGCTGAACCTGGCGCTCATCGCAGCGCAGTCATAACCCGCGTGCATCGCGTTCCGCCGCGTCCCTAGAATCCTCGCCTGTGCCCGACGAGATGGTGGACGATGCGTCAGAGGCGGGGACGCCGCTCGATGCTCCGCCCGAGCCCACACTCGAGATGCTTCGCCACAGCGCGGCGCATCTCATGGCGGCGGCTGTGGTGGAGCTGTTTTCCGGCGCGCAGTACGACGTCGGGCCCGCCATAGAGGACGGCTTCTTCTACAACTTCCGGCTGCCTGACCGAGCCCACTTCACCGACGACGACCTGCCTCGGATCGAGTCGCAGATGAGGCACCTGGCGCTGCGAAAGGTGCCTTTCACACCGGAGGTGCTGTCTCGCGAGGAGGCGCGGGCCCTGTTCGAGCGCATCGATCAGCCGTTCAAGGTGGACATCATCGACCGTTTGCCAGACGTGGCGCGGTTCAACGTGTACCGTACCGGCGATTTCGTCGACCTGTGTCGCGGGCCGCACGTGCCGGATAGCGGGTGGCTCGATGCGATCAAGCTCCTCCGCGTCGCCGGCGTGTACTGGCGAGGCGACGAGCGCAACGAGCAGCTGCAGCGGGTGTACGGCACGGCGTGGTTCACGCAGGAGGAGCTCGACGCATTCCTCCAGCGCTTGGTGGAGGCGGAGCGACGTGATCACCGGCGGATCGGCCGCGAGCTGGACCTCTTCTCGTTTCCGGACGAGATCGGGTCCGGGCTTCCCGTCTTCCATCCCCATGGTGGACGGGTGCGCCGGATCCTCGAGGACTACTCTCGCGAGCGCCACGACGCGGCGGGTTACGAATTCGTGACCACGCCTCACATCACCAAGTCGGACCTGTTCGAGACCTCCGGGCATCTGCAGTGGTTCGCGGAGGGCATGTTCCCTCCCATGGAGCTCGATGGCGGCACGCAGTACTACCTGAAGCCGATGAACTGCCCGATGCACATCCTGGTCTACCGCAGCCGGATGCGGTCGTACCGCGAGCTGCCACTGCGTCTCTTCGAATTCGGCACGGTGTACCGGTATGAGAAGTCAGGAGTGGTCCACGGGCTGACGCGCGTCCGTGGCCTGACGATGGACGATGCACACATCTTCTGCAGCCGCGAGCAGATGACCGGCGAGCTGACCGCGCTGCTCGACTTCGTGCTCGGCTTGCTGCGCGACTTTGGTCTCACCGACATCCAGCTCGTGCTGCAGACGAGGCCTGAGGGCAAAGCGGTGGGCACCGACGAGGAGTGGGAGGAGGCGACCGAGGGCCTGCGAAGCGCTGCGCGTGCGATGGGGCTCAGCCTGCGCGTTGATGAGGGGGAGGGTACCTTCTACGCGCCGAAGATCTCGGTCGAGACGCGTGATGCCATCGGCCGTGCCTGGCAGATGTCGACCGTGCAGGTGGACTTCCTGCTGCCCCAACGATTTGGCCTCGAGTACATCGATAGCGATGGTGCGCGACACCGGCCGATCATGATCCACCGCGCACTCTTCGGATCGATCGAGCGTTTCTTCGGGATCCTCGTCGAGCACTACGCTGGAGAATTCCCGCTCTGGCTCGCGCCAGTGCAGTGCGACCTCATCCCTGTCCAGGACGATGCTCCGGCCGTGATGACGTACATCCGGGAGCTTGACGGCTTGTTCCGCGCCGCCGGATTGCGCGCGCACATCGACGACCGGCCCGGAGAGCGCATGCAGGCTCGAGTTCGCGCGTCCGAGGTGCGCAAAGTGCCATACGTCGTGGTCGTGGGCAAGCGCGACGTCGAACGCGGCGACGATGTGCTGACGCTGCGTGACAATCGACGCGGCGGTGCGCAGGAGCAGATGCAGGTGGCGGAGATCATCGATCGTCTGGCCGCGGAGGTGCGGGAACGCCGGCCCGCGTAAGACGGCAACGCCAGAGCTCTCTCGAGCTGCCGGCGCGCTCGCCGCTCCGTGGCGAGGCAAAGCTCGCCGCGGCGCTGGCGGCGTTCGCCGTGTCGGTGCAGGGACGTGCCGCGCTGGACGTCGGAGCCTCGTCCGGCGGCTTCACACGCGTCCTGCTTGCCGCCGGGGCGCGCATCGTCTACGCAGTCGACGTGGGGCACGGCCAGCTGCTCGGCTCCCTGCGGCAAGACCCGCGCGTTGTCAACCTCGAGGGCACGAACGTGGCGCGTCTCAACGCGCAGCTGATCCCGGATGCAATCGATGTGGTGGCCGTCGACGTTTCGTACCTTTCGCTGACGGCGGCGGTGCAGCAGCTCGACCGCATTCGTCTCGCTCAGGGAGCGGACCTGATAGGCCTCGTCAAGCCGATGTTCGAGTTGCGGCTGGCGGCCGCCCCCACCGACGCCGCAAGCGTCGCACGCGCAGCCGAGCACGCGGCGGCCGGGATCACCGCCGCGGGCTGGGCCGTGGTCGGCTCCATCCACTCACCGACCCTGGGCGCGCGTGGCGCGCCGGAGATGCTGTTGCACGGTCGCCGGCCATGACGCCGGTCGCCATTCGCCGCGCCTTGCAACCAGGGTTTTCGGCCGCCAATACCCGTGATATGCTCACCCGCCGGACGCCTTCGGGCTCCGCAAAGAAGGTTCGTGCGGCACGCACCTCACCTCCCGGGCTTGCCTTGGAGGTCCAGCCACCGTCTTCTGGATAGCGGGCAGCTATCCATTTTTCTTATCTGAGGAGGTTTCGCCCATCGCATTCCGAGAGCTGAGGGTCAACGAGCAGATCCGCATTCCCACTGTGCGCCTCTTCGACGACACGACCGGCGAGGCGCTCGGCATCGTTCCGATCGAGAGGGCCCGGGAGCTCGCCGCAGAGCGCGAGCTGGATCTGGTCGAGGTGGCGCCTCAGGCTCAACCTCCCGTGTGCCGCCTCATGGACTACGGCCGATACAAATTTGAAGCGCTGAAGAAGGAGAAAGAGAGCCGGCGAGAGCACAACGTCATCAACGTCAAGGAGATGAAGCTGCGCCCGAAGATTTCGGAGCACGACTTCCAGACGAAGTTCGGCTCCGTGCGCCACTTTCTCCAGGACGGTGACAAGGTGAAGCTCACGATCATGTTCCGCGGCCGCGAGATGGTGCACCAGGAGTACGGACGGCGGCTCCTCGACAGAATTGCCGACGAGTTGCAGGAGCTGGCCACCATCGAACGGAATCCCCTTGTCGAGGGCCGCAACATGACCATGATCCTGAGCCCCGTCAACCGAAAGCACAGCCGCATCGACCATCGTGACAACGACCGGCGCGGACCACAGGCGGCCCGTGACGCCGGCGCGATCCCTGCCCCTGCCGCAAGCCCTGAAACCACGAGCCATGCCCAAGATACGAACGCATAAAGGCACGAAGAAGCGCTTTCGCGTCACATCCACCGGAAAGGTGATGCGCCGCAAGGCATTTCGTTCGCACCTTCTCGAACACAAGAGCAGCAAGCGAAAGAGGCAGTACCGCATGCAGCACCAGGTCGCGGCTGCGGACCGGCACACCGTGATCCGCCTGGCGCCGTACCTCTAGGAGGGAAGAGATGGCGAGAGTGAAGCGGGGTGTGACCAAGCGAGCCCGGCACAAGAAGATCCTCGAGCTCGCGGAGGGGATGCAGGGCGCGCGCCACCGGCTCTACAAGCCCGCCAACGAGGCGGTGATGCACTCCCTGGCGTACGCCTATCGCGACCGTAAACAACGGAAAGGTGACATGCGCGCGCTCTGGATCGCGCGGATCAACGCCGCCGCCCGGCAGAACGGACTCGCATACAACCGCTTCATGCACGGGCTGAAGGCGGCCGGCGTCGAGGTCAACCGCAAGATGCTGGCCGACCTCGCCATCAAGGATGCCGCCTCGTTCACTCGCCTGGTGGAGGTCGCTCGCGGCGCGCTCGCGGAAGCGTGACGGACGACGTCCACGCCATCGCCGGCCGGGCGATGGACGAGGTCGCCGCCGCCGGAGACCTAGCCGAGCTCGAGGGCCTGCGCCAGCGTTACCTGGGCCGTAGAGACGGCACGCTCAGCACGCTGAGGCGCGGTATCGGCTCCATAGGCGATGTCGAGGCCCGACGGCAGCTGGGGCAGACGATCAACGAGCTGGTCACTCGGGTCTCGGAGGCGATCGACGGACGCCGCGCGCAGCTCGAGACCGCCGGTGAAGATCACGACGAGCCACTCGACCTGACCCGTCCGGCGCCACCGCTGCGCCGTGGACGCCTCAACCCGGTGACCATCGCGGCGGGGGAGATGCGCCGCATCTTCGCGCAGCTGGGATACACGGTGGTCGGGGGTCCAGAGGTGGAGTACGACCGCTACAACTTCACGCTCGTCAACCAGCCGCCAGGCCATCCAGCACGCGACTCACACGACACCTTCTATATCGATGACTCCAGGTTGCTGCGGACACACACGTCGCCGGTCCAGATTCGCAGCATGCTTCAGCACGGCGCGCCGCAGCGCGTCATCGTGCCCGGCAAATCCTTCCGGCGCGACTATGACGCCTCACATCTCCCGATGTTCCACCAGGTCGAGGGGCTGTGCATCGACGAAGGCATCGCCATCTCCGACCTCAAAGGGACGCTCGAGTACTTCGCGCATTCGTTCTTCGGACGCGACGCGCGCGTGCGGTGGAGGCCGCATCACTTTCCGTTCACGGAACCGTCACTCGAGATGGAGCTCTCGTGTGTCGTGTGCGGTGGCACCGGGTGCTCGCTGTGCGGCCATACCGGTTGGTTGGAGCTGCTCGGGAGCGGGTTGGTACATCCCGCCGTGCTGCGCAACGGCGGCATCGACCCAGACCGGTACTCGGGCTTCGCGTTCGGCATGGGCATCGAGCGCGCCGCCATGCTTGCGTATGGCGTGCAGGACATCCGCCTTCTGTACGAGAACGACGTGCGGTTTCTGCAGCCGGTGAGCGCCGGCGCATGAAGGTTTCGCTTCGCTGGCTGCGCGACTACGCTCCACTCGACGCGCCGCTCGATCATCTGGTGCGCACGCTCAATGAGACCGGCACCGAGGTGGGGACGGCCGAGGACGTGGCGGCGGGCATCATCGCGGCGCGCATCACCAGGCTGGAGCCGGTGCCGAAGTCGAGCCACGGCCTCATGCTCGCGGACCTCGACGTCGGCCCCATCCCGCCACACGTGCTCGTCGACCTTGGCTTTCCGACCGACCCGGTGCGCGTGGTCACCGGCGCCGCGAACCTTCACGTGGGCGATCTCGTGCCGTATGCACCGCCCGGAACCAGGCCACCGGCGATGGACGAGCCTCTCGAGGTGCGCGCATTCGGCAGGCACAAGTCGCCGGGGATGCTGTGCTCACCGGTGGAGCTCGGGTTGGGCGACGATGCGACGGGCATCCTGATCTTGGAGCGGGGCGCTCCCGGTGCGCCCCTTCGTGACCTGGTCGATCTCGACGTCGTCCTCGATCTCGAGATCACGACCAACCGCCCCGACTGCCTGTGCCATGTCGGCATCGCGAGAGAGCTTGCCGCCGGCCTCGGCGAGACGCTGACCGAGCCCGATACGTCGATTCCGGACTCCGCACTGTCTGCGGCATCGTCGGAGCAGCGCGCCACCGTCACCATTGATGATCCGGCCGGCTGCCCGCGGTTCGCCGTATGCATCATCGAGGGGGTTGCGGTCGGTCCCTCTCCAGCGTGGATGCAGCAACGGCTTCGAGCCATCGGACTTCGCCCCGTCAACAACCTCGTCGACACCACCAATTACGTGGCCCATGAGCTTGGTCAGCCGATGCACGCGTTCGACCTCGATCGCTTCGTCGCCGCGGCAGGCGGCGAGAGACAGGCAGAGGTCGTCGTGCGCCGCGCGCAGCAGGGTGAGGGGATCGTCACGCTCGACGGCGTGGCGCGCCGGCTCTCTTCTGAGGACATGGTCGTGTGCGCGGGCAGCAGGGCGGTCAGCGTGGCAGGTGTGATGGGAGGCGCCACCACCGCGGTCAACGAATCCACCACCAACGTCCTGCTCGAGGCGGCCAATTGGGACGGGCCCACGATCCGGGCGACCACCCGCCGTCTCAACCTGCGCACCGACGCGTCGACCCTGTTCGAAAAGGGCCTCAGCGATACGCTGCCGCCTCTCGCGCTGGGTCGCGCGGCCGCGCTGATGGCCGAAACCGCCCGCGGTCACGTATTGCGCGGCAGCGTCGACGCGTGGCCCCGTCCGCTGCCTGCGCCGGGGCACATCTCGCTCACCGGACGGTATGCCGGTGACAGGCTCGGCATGCCGATCGACGCAACGGAAGCCGGCACCGTGCTGGCGCGGCTCGGCTTTGCGGTCGAGCAGGACGGCGCGTCGCTCACCGTCGTCCCACCACATTTCCGCCGCGATGTGTGGATCCCGATCGACGTCGTGGAGGAGGTGGGACGCATGCTTGGCTACGCCAATGTGCCGAGCACGCTCCCCGGTCGCCGTGTCGAAGCCACCGCTGTGGCGCCGGATGTCCCGCCCGACGAGCACACGCGCGACGTGTGCCTCGGCGCTGGATTCGACGAGGCGATCACCTTTTCCTTTACGTCACCGGCGCTGAGCCGTGTGCTTCCCGGAATCGGTGGCACACGCTCCCCGATTCCGTTGCGCAATCCGTTGACCGACGAGTGGAGCGTCCTGCGCGTCAGCCAGCTGCCGGGACTGTGCGGCGCGCTGGCCACCAACATCAATCGCGGGGTGACGGGCCCGGCTCTGTTCGAGGTGGGGCGGGTGTTCTGGGAAGGCGAGCGGCAAGGCCCGGTGCCCGGTTCGACGCCGGACGGCTCCGACCGGAAGCTGCCGCCCCTGCCGCTGGAGCCGCTCGTGCTCAGCGCCGCGGCGCAATGCACCGACGGCGCGGCGTGCGCGGAACAGATCCGCCACGTGCAGTCGCTGTTCGATCGCCTCGCCGTCGATTTTGCCGGCGCCGGCTTGATGGCCAGGCCGGCGCAGCTCGTCGCGATGCGGAGCGGGCGCTCTGCCGAGCTCCTCATCGACGGACAGGTCGTTGGGGTGATCGGAGAGCTGCGGAGCGATGTCGTGAGCGCGTTTGAGCTTCGCGGTCACGTGGTCGTCGGGGAGCTGCGCCTCGACGGGGTGGCACCCGACCCGCCACGAGCGCTCCGCTTCCGTGCGCCGGCTCGGTTCCCGGCCATCGTGCAGGATCTCGCCGTCACGGTTCCTTCGGCCCGAGCGGCGGGTCAGGCACTCGACGTCGTGCGCAACGCCGGGGGCGGGCTGCTCGAATCGGTCGAGCTGTACGACGAGTATCGCGGCGAGCGGATCGCATCCGGTCGCAAGGGCTGGACGTTCCGCCTCACGTTCCGCGCGCCGGACCGCACGCTGACGAGCGAGGAAGCGCAGCACGCCCAGCAGACCATCCTGGCGGCGCTGACTCGCGAGTGCGACGCGGAGCTCCGCCGATAGCATCGCTGGCTCGCGATTGGTTCGCGCGCGACACCACAACGGTTGCGCAGGAGCTGATCGGCTGCACGCTGGTGGTCGACTCCGGCACAGCGCAGAGGGTGGTCGCGCGGATCGTGGAGGCCGAGGCTTACCTGGGCACTCGCGACCCCGCCTCGCACGCATTCCGAGGACCCACCCCGCGAGCCGGGATCATGTTTCGAGCCCCGGGTCATCTGTACGTCTATCTCTCGTACGGCATGCACCACTGCGCCAACATCGTCACCGAACCGGACGGCGTTGCCGGCGCGGTGCTTCTGCGAGCGGCGTCGGTGGAGCATGGCCTGGATGTGGTGCGCGCCCGCCGCGGGGCCACCATGGCAATGGATGCGCTGCTGCGCGGGCCTGGCAATCTGTGCCGCGGGCTCGCGCTGTCACTGCTCGACAACGGGCTCGATCTGTGCGCGGCAGAAAGCCGCGTTCATGTGGAGCCTCGGGCCGCGACTCCGCCGCTCAGCGTCGGGCCCAGGGTGGGCATCACGGTTGGCGCCGGTCGCCGCCTGCGCTTTGCGTGGCGTGCACACCCCGCGGTGTCGTCTCCATCTCCGTCACG
>VBGJ01000116.1:1090-4413 GCA_005880445.1 Chloroflexota bacterium | reverse complement strand
CGCGGTGACGATCGTCGCAGCGAAGGCACCCAATGCGAGAAAGATGGCGAAGAACGCTTGCGAGTGGACTTCCAGGGCCACCAGCAGCAACCCTGCCACCAGCCAGACCACCCAGAACCACATGGATCGAGTGTACCCGTGCCCGGGAGCGGCCAAGCAGGCTCACTGGGTAGACTCGCGGTCAGCGGGGCATCAAGGAACGTCAACCAGGAGGCAACATCGTGCCGAGTGCATCCGAGGTCTTCACCGAGATCAACAACCGGCTCCAGGCTGATCCCTCGAAGGTTCAAGGGATGAACGCTATCTACGCATTCGACCTCGCCGAGGACGAGGACGGCGGCCAGTACCACATCGCGCTCAAGGACGGCTCTGCCGATGTGGGCAAGGGAGCGCCCGAGAACCCGAACATCACCATCTCGATGAAGGCTCCGGATTTCGTCGACCTCGCCACGGGCAAGCTCGACGGGACGATGGCCTTCATGAGCGGCAAGATCAAGATCAAGGGCGATATGGGGCTTGCCATGAAGCTCCAATCCGTTCTGCGGTAGGAGCACCTGCCGGTCGCGAGCACTCTGGACAACGCCGGCGCGACTCTCCGCCCTCTGCGCTTCGATTACGACGAGCCCAGTCGCTCGCTGCTGATCGAATGGTCCGACGGCGCGACACATCTCATCCCGTTCGCGGTGTTCCGACGCGCCTGCCCGTGCGCCGCATGTCGAGGCGAGCCCGGCTTCGGCGGGCGCTTCGCGACCGACCCCGAGCTACGACCGGGCGAGGACGAGCTGGCCGACATCTCGCTCGTGGGCGCCTATGGACTCAACGCGGTGTGGGCGGACGGCCACAACACCGGCATCTACACGTACGCCCACCTGCGGCGATTAGGGGAAGGAGTCAGCGCAGGCTGAAGCGCGTCCCGCACTTGCTGCATGTCACGTCTCCTGTTGCCTGAACGCGCGCGCCGCAGGCGCAGACCCAGCCCGCCATCCGCGCCGGCACGCCGGCGACGATCGCGTGCGCGGGCACGTCATGCGTGACGACCGCGCCGGCGCCAACCATCGCCCACGCGCCGATGCGCACCCCCGCGATCACGGTGGCATTGGCGCCGATGCTCGCGCCGTCCTCGACCACGATCGGCGACACATCCCAGTCCGCGTCGGTCAGCGGCTCGCCCCCCGGAGTGATCGCACGCGGCAACACATCATTGGTGAACACTGCTGCGGGGCCGACGAAAACACCCGTGCCCAGGCGCGTGCCTCGGTACAGCAGCGCGGCGTTCTGCACCTTGCACCGATCGCCGACGACCACATCGGTGTCAACGGTCACACCCGACCCGATGACGCACCCGGTCCCGATGCGCGCGCCGGCCCGTACGTGCGCCAGTGCCCATACCTTCGTTCCGACCCCGACCGTCGCGCCGTCCTCGACGCGTGCCAGGGGATGGATGAACGCCTCTGCGGAACCTGTCATGTGATGACTGGCTCGAAGTCATAGCACGCCACCGGCTACAGTGGACCGCACCATGGCCACCGACGTCGCCGCAGGGCCGGTCCTGGAAGCGCGTGACCAGGGGGTCCTTACGCTCACCCTCAACCGGCCTGAGCGCCTCAACGCGATCACGGATGAGCTCCTCGATGCGCTGACCGCGGCGCTGCGTGCCTCGGAGGCCGACGACACGGTCCGCGCCGTCGTGCTCACTGGCGCAGGGCGCGCCTTCTGCAGCGGCCAGGACCTGCGCGCCGGCGCGGATGGCGGCATCGTCGACGTCCGTGCCAAGCTCCGCGAGCACTACGCCCCGGCGATCCGCGCGCTGCGCTCGCTGCCGAAGCCGGTCGTTGCCGCGGTCAACGGCCCCGCTGCCGGCGCGGGCTTCTCACTCGCCTTGGCCGCGGATCTGCGCATCGCCGCGGAGTCCGCGACGTTTGTGCAGGCGTTCGTGCGCATCGGGCTGATCCCCGACGCGGGCAGCACGTACTTTCTTCCGCGTTTGGTCGGACCCGCTCGCGCCGCGGAGATGATGATGCTCGGCGATCCAGCCGACGCCGCGCGGGCACTCGAGATGGGTCTGGTCAGTGCCGTCGTTGCGGACGCGGATCTGCCCGCGCGCGCGCACGCGATGGCGTCGCGATTGGCGAGCGGACCGCAATCCATCGCATACATAAAGGAAGCGCTCGCGGCATCGGTGGCAAACGATCTCGAGGCGCAGCTGCAGGTTGAGGAGCGGCTGCAGGAGCAGGCGACCACGACAGCCGACTTCTTCGAGGGCGTCACCGCGTTCCTCGAGAAGCGACCGCCGCGGTTCACGGGTCACTGACGCCGTGGCCACAACAGACATCGACCCGCGCCTCGCCGAATGGATCGAGGTGCTCACCACGAGCCGGTGGGCAGCAATGGTGCTCGACGGTGAGAACCGCGTCGTCTGGGTCTCCCATGAGCTGCAGGGATTCATCGGCGAGCACGACCCCGAGCGCCTCGGCGTGGGCAGGCACATCGCCGCCGCGCTGCTGTCCGAGGCGTGGCTGCGCACCATCACGCCGGAGAGCGCGATCGAGCTGTTCAACGACGTGCTGCCTCTGTTGATCGACACTGTGCCGGGTGGCGCCGCTGCGCTCGCCGAGACGCTCGAGCCACCGTTTCGCAGCCTGCTCACCAGCGTCATCGCGAGGCCGCAGCCGGACGTCTTCACTGGGCGTTTCGATTACAAGGAGGGGGATCTCGATCCATACGAAGTGCGCTACTTGTTCACGCGCCTGCGCGACGCCAATGGCGCACCCGTGGGGGCCATCGCATTGACCTATTTGGGTCTACGGCCGACGCTCGTCTCGTTGCTCGCGCGCGGAGATGAGGCGATGTACGAGCGCATGGCACACCTTGTCGAGCCAGGCCGGCGCCAGGCGGCGATCCTGTTCGCGGATCTTCAGGACTCCGGTGATCTCTCGCGCCGTCTGCCCACACCACGGTACTTCGACCTGATTCGCACGCTGTCGACTCGGTTCGATCACTCCGTCGCTGCACACAACGGCGTTGTGGGCAAGCATGCAGGGGACGGCATGACCGCGTTCTTCATCGCGCTCTCCGACGCGCATGCAGGTGCGGCCGCGTGCGGAGCGCTGCGCACGGCGCGCGATCTACAGCGCTGGACGGACGAGCTCACCGAGCACTTCGGTAGTGCGCTGCCGTTCCGCCTGCGCGTCAACATCGCGCTCCATTGGGGTTCGAACCTCTACATGGGACAGGTGGTGCCGGGTGGACGGCTCGACGTGACCGCGCTCGGTGACGAGGTCAACGAGTGCGCGCGCATGCAGGAGAGCACGCGTGACGGGGCC
>VBGJ01000116.1:0-892 GCA_005880445.1 Chloroflexota bacterium | reverse complement strand
GCGATCTTGCCGCGCGCCGCAGGCTGGACCAACGAACCGAATACGTGCAAGACACGCTCGACCAGCGTCTCGCTGAGGAGGAGCCGGACGCCGCGGCCCGGGCAGCGCCGGCGCCTCGAAGCGGGAAGATTCAGGCGCCCGAGGGCGGCGACGACGACCTGGCTCTCGATCTCGGTGAGCCGGATGTCGAAGACCCGGCTGAGCCGTTGGACGAACCGGCGGAGGAAGACGCGGTTCGCGTCGTCGACGACGAAGACCACGTGTAAGCCGGGTGCGTCGCGCCCGACAGAGCCAGCAGCTCGGCCATGCCGGCCGTGATCCCACTCGTGATCACGCCGACGTCCGGGGATGAGTCGTAATCCCCGGTCGCGCCGAAGTAGACGAAGCCGTCGTAGCTGAAGATCGCGGTGGCGATGCGAACCGTTGACGCCAGCATCACGTACGGCCAGGCCTCGAGGAGCCGGCGCCCGGCGAGGTAGAGGGGCACCTGCGGCCCGGGTATGTTGGTCGCCACGGTGTTGATCATCCGTTGCGGCGTGCGCAGCGCAAGCCTGGCTCCCAACGCCAGCAGCACCGGAGGCCCGAAACCTGCGATGCCGACCAGGGTCTCTCCCGCCACCGCACCGTGAGTCTCCTTGACGTGCGCCATCTGGGCACGGATGTCCGCGAAGCGCGCGACCGGATCGTCCATCCCGACGGGCAGCTCCGCGAACACAGTCGACACGCGATTCGCAAGGCTCCCGCGCTGCACCGCGGTTCGCACGGACACCGGCACCATGGCACGCAACGTGCGCTCGTCGAGCACTTCGCCGCGCGCGCGCAGCAGATCGCGCATGCCGCGCGTGACGAGCGCCAGCACCACATCGTTCACCGTGCCGCCGAGGCTTCGCCG
>VBGJ01000115.1 GCA_005880445.1 Chloroflexota bacterium | reverse complement strand
CGCCGGCTTGCCCTCCGTGATGTCGGCGAAGACCCACACCTTCCCCACTGCCACGGTCAGATCACCTTCTTCTCGACAAGGAACTCGGCGATTCGCTTGGCGGCCTCGCCCTCGTCTTTGACGATCTCACCTGCCGCGCGCTCCGGAGCCGGCTCGACCGCGGTGATGGTTTGTCCGGCGGTGGCGCCGCCGGCGTCGCCGATTCCCAGGTCGGCGGCGGTGAGCCGATCCATCGGCTTCGACTTCGCGCCCATGATGCCCTTGAGCGACGGATACCTCGGCTCGTTGGCGCCGGCGGTGACGCTCACCACCGCGGGAAGCTGTGCTTCCACGACGTCGTAGCCCGCCTCGGTTTGTCGCTGCACTTTCAGCGTGGCGCCGTCGTACTCCACGCTCTTTGCAAAGGTGACCGCGGGGACGTCCAGCAGCTCCGCGATCGCTTGCGGGACGATGCCGGTGTAGCCGTCGGTCGACTCTGTCGCCGTGATGACGAGGTCGAATCCGTCTTTCTTGATCGCAGCTGCAAGCACCTTTGCGGTGGTCAGCGCATCCGAGCCGCGGAGCGCATCGTCACTGATGAGCACGCCTTTGCCGGCGCCCATGGCGAGCGCCTTCCGAACGGCGTCGAGGCCGCGTTCGGGGCCCATGGAAACCACTGTTACGTCGCCGCCATGTTTCTCGACCAGCTGCAGTCCCGCCTCCACACCGGACTCGTCGCCAGGATCCATCACGGCCTCCACCCCGTCTCGCTTGAGGAAGTGCGTGCTGGGCTCGAGCTGGCCCGTCGTGTTCGGGTCGGGAATCTGCTTGACGCAGACGACGACCTTCAATCGTGCTTCCCTCGTGATCGGCGGAGACGGGCGACCACTCTATCAGCGCCGTTCCACAAGCCGATGTCAGCCGGTTCTCAGGACCTGCTCAGGCGTGCGAACGGTGGAGCCGCGAGACTCGTCGTATGGGTCCGATACCGCGCTTCATGAAGGGAACGACGGCGGTGGCGGGTGCGGCGATCGTCGCCGCGAGTGCGGCCGCAACCATCTTCACCGTGAGCGGCGCGACCTCACACGACTCGACCCAGGCGCAGCTGACGGCGCAGGCTCTGCAGCCCGGCGCGCGGTCGGGTACCGGCCACCGCCACGCATTCCGGCTTCCCATCCGCCGTGCGCTGGTCGCTGCGACGGCAAAGGAGACCGGGGTCCCGATAGCGACGATCCGGAAAGACCTGCGCGCCGGCGAGACGTTGGATCAGATCGCGGGCGCCAAGGCAGCAATGGTGGTCAATGATGTGCTCGGCCGGGTCAAGGCCCGCCTGGAAAAGGAACTTGCGGCCGGCAAGATCACGAAGACGCAGGAAACCAGCCTGCTCTCCAAGGCCACCACCCGCATCGATCGCCTGATGCACGCGCATACGAACGCCTGATCCGGCGTCTGCGCGCCGCCCGGCTACACTGCCCCGATGCCCAAGAGGTATTCGGGCCCCGAGCAGGCGATCGACCCGGCGAAGCGATACCAAGCGACGATCACCACGGAGCGCGGCGACATCGTGATGTCGCTCGATCCATCACGGGCACCGAAGACGGTGAACAACTTCGTGTTCCTCGCGCGCGATGGGTACTACGACGGGCTGACATTCCACCGCGTGGTCGACGACTTCGTGATCCAGGGTGGCTGCCCGGAGGGCACGGGTCGCGGCGGGCCCGGATACCAGTTCGACGACGAGCCGGTTCAGGGAGAGTACATCGCAGGCGCCGTCGCCATGGCGAACTCCGGCCCCAATTCAAATGGTTCGCAGTTCTTCATCTGCACCATCGACGATCGCAGCAAGCTCGCGAAGTCGTACAACCTCTTCGGTCAGGTGATCCGCGGCATGGATGTCGTCACCAGCGTCCGCCCGGGCGATGTCATGCGCTCGGTTACCATCGCTGAGGAGTGAGCCAGAACGACGGCCTCCGCCTGATGGCGGTGCATGCCCACGCGGACGACGAGACCATCACGATGGGTGGGGTGCTCGCGCTGTGCGCCGATCGCGGGATCCGGACGTGCAACATCTGCTGCACCGACGGCAAGCTCGCCACCATCGTCGACCCCGACATGCCCGAGGAGACCACGCGCCCCCGGCTTGCCGAGATCCGCGAGCAGGAGCTGCTCGCTGCATGCCGCATCCTCGGCGTCGACGAGGTGCACTTCCTGCGCTATGGCGACTCGGGCATGCCTGGCGCCGAGACCAATGATCTGCCGGATGCATTCTGGAAGGCGTCGCTCGATGAGGCCGCGGGACGCATCGTGGAGCACATCCGCCGCTTCAAGCCGCATGTTGTTGTCACATATGACAGCAACGGCGCATATGGGCATCCCGACCACATCCAGGCTCATCGCGCGACCCTGCTCGCCGTCGAGGCGGCCCACACCGCCGTGTACCCCGACCGCGGTGCACCCTGGCGGGTGGAGAAGCTCTACTACACGGCATTCCCGGTCTCGCAGGCGAAACGCGCGATCGAGATGGCGAAGAACGCCAACATGCCCCCGCCGTTCGGCGCCGAGGACACGTCGGATCTGCCGTTTCTCACGCCCGACGATTGGGTGACCACAACGGTGGACTGCAGCTCCGTCATCATGCGCAAGCGAGACGCGCTGCGTGCGCATCGCAGCCAGATCCCGCCGGACTGGCCGATGCTATCGATCCCCGAAGG
>VBGJ01000001.1 GCA_005880445.1 Chloroflexota bacterium | reverse complement strand
CGATGATCGGATAGTTGGGCCGGGAGCCCTGCGTCTCCTCGATATCATTGGCCCACGCCTCATGGTCGTTGGTGGCGTCGACCGACAGGCCGATGACCTTCACGTTGCGCTTTTGGAACTCCGGCTCGAGCTTCGCCATGTAACCCAGTTCGGTGGTGCAAACCGGCGTGAAGTCCTTCGGGTGCGAGAACAGCACCGCCCACGACCCACCGATCCAGTCGTGGAACTTGATCCGGCCTTGCGTCGTATCGGCCTCGAAATCCGGTGCCGTTTCGTTGATGACCAAACTCATCTTCGTTGCTCCCTTCGTTCTCAATCTGAGGGGTTGCTGATGCCCACCGAGACGGTGCTCCTGCCCTCGCCAATTATGGCAAGAGTCTCCGGGAAGCCATAGCGTCGCGCCGCTGTGCGTAGCGTGCTCGGCGGGAGCTGACCCGTGACTTAGTGCCTTGGTAAGGCGTAGGTCTACGGTTCAATCCCGTCCTTGGGCTCTCGTTTTCCTCTCGTATTCGTCGTGGCGGCGGAGCCAGAATTGGGGCGAGTCGACCTCGTTGCGGCCCTTGGGGGCACGGTCGAGAATTGGGTAGTACCCCATCAGAAACTCCAGCCCACGGGCTGTGGTGGAGTAGACGTGGAAGATGTCACCGTCGTCGAGGACGAAGGTGCTGAAGCCGGGGCCCTCGGACAGATAGCCGACCACGTCCGTTCCGCAGGCGCTCGCGAGGTGGTCCACCACCGGCGGCACCCCCGCCTCGATCATCGGTTTGATCCATTCGCGCGTTTGTTCCTCGGTCCGTGACACGCCGAAGTCGAAGTTGAAGTCGCTGTCCGCCGACGAGGCCCAGGGGAAGCTCCAGCCCATCCGGCGCTGGTAGGCGCGGAGCGTCGCCAGCGGCGCGCGCGAGACGTAAACCATCGACACGTCCCGTGCGTTGAGATGAGGAAGGACGCCATTGACGGCATCGGCGCTCGAGGAGCAGGTCGGGCAGCCCGCCTCGTAGCTGGGCCCGAACATGAAGTGGTAGACGAGGAGTTGTGACCGACCGTCGAACAGCTCGGCGAGCGTCCTGATGCCTTCGTCGGTCTCAAAGCGGCACTCCTTCTCGACCCGGACCCACGGCAGCTCGCGCCGTTGCCGCGCGAGCTCGTCACTCATCCGCGTGTGCTCCTTCTCGCGCGCGAGCAGCGCTTCGCGAGCGGCCAGCCACTCCTCTCGGCCCGCCACCTTGTGATCAGTCATGTCTTCCTCCATTCGAATATCCACACGATCGCCGCTCTCGCTCGAGCCCGCCTGATGGATTTGAACAACACATGTTGAGGCTTACGGCGGTGGGGATCGCCGCCGGCAAGCCGCCGCTCATTTGCACTCGTCCTACACACGGGTGAGGTGCGTAGACTGATTACGTTCGGTTGAAGCAGATGTTGACGATGCATGCGTCGCACCCACCGGTGTTGCTGTAGCGCGATGAGTCGAGTCCTCATCATCGCGACCGGTGGCGCGGGCGGTGACCTGCAACCTCTGCTCGCGGCGGCACTGGCGCTTCACGAGCGCGGACACGAGGTGCATTTCGCTGGTGACAGATCCGTGGACCGCGCAGTCACACATCTCGGCATTGCAGTCGACCTGCTTCCTGACGAACTCGACCTCGGCCCGCGCTTGGTCGCGGCCGTCCGTGATGCGATGCTGGCAACCAGCGGTGACCTGGCGGCGGCAGGCCCTCTGCTGCAAGAGAGCATGGGAGCCTGGGCACGCGAGGTATCCGAGCCGGTCGCGGCGCTGATCAAACGTGCTGACCCGAGCGCGGTGATCACGTCGCTCTTTGGTGTGGAGGTTGTCGCGGATACAGCGCCAGCATGCCCGTGGGCGGTGGTCAACAGCACCTTCTATATAGGACCGAACCCGCCCCGTCCGGTCGAGCAGGACATCGGCCCACGAGCGCTTCCCCTGGTAACGCGTTACGCGGCGCTCCTCGGGTCAGCGGACCTCGTACTACATGCCACCGACCGAGTCTTTGACTTCGATTTCGCTGGACTTCCGCCGCGGCACCACTACGTTGGCCCGCTCGGCATATGGGAACCCCCATCCGAGCCGCCGGCGTATCTCAAGGAGCCCGGCGATCCTTGGGTCCTGGTGACGATCAGCTCCCAGTTGGGCGACGACCTTCCCTTGGCAGAGATGGCGCTCGAGGCCCTCGCTGACATGCCCGTCCGGGTGGCGCTCACCATCGGACCAGGTCACGACCCGCGTGAGGTCAGCAGCGTGCCGCCAAACGCACATATCGAGCAATCGATCCCCCATTCGGTGGTTCTGGATCGTGCCAGCCTGCTCGTGAGCCATGCCGGTCATGGATCCGTGATGAAAGCGTTGTGGCACGCGACGCCGATGGTCCTCGTGCCGTGGGGCCGCGATCAGCCGGGCGTCGCGGCGCGCGCACAAGCCCTCGGCGTCGCCGAAGTTGTGCCGCGCGAGGTGGCCTCAGCAGAGACGCTGGCGGCAGGCATTGCGCGCGTGCTCGCGAGCACTGCGCAGCGCGATGCGGCGGCAACCCACGGGCCACGCCTGCGGGCTCAAGATCCGCCGACGCTCGCCGCGTCGCTGGTGGAGTCCCTGTTGTAGGAGCGTCCATAGGACGTAGCCGACCAGGCCCGGATTGCTACGGCCAGAGCAGGTCGTCAACCTCAATCGTTGGCGTCCCAGCCAGCCCCCCGACCTGCAGCCCGATGGCCCGCACCTGGGTGCCCGACGGGATGGTCGCGGTGACCGTGATCCAGCCAGCGACCCGGTACAGCGACGTGCTACCGCCCACGAAATTCTCTCTGTACGACCAATCCTGCACGTACGGCTGCACGACCACGGCGACGTTGCCCGGCGTGTAAACGTGGTAGACAATCTGGGCCCCGGGCCCAACGCCGCTCACGCTGCTGGTTTGAATGGCGGTGTAGCCTGGCCCCGACAGATGCAGCGCCAGCGAATGCGTACCTGAGTACGCCACCGCGGTCGTGACACTCTCGGTGAGCAGATTGCCGCCCCACCCGATGCCCCATCTGTCGGTACTGCCATCTTCGAAGTCGGCCTTCAGACCCGTCGGATTGGATGTGGGTGAGGGTAACGCTGTCGGTGAAGGGGTCGGCGTCGGAGCTGGCGTTGGTGTCGGAGTTGGAGTGGGTGTCGGAGTGGGTGTCGGTGTTGGCGTTGGAGTCGGAGTCGGTGTCGGCGTCGGGGTCGGGGTCGGGACGCTGCTAGTCATCGCTGCCTGAAACGCGGTTCCCTGGTGCGACAGCGTGTTGTTCGAATTGATGAGCTGGAAGCCTGTGCTGTCTCCATGGCTGTCCGCACAGTACTGCTGTGCCCCGACAAGCCCGTCAGGGATGAGCGCCGCCAACTCCTGCAGTGCCTGCGCGGTCCACGGCTCGATCACTGCTGGATCCGTGTAACGCGAGTCATTGAACGGGTCCATGTTCCACTCGGTGATCATGAACGGGAACGTGTGCCCAACCGCTGTGACCTCTGCGGCATTCGTATTGGCCACGTGCACCGCCCAATGAGCAATATGGCTCATGCAGAGGCTCGTCGCGTCCGTCGGACCGCAGACGTACTCGTGCCAGGAGACGACATCAGGTTGCGGCGCGGCGTGCCCAACGAAGTACCCGACATATGCCGGATTCTGCTGAAAGTTCACCGGACCGATGAACTTGTAGCTTGGATGAGCCGCCTTCAGGCTCGGCACCACCGCGTTCCAAGCGTTCGTGTACGAGACATCATTGACCCCGGCCAGATCCTCTTCATTGCCGAATTCCACGTATACGGTGGATGAGCCAAAGACCTGGGCGACGAGGGTCAGGAGATGCGTGTCATCGGTGAGAGCGGCCGAGTCAACCGCACCGTGCACGATGACGAGTGGCGTCGACCCAATCCTTTTGATCGTTTGCAAGGCCTGCAGTTCGACACTGTCACTGAGGTTGGTGCGGAATGGCATGCGGATCACGGGCGGGTGCCAGCTCGCCAGAACCTGCTGCGTTCCGCTGTTGGTGAGCATCTGTTCGTTGCCATCGAACAACGGCATATTAGTTCCAAAGACGGCCGCACTGGTAATCACATTGGCGCTCGTCGCGCGAAGCGAGCCACTCCATGCCGCCGTGCCCCACGCACCCACGGCGACAGCGAGCGTTGCCGCAATCACGGAGCGCGACGCCAATATGCGGCCCAAACGGGCAGGTCGAAACCGTATTGCGATGAAACAATAATCAGACGTAGTTTCGCGGCTGTGTTAAGGATCGCCGGGATGTTACGCGTCCGTCAGGTCTTCATCCGATCTGGCCACCGCACTGGGAGCAGCCCCTACCGCAGACGGGCTCCCCGGCGACGGAGCCGACGTGAGCGCGCAAGCTCGTCCGCGTTGTCATCCTGAAATGGGTCGGCGGCGGCGGGACGATCGAGCTCCATGTAGATCGAGGCGACGAAGTGCGCCTCCCTCTCGAATTGCATCGCCATCTCTTGCGCGGTTGGGCTGAATCTCTCCATGCACTCTGTCTACAGGCATGGCGCCCGGGTGCTTCCGCCTGCTACAGAAGCGCAACGTTCCCGTGGCGCCGGCGTGGCAATTAGTCCTAAGACCGTTGCCGCCGCACCTGCTTTTACTCGATCGCCGACGGGCCCGGGCTGATCGACACTCCGCCCGAAGCTGGCCTCATGTGCCTGGGTGGAGAGAGGAGATCGTGGCGATCAGGAGCAGCCAGCAAACCACGACTCCAGCGACCGCTATCACCGTCCACTCCGTAATGGCAAGCAGAAGGCGTCGACGCATGAGGTGCGATCGGCGCACCTCCAAGTCGGAAGCGGCGTCGAAAGGTGTCGCTGCACCTCTTGGATGGATCAACCTCGTTCTCCCGACCGCGAGTTTCAACCGAATCTGCCTCTAGATCTCAGTAGTAGTGACGCCGGCCACCTATCGCATGCCCGAGCGCCCCGAGAAGCTCGAGAGCTATACCAATCACAACGAGAATGAGGCCTAAAGTCCACAGTATTGGGATGGCGGCAACAAACCCGATAATCAGCAGAATGAGGCCGAGAATTATCATCTGTCTCTCCTGAATTGATTTTGTAAGGTCTGTCTTAGCAAGGCGGTTGGCGAGATCGGGATGCGCGTTCCCGTGCCGTCGTTCAAGGTTCGTATTGATGCGGGCGGTGACCACCTGGTCCCATCCAGGATGACCAGAAGATCAAGGACAGCAGCACACCGAGCGCTCCAACAGCCATAAGAATGTAGCCGACGGTATGCAAATCCACGCCGCCAGCACTCGACAAGTGGACGGCAAACGCGAGTACGGCACCGACCGCGATCAGAAAGATGCCAACGCCCAAACCCATGTCTTTCACCTCCGATGCTCACCATTAGGACGGCCCCATCGCCAGTCTCCTAACGGTCGCCAGGCTCCTAACGGTTCGTGGTGCCAGGCTAGCCAAACGGTACCGCGCATGTCAAGAAAGCTTATAGGCTGAATATAAGACCCTGGCAGTTGCCGTGATCTCGGTGACGTTGGCGATCGCGAGCCGGGGGCAGCGGCGGGAGGGCGACGTCGACAGCGCTGTCCCGCCGCTCACGCTGGCGTGAACCCGGATCAGATCGCCGGGTATCGCTGGACTGGCGGGCGTTGGGCGGAGATCCCGCTCCAGGTCGACCAGATGAGTGCAAGGGTTGGCTCTTCGATGGCCGGTCACACGCGATGCACGAAGCGATGACCCTGAAGCTGACCAACGCGCAACGTAGGCGACATCAGAGCTGTTCGACGACCTCGAGCGAGCCGTGGGCGCGGTACCGACTCGGACCCCAACGTCATACGTGCCTTGGTAAGGCCTAGCTCGACGGTGGACGCGACCCGACCTTCCAACCATTGCCATAGAGGGCGGCGGATCGCGTCCAGCTTTGAGACGATACGCGCTTTGTACGCGAGCGTACAGAGACGCCGATCGCCCGACGATCGCGGCCAGTCAGCCTTCGGCAGCCAGCCTGCTTGGCCTTGGAAAGCCTAGTACACCTTTGTTATCTTTTCGCATATGAGAATAATCAAATACTGCATTGGCATCGTCGATGCTTTCCTGGCGCTCGACTTTCTTCTGCGAGCCGTGCAAGCGAGTCCGGCGAGCGCATTCGTTTTCATCGTTGAAAGGGTTAGCAGCGCACTTGCACTGCCTTTCGAGGGCGCCATCCGCGTCGGCAACAGCTATCACTGGGCAGATGTGCTAGCCATAGTCATCTACAGCATCGCCGCGGTGCTCGTTAGCAGATTGATGCGCGCAACAATTGGTCGGACGCGTTTGGCGGCGCACTTGTAACGATCTTTCGACGCACTTGCCCACAACGGCGGATGCCACCGGGGAAGCCGAAGGGACAGTTCGTTCCGGAGCCCCGCGGTTCGGTAGTCCGGCCAACGCGTCAGGGATAGACGGCCGCGGCCGCAAGGAGGATGAGATGCCCCAGCAGAGTTGGACCGCCAAGCGCGAACGGCAGTACGAGCACGTCAAGGAGGGGCTGCAGCAGCGCGGTCGGAACCCGGAGCTCGCCAAGGAGATCGCCGCCCGAACTGTGAACAAGGAGCGCGCGCGGGCAGGCGAGGCTCGCGAGATCAGCCGCTCCTCGGTGGAGGACATCTCGTCCGGTCGTCGGGGCGGGCTACGCTCGCACCGTGGGCCGGGCGGGCGCACGGTTGCGCAGTTGCGCAACGAGGCGCGTGAGCGCGGTCTGCGCGGCTATTCGCGCATGCGCAAGCGGCAATTGGAGCGTGCGCTGAGCCGCTGATGTGATCGGGCGCGCATGCTGTCAGCGCCGGCCGAGGCGCGACGACGAGGCAATATCAGCGCGCGGCCACCTTGTGTTTTCGAGCCGCTAAGACTCGCGAGAGGTTGACCTCTCGGTGATCGCGGCGTGCAGAACCTCGTAGACCACTGGATGGTCAAGCAGATCGAAGTGGCTGAGGCCACCGACATTCCTGACTGACCCCGCCGGCACCGGTACGATCCTCTTCCTTGACCGTCCGCTCGCGCTCTCGGTGCGCACCAGGAGATCACCGAGCGCGAATCCTACGGGGTGACTCGGATTGCTCGTGACCGTCGCGGTTATGAATGTGTACTTGCAATGCGGTAGCAAAGGAATGTCACGGCGCCGATCGTCAAATGAGCCAGGCTGCTCATCGCGCCAGTCGTCTTCGTGCAGCGCGCCGAGCCGCAAGTCTCGGATGCCCGCACTCCGCGAATCGAGGAGGTACGCGATGGGCTCGGTCTCTGGGACCGCGCGGAAAGCCCACGCTGCGGCGTGAGCCGCTTTGGCCAGCGGTGCGCCGTGGTGTGGGGTGCCGAGTGTCACGACGTGAATCGCGACGGCGGGCCAGCGATGCCCGGCAAGGGTGCTCGCATGGCTCGCAGAGCGGATCACCAACCCACCCATCGAGTGCCCAATGAGAATCAGCCGTTGCACCCTTACGGGCCACGAATGGATGAGGGATTCGAGCAACGTCGCGAGGTGGGCCCCGTTGTCACTGACGTGCAAGCCGGTGTTGTAGCGGATGTAGACAGGCGTGAACCCTGCGTCCTCTTGCAAGCGCGATCCAAACGACCGGACTCTTCCGCCGGTCACAGGACGGAAGAACCACCATTCTTCCGTTTCGGCCAGGCCATGAAGGAAGACCGCAAGGGTCGACGTAGCACGAGGGAACGCCTGGGCCAGGCCGTCGCGGGTGCAAGCTACATCTGTGCCGCCGTCCCGCACCGACATACGAATGGCCAGGTCATTGTTGCGTTCGACCAGACTGTCGCCAGCCACGGCATTCACCGCAGCCAGCGCGTACCGGCCGCCGCGCGAGCGACTGAGCGGACGCACCTCGTCGCCACCGGTGGTGCGCAGAGCCTTGGCCATGGCGCCGGCTCCATCAAGCACCACTCTCCTCGTCACCGCGTAGGCTGATCGGGCGGCGCGGTCGTGGATCAGTCGGGCAGGTGTTGCCGCGACGCCGACGCGCCTGAAGACGCGTCGGGCAATCGCTGCGTGCAACAGCTCGGCCGGGGTGAGCGCGAAGCGGTCGACAACGTCTGCTGCGAACTCCGTCAGTCCGCTCGCCTCGTTCGTCATCGCGCAGAGTATGCCATCTGCTCGGGCGGATGCCACAAAGGGTGGCATGGTTCCTCTAGCCTGCTCAATCCCTGATGGAAACGAAGAATCGACGATCATGGCGGCAGCCTCCGGTCGGGCGCAATGGGTCCTCCTGTGCCCGTCTCTTCAGCGAACTGGCGGAGCGCTTCGACCCCGATGCGCTTGGTCTCTCAACCACCCGTTCAGTGGCGCGTCTCCGCGAGCGAGACGGTGTGGAATGCGATGTGGAGATCACCCGACGCGCCGCGCGCCTGATCCCACTCGGCCCGCGCCGGCCGGACTCCCTGATTACCGCCGACGCCAGCACATGGACTGACCTCGCCGCCAACCTGACCTCCGGTATGGAAGCGTATCGCGACGGTCGTTTGAAGGTTCGTGGCAATCTCCATGTAGGTGTTGGTTTCCTCGCCGCGACCGCACGGACGAGAGGGCCAGAGCGCCTGCTGTTTCGTCACGTGCGCACGTCGCAGGGCAACGTCTCGATCCTGACCGCGGGGCGGGGTGAACCCGTGCTCTTCATGCATGGGCTGGGTACCACGAAAGCGTCGTTCCTCCCCTCGATCGCCGCACTCGCTGATCGACACCGCTGCATCGCCATGGATCTGCCTGGCTTTGGTGATTCAGACAAGCCAATATTCGCCCCATACGATGCCGAATTCTTCGGCCGGTGGGGCATCGCCGTGCTTGATGCGCTGGAGATTGACCGAGCCCACGTCGTCGGTCACAGTCTCGGCGGACGGGCAGCGATCGAGTTCGGGCTGCAACGCCCGGACCGCGTGACCCGGCTCGTGCTGATGATGCCTTCGCTCGCGTGGCGTCGGAGTCGGCCGTGGGCGCCCTGGCTGCGCCTCGTGAGACCCGAGCTTGGCGTGTTGCAGCTGACGCCTCGATTGTTCGTCGAGCGGTTCCTGGATTGGCTGCTTCCTGACGACGCTAGCGAGTGGGCCGCTGCGGGCAAGGACGAATTCCTGCGCTCGTTCATGACGCCCGCAGGTCGCGCCGCTTTCTACGCCGCTGCACGCCAGATCTACCTCGAGGAGCCCGATGGACCGCGCGGATTCTGGTCCCGACTGAGTGGCCTGGCGATGCCCTCGCTCTTCATTTGGGGGAAGAAGGACCGTCTCGTGCCGCTCGCATTCCAGCGTCATGTGTCGGCGATCCTTCCCACGTCGCGGCATCTGGAGCTCGATTGCGGCCACGTCCCGCAACTCGAACGACCTCGAGAGGTGCACGCGGCGATCCGGCGCTTCCTCGGTTGACGTGGGCGTGACACGCGCCGTTATATGGGGCGATGCCATCGTCCCGCATCGCCCGTCGGTCCTCGCACAGGGTTTCGGGTAAGCCAGCAACCCGCCGCGCTTCCGGCCGGCTCTCCACGCTTCGCTCGGCGGGAGCGCCTGTTGCTCCAACGGCGACACTGTTGAGCCGCCTGAGTTCTTCTGTGGCTGGCGAGGTAAGGCGGCGCGTTCCGCGCGCGGACCTCGACGAACGGGACCCGGATTACATTCGCGACAACCTTCCATTCCTGTGGATGCTCTCCAGCCTGTACTTCCGCGCTGATGTGCGCGGTCTCGACAGCATTCCAGCGGAGGGGCCGGTCCTGCTCGTTGGCAACCACTCCGGCGGCAACATGATCGTCGACACCTTCGTGTTCAGCCTCGCTTTCAACACCCGATTTGGGGTTGAGCGACGCTTCTATCAACTCGCGCACAACCTGGTTCTGCTGCTCTCGGGCCTTTTTCCATGGCTTCCCGATCTGCGCAAATTCGGCACGATCAGCGCGTCCCACGAGAACGCGGAGCGTGCGCTGCGCGCCGGCGGCGCCGTGCTCGTCTATCCCGGCGGCGACTACGAGACCCATCGCCCGTCGTGGGAGTCCGCCAGGATCGACTTCGACGGCCGCAAGGGATTCATCCGGCTGGCGCTGAAGAACAACGTTCCCGTCGTTCCCGTCGTGGCCATCGGCGGGCAGGAAACCGCATTGTTCCTCTCCCGGGGCGAATGGCTCGCAAAGCTGCTCCGGCTCGACCGCATGCTGCGCCTCAAGGTCATGCCCATCTCACTTGCACTGCCATGGGGCCTGAACGTCAGCGACTTGCTGACGCATTTCCCGCTTCCGGCGAAGATCACGATCCAGGTGCTGCCCGCAATCGATGTCCGCGCGCAGTTCGGACAGGAACCCGATGTCGACGCGGTCTACGATCATATCGTCGGCGCGATGCAGACGACGCTGACCGAGCTGGCAGAGCAGCGCAGATTTCCCATCATCGGATAGATGCGTACCGAGGCCACGACTACCATCCGGGCGCGGCCCAGCGCGGTGTGGGGCCTGATCCACGATCCCACGCGATATACGGAGTGGATGCGCGCGATCACCCATTTCGACAGAGTCGACCACGACGGTGACGTAGGTTGCGGCGCGCGGTACTCCATGCGTATGCAGGTTGGGTCCGTAGAGATCGGCGGCGTCGTGGAACTCGTCGAGTACGACCCGTGTCAAGACGTGGCATGGCACAGCGTCTCGGGCATCGACCAGCGCGGCCGGTTACGCATCCGCGAGACCGAGCCGGGTCTGACGACGGTCACCTTCCGTGTGAGCTACCAGTCGCCCGGCGGCCTGTGGGGGCTCGTCGCCGACCAGGTGTCCGGTATGGCGGTGCGGCGCAACCTCCGCGACAGCCTTGTGTCACTGCGCGAGCGGTGTGAAGCGCGCTCCGCCGGTGACGGAGCCACCGAACGCGGTCCAATCGACCTTGCGCGCGGCCAGCTGTCGGCGGCGCGCGTACTCGCGGAGGCGCGAGTGCTGCGCCCCTCGCGACCGGATCGAATGCTGGCTGCACTGCTCGCCCTGCATCGCTGGGGCTTGACGGTGCCAGGCGGCTTCAGCGCTTCAGCGGCGCGCTACCCGGACGATGTATTCGTGGTCGACGACGCCGGCACCTACACATTCGCGGCAATTGACCGCCGCACCAATGCTCTGGTCAACGCCCTTCACGCAGCCGGTGTTGGCGAGGGATCGCGTGCCGGCATCCTGTGTCGCAACCACGCGTGGTTTGTCGAGTCGCTCGTCGCCCTGACGAAGCTGGGTGCCGATGTTGTGCTGCTGAACACCGACTACGCCGGTCCTCAGCTGCGCGACGTGCTCGAGCGGGAGCGTGTGAACGTCATCGTGCACGATGCCGAGTACGGCGCAACGCTGACCAAGGTACGTCCGTCGACGAAGCGGTTCGTCGCATGGACCGATGCGAAACGCCCGAGTACGCGCACCTTGCAACGGCTGACCGAGGCAACTCCGATTGCCGAGCCGGACCCACCGGAGCAGCCCAGCCGGATCACGATTCTCACGTCGGGCACCACGGGAACCCCGAAGGGCGCGTCGCGTTCTCAGCCGCACAGCGCCGACCCGATCGTCGGCACCCTCTCGCGCATGCCACTGCGCTCGCGCGAGACGACGCTCATCGCCGCGGTGCTCGCGAGCATCGAGGGTCACCACGTGACGGGACTCATCGCGGTGCCGATGATGCTGCGGCGAATCCTCGACCTGCCGCGGCAGACCCGCCGACGCTACGACACATCCTCGCTACGCGTCGTCGCTGTCAGCGGGTCGGCGTTGCCTGCAGAGTTGGCGACCTCCTTCATGGATGAGTACGGGGACATCCTCTATAACCTGTACGGCTCCACCGAAGTCGCCGCGGCAACGATTGCGACGCCGGAGGACATGCGAAGGGCACCGGGTACCGCCGGGCGCCCACCGTACGCCACCGTGGTGCGACTGCTCGACGAGCAGGGCCGCGACGTTCCACAGGGCAGCGTTGGGCGCATCTTCGTCGGCAACGACATGCTTTTCGAGGGCTATACCGACGCCGATGGCGCAGACACCATGCACGGCCTGATGAGCACCGGTGACCTCGGGCGGATGGATGCGGACGGTCGTCTCTTCGTCGAGGGCCGCAGCGACGACATGATTGTCTCAGGCGGAGAGAACGTGTTTCCTGCGGAGGTGGAGGAATTGTTGCAGGCGCACCCGCACGTCGCCGACGCCGCGGTGATCGGTGTTCCCGATGAGGAGTGGGGTGGCCGGTTGCGCGCGTACGTGGTGAAGCGGCGCGGTGCGCGCCTGACGGTGGATGACCTCAAGGGCCACGTGCGCGGGCACCTGGCTCGCTACAAGGTCCCGCGAGACATCGTGTTCGTGAAATCCGTTCCGCGCAACCCGACCGGCAAAGTGCTCAAGGCTGCGCTGCGGGACGCGAAGACCTCACCCGCCTGACGCGACGGCATCGGACGCGCTCTGGGACGCTCGCGCTGCGCGTGCCGCAGGCGAACGCTCGAGGTACGCAAGCGCGTTCTCTGTCGACGCCTCTTGGCGGGGATGGTGGCTGCGGCGCAGGTAGCGCGGCACCGATCCATAGAGGGTGCCCGGCCCAGGGAGCCTGTCCTGGCGCACGGCGCGGGCCCAGTCGCGCAGACGGGGCTTGGCGCGATGGAGCGTCGGATCGTGGCGCATCAGATAACGGATGCCTGCGACCCACCACAACGTCAAGGTGCAGACGACCTCGAGCATGCCGGTCACGCGCTGCGTGTGACTGCCGGAAACGTTGGCGTGCACGTCCCAGACGAGAGAGCGATGCTCAACCTCTTCCGCGCCGTGCCAGCGCAGGAGGTCGAGCATCACGGGGTCGGCGCCGGCTCGCTCGAGTCCCTCGTTCTCGAGAATCCACTTGCCCATGACGCAGGTGAAGTGCTCGATCGCGGCCACCACGGCGAGCCTGCGGTTGAGCCACCAGCGCTGCATGCGCGGTGGCCAGCTCGGGTGATCGCTCAGAATCCTGCCAAACCATTTGTCGAGCATCGCCGTGTATGCGGTGGTGTCGATGCCGTTCTCCGCGAGGTGCTGCAGCACGACGGTGTGTGCCCACGCGTGCCATGACTCCTGCTGCACGAACGGCTTGATGGTCGCGCGCAGCTCTTCGTCGTCGACCAGCGGCTGCGCCTTGTTCACCACGTCGAGGAACCACCGCTCGCCGGCAGGCAGCAACAGATGCAGCACGTTGATGACGTGGGTGCTGAAGGGGTCGTCGGGAACCCAGTGCAGCGGCGTGTTCGACCAGTCGAACCGAACCATCCGCCTTTCGACCGGATGACCCTCCTGGACGGGGAGCTCTTCACCCTCGGGAGTGGTAACCATTGGTGGTTTCGACGCGATCACTGTCATGGCGTCACCTCGCTTCCTGCAGCCTGTCTCGAACTCGCGACCTGGTAGAGGGCGCTTGTGTGAAAGGTGATAGCGATGCTAGCGTAACTGACGGTAACAGCTGCCCGTCCAAGGGTCGCCAGAAGGGAAGAGACCATCTCTGGAACACGGGAGGTGAGCTGCAATGAAGGTCGTGGTCGACATGAACACTTGCGAGAGCAACGCCGTCTGCATGGGCCTGGCGCCGAGCGTGTTCGAAGTCCAGGGCGACGGCAAGCTCCACGTGATCAATGCCAACCCGCCGGAGGAACTGCGCGACAAGGTTGAGGAGGCCTGCCGCTCGTGTCCCACCCAGGCGATCAGCCTGGCGGAGGGCTGACGCCCTGGCCGAGCTGGGTCACGTGGCGGTGGTCGGAGCGTCGCTGGCCGGCACGCGTGCCGCTGAGGCGCTGCGGCGCGAGGGCTTCGACGGGCGGCTGACCGCCATCGGCGAAGAGGTCCACCGGCCGTATCAGCGTCCGCCGCTTTCGAAGCAGTTCCTGGCCGGCGATTGGGACCGATCCAGGGTCGACCTTCGCGTTCGCGACCTCGACGCCGATGTCCGCCTCGGTACGGTGGCGGAGCAGCTCGATCTTCAGGCGCGCGAGGTCGCCGTCCGCGGCCCGGATGGGCACGAGCGGATCGGATTCGACGGCCTGATTATCGCGACCGGCTGCCAGCCGCGGTCGCTGCGCGGTGAGCCGGACCGCGGCGGGATGGTGGGCGTGCACACGCTCCGCACCGTCGACGACTCCCTGGCGCTGCGGGTCGCGCTGGACGCGAACCCCACCGTGGGCGTGGTCGGGGCGGGCTTCATCGGATCCGAGGTGGCGTCGACCTGCCGCCGGCGCGGGCTCGAAGTCACGCTCATCGACCCCCTGAGTGCGCCGCTCGAGCGCGCGCTCGGGCGTCGCATGGGAGACGTCGTGGGCAAGCTCCACATCGACCACGGAGTGCGATTGCGCACCGGCGTCAGCGTGCGCGGTTTGGTCGGCAACGGCCACGTCGAAGGCATTCGCCTCGACGACGGCAGCCTGGTCCCGGCGGACCTCGTGGTGCTCGGGTTGGGAGTCACGCCGGCGGTCAAGTGGCTCGAGGGGTCGGCTGTGCATCTCGATGACGGTGTGGTGTGCGACGCACGGTGCTTCGTCGAGGGGGCGACCAACGTGGTGGCAGCCGGCGACGTCGCACGATGGTTCCATCCTTCATCGGGTCGTCACCTTCGAGTAGAACACTTCGACAACGCAGGTGCCCAGGCTGCCGCAGCAGCTCGCGCACTGCTTGCGGGCAAAGATGCGCAGCCGTACGATCCTGTGCTCTCCTTCTGGTCGGATCAGTACGAGGTCAAGCTGCAGCTGCTGGGCATGCCCGAGTTGGGTGACTCTGTGGAGGTTGTGGAAGGTGATGTCTCGCAGCTGCGGTTCATCGCAGCATATGGGCGAGAGGGTAGGACGGTGGCGATCCTCGCGTCGAATCAGATGTCGCGACTGCACTCGTACCGAACCGTTGTGGAGAAGCGCCTTGCGTTCCCGCCGAAAGCTCCTGCGTAGATCACAACTCAGGTGCGAACCCCGTCCTTGGGGTCCACGCCTGGCGAGCCAGTTTTCATGCTAGGAGGCTCGGTGTTGCGCACATTCAGCCGCGATGGGCTGATCTTCGACGTACGCGAAGAGGGTCCCGTCGCAGGCGCTCCGGTCGTTCTCTTGCACGGCTTTCCGGAGACGTCGGCGTCCTGGCGTGACGTGATGCCGAAGCTCGCAGCTGCGGGATACCACGTGCTGGCTCCGGATCAGCGTGGATACTCGCCGCGCGCGCGGCCCTCTTCTCGCAGGGCGTACCGCAGACCAGAACTGGTGGCCGACGTCCTCGCGCTCGCCGACCAGATGGACGTTGATCGCTTCCATCTCGTCGGTCACGACTGGGGAGCCGCGGTGGCCTGGGGGGTCGCGATGGAACATCCTCATCGCCTGCGATCGCTCACGTCACTGTCGATACCGCACCCTGCAGCGTTCCGCCGAGCGGCGTTCACGAGCAGGCAAGCCCTGAGGTCCTGGTACATGGCCTTCTTCCAGCTGCCTGCACTACCTGAAGCGATGCTGAGCACCCGCAACTGGATAGCCTTTCGCCAGAACCTGTTGCACTCCGGCCTGTCGCCGTCGTTTGCTGATGTGTATGTCGAGCATGTGCGGCAACCAGGCGCGCTGACGGCGGCTATGCATTGGTATCGTGGAGTGCGGCCGATCGCGGATGCCCGTCCTACGCTGGTTTCGGTGCCCACACTGCTCATCTGGGGCGGCAAGGACGCGTATGTGGACGAGAGGGGCGTCGAGCTGACCGAGCGCTACATGCGCGGGCCCTACCGGCTCGAGATTCTCCAGAACGCAAATCACTGGCTGCCCGAAGAGGCCTCAGCGCGCGTTGTCGAGTTGCTGCTTTCCCACCTCGCTTCGCATTGAGGTGGCCGCGCAGGCACGCTCCTGACCATGGCGCAGCGCCGGCTGCCGTCGGGCTGCAACGCGAGGGCGAGGAGTGGGCGCGACTAGGGCCCCTGGCTGGCGGGACGGGCGTGCTACGGTTGGGCCGACGTGCTCGTCGGGGCGATCGTCGGCGCGAGCTTCGTTCTCCTTCTGTTGGTCTGCGAAGCGTTGAGCGGTTTCCTGTGGCAGGACGCCGATACCGCAACGCTGGTTCCCTTGGATACCGGCGCTGATCACCGCGTGTGTGACCTTCATCGCCATCTCACTGTTCCGGCTGGGGACCGGCCTGGGGAGTCCCTAGAGAGGGTGCGGCTGGGTGACGGCCGGCGTCGCCGCCATCACCCAGCACAGATCCCTACGGTGACGGGTCGTTGTACGCGCCGCCATAAATGTTGGTGTTGCCGAAGGTCGCTGGGCAAACCGCGCCCGGAGACGGTTTGGTGCCGGGCGTCGGCGTCTCGAGTGACGCACGCCACGTTTCAACCGCTGAGCACGAGAGTGCGTTGCGGGCGTCGTTCCACACGGCGGCCCCGTACGTGCGCGTCGCGGCGGCGTACACGTAGTCGCCGAGGAACTCATCGGTGAGGGAGTTGGTGCTCGAGCCACGGGCGTCGCCTGAAGCCCCGCGATGCAGCTCGGTGAAGCTGCCCGTCCCCGCTCCGGAGACATCGGCATGTGTCATCACACCCACGAGTTCTCGAGGATTGGTGGTGTCGGTCTGATACTGCGTGGTGAACGCGTTGTACACGACGTACACATCGGTGCCGTTCGGCGAGATGGACGGCGCGGTGTAGATGCCGTAATCGCCGGACGCTTCGATAGCGCGCGGCGTCGACCAGCTGCCTCCGTGGTTGCTCGATTCGGTGAAGTACACGTGCTGCTGGTTGATCGTGCCGCTCACGTAGCTCATCACAATGCGATCGGTCGCGTCGCTTCCGGTCGGCGCGCCGTTCGCGATGTCAACGCTGGGCGCATTTGCGAGGTCGCTGCGCGCGCCGGTGATGCCGTCGATCTCCGGCCGCCCCTGCACCGGGTCGAAGACTCCGGGTTGGGTGACGGGCCCAACGACGGGCGTCGGCGTCGACCACGTCGACCCACCGGTTGTCGAGACCGACATCAGCTCGAACGTCTGCTTGCCGGCGGAGGAGACGGTGCCCTTGCCGAACACGAACGCGTTGCCGTGACTGTCGGTGCGGACCGTGCATCCATCCAGCGGGCTTCTCTCGCGGTTGTTGGCGGCTGCACCCAGGGGATGCTGTGTCCACGTGGTACCGCCGTCGCTCGACACGGCCACCTGCAGCTGCGCTGGGGTCGCGTGCGGGCTCTTCTCCTGTCCTTGGAACATGGCCCAGCAGACATACACGTTGCCGAAGAACGGGCTCGACGAGGCGTTGTCCGCCCAGATCTGCTCCTTGTCGGAGAACGTCGTGTTCGACTGTTTGGAGATGAGCACAGGCGGCATCCACGCGTTCTTGGCGGCCTGCTCCTGCGCTGGCGTCCCCGTCAGGGACGCGGTGGCCACGTCGTCCGTGCGCGAGATCCCGATGGCCTCGAAGCCCTTGAACGCGGCCCCGGTCGGGAAATTCGACGTGAGGTTCGAGTAGTAGAGGCGCGCGCCGTTCGTCCAGCTGAAGCCATTGGCTCCCGGCTTGGGCCCGAATGCCAGACCCGGGTCCCCATCGGAGACGACTCCGTTCTCGAAGTACCAGGGCAGCGTCCCGATGGGTCCTCCGGCGACCGGGGTGCACGGACCGCTGAGGCAGTTGCGCGCCGAGTAGCCGTCGTAGGTGGGCTGCGTCCAGGTCTGCCCGGAGTCGAACGAGAAGTACACACCCGAAACGCCGATCCCCGGCGTGAACGGACACGAGCTCCCGTTGCAGCCCTGCTCGTCGATCTCGTCGTTCGAGCCGGCGACCAGCACGTTCGGCGAATTGGCGTTGACGGCAATGGCCGGCTCGTTCTGCTTGTTCTGCGAGAACGGCGTCGTTGGGCTGCCGTTGCTGACCAGCACGTCCGTCGAAGACGCCCCGGCCAGCACGGGTGCCACGATCAGCGCCCCCAGCGCCGCCGCAAATCCGGTCGTGCGGATGGTTCGCATCACTCCTCCTCGCTGGACGCTGACGGTGCGATCGCTTCCGATATCGGCGGGGCGCCCCCGGCTACGCGCTCACGGCGTGCCGTATCCGCTCGTGTCCAGGCCAAGGGCGAGCAAGCCGCTGAGCGCGGCATTGCCTTCGCTGCCGTTGGTGCTGCACGACGTCGGGTCGCTGGGGGCGAGCGTGAGCTGCGCTGAGGTCGGGGTTCCCGGCGGGAAGGCGGGGTTGTTCGACGTGATCGCAAAGGTGCTCGGAGCCGTCCCTGCTGGATTCTCGCTGCCGGCAACCAGGTTGAGCGTGGTGCCGCTTTCCACCGATGGGTTGCCGCCGCCCGGACTCACGCCTCCCCACTTCACGATCGTCTGGTTTGCGACCGTGTACACGGTATTGAGCACGGTGTTCGTGCCGTCCGACCAACTGACGATCCAGTCGCCGAAGCCGGAGCCGGTCACCGGGCTGGAGTTACCCGGACACGCGTTCCCCGAGCCCGGGCTCTGCTGATACTGGGCCGTTCCTTGCACCACTGCCCCGGTCGAGGTTGTGATCGACACCGACTCCGTATAGCTCTGACCCTGGCCGAGCTTGCCTTCCGCCGGCGCCCCGGCCGTGGACGAGACGCAGTTGCTGAGGTTGGCGCTCAGCGTGTAGCTGCTGCTGCCCAAGTTGGTCGTGCCGCTGACCTGACAGCTGTCGGTTGTTTGCGCGACGCTCGGGCTGGCGGACGCCAGCATGCCCAGCGAAGCGAGCAGGACCGCGGCTACGGCGATGGCAGTTCTCACGCTCATGCCTCCTTCCGACCTCATGGCGCCAAGCGATGGAGCCTGGCCCAAGCCGGGGTATCCGCTCGTGTCCAGGCCAAGGGCGAGCAAGCCGCTGAGCGCGGCATTGCCTTCGCTGCCGTTGGTGCTGCACGACGTCGGGTCGCTGGGGGCGAGCGTGAGCTGCGCTGAGGTCGGGGTTCCCGGCGGGAAGGCGGGGTTGTTCGACGTGATCGCAAAGGTGCTCGGAGCCGTCCCTGCTGGATTCTCGCTGCCGGCAACCAGGTTGAGCGTGGTGCCGCTTTCCACCGATGGGTTGCCGCCGCCCGGACTCACGCCTCCCCACTTCACGATCGTCTGGTTTGCGACCGTGTACACGGTATTGAGCACGGTGTTCGTGCCGTCCGACCAACTGACGATCCAGTCGCCGAAGCCGGAGCCGGTCACCGGGCTGGAGTTACCCGGACACGCGTTCCCCGAGCCCGGGCTCTGCTGATACTGGGCCGTTCCTTGCACCACTGCCCCGGTCGAGGTTGTGATCGACACCGACTCCGTATAGCTCTGACCCTGGCCGAGCTTGCCTTCCGCCGGCGCCCCGGCCGTGGACGAGACGCAGTTGCTGAGGTTGGCGCTCAGCGTGTAGCTGCTGCTGCCCAAGTTGGTCGTGCCGCTGACCTGACAGC
>VBGJ01000114.1 GCA_005880445.1 Chloroflexota bacterium | reverse complement strand
ACACGGCGACGCCCAACTACAGCTGATCATCTGAATGGCGGGACCTAGAGCGTGAGGCGATTCATGGCGGGCGCCACTGCTGTTGTGGTGGCCGCGCTCGTGCCATTCAGCGCAGTCGAGGCGTCATCGCCATCTCCTGGGCCACGCACTCCCCGCTCGCTGGCCGTCTCGGTTCCAGCCGATGCGGTGCGGCTTTCCCCAGGCGAGACGTCTCCGATACGCATCCGCGTCCTCAACCCCGGATCGACGCCCGTTACCGTCACGGTGAAGGGAGAAGGGGTCATTCTTGGCGACAACGGAACCACCAGATTCACGGGCGCAGCCGATCCGCAGTGGGCGGGTCACACCGACTTCCCGCGTGGCGACCTCACCGTACCGGCCCAGGGCTACATTGACGTGCCAATCACTGTGCACATGCCGGCAAGCATCAGCCCGGACCTCTACTACATCGGGTTTCTGGTCACGCCGGTTGCATCGGCCAGCGGCAACGTCGTGGTCATCAACCAGATTGGGGCGTTCTTCGTCATCGATGTGCCTGGTGCCCGCGTCAGGAAGCTCACCGCTGACCTCAACGTCCCTGGCTTCAATTGGGGTCCCATCCACCTCGGGGGTCTCTTGATTGGAGACCGGGTGGTCGGTGAGCTGACCGCGCACAACATCGGGCCGTCGTCCGTGCAGTTCTTCGGTGAGAACGACGCCACGTCCTCGCCGTTCGGCGGCACGCCTTCGCAGCAGCGCATCGGCAAATCCCTGCTCCCGATTGGGAGGTCACGCTCGTTCCAGGTCAGCGCACAGCCCGGGTTCCTAATCGACATGGTCACGATGACGGTCACCCTGACCTATCCCGACCAGGTCGAGTCTGCAACCAAGCAGATCGTGCTCACCAATACCATGCTGGTGATCAGTCCCTGGCTGATCGTCGCCGTCTGCGTGCTCATCGCGCTCGTGGTGTGCTGGCGGTTGTACGCGAGGCACCGGCGGCGGTCACGACGGCGAGCGATCCGCCAGCTCGACCGGCCTTCCGCCCAGCGCGCCTAGCCCGCGACCAAGCCCGCGAGTGACCGGGCGGCGCAGGCCCCGGAGACTGGCGTGATGCCGCCCCGACTGAATACGGAAGCAAGACTGGCCGCCCCGGTGCGTTAAGAGCCCGTAGGCACGCGGGTCGCTGGGGTCCCCCACTGCCGGCACCCGGGAGAAGGAGAACGGAGACGTGAGGTCGGTCAGCCGGGCGTATCGCAGCGCAGCCGTGGTCATCTCTCTGGCATCGCTGGCCTTTGTGGCTCAGAGCGGGGCTGCCCCCGGCCTCCGGGTTCACGCGGCATCCAGCTGCCCGCTCGAGCAGGGCCCGGTCGGAGCACCCTTCCTCGACTGCAGCGTGGGTCAGGCCTTCAACATCGTGCCCCCCGGGTCCACCGGAACCTACGATCTCGCCGACTTCCTGCGGGCTCAAGCGGGACTCGGAACGCCGCCGCACACCGATGACCAGGAGGCGATGTACGCCAACCTGGTCAAGGTCGCCCCAAACCTCAGCCCCAGCGCCATCACCAGCTTCTACAAGGACGCATCCTTCTTCACCGATGCCACCCACGCCGAGCGCGTGGAGACGTTTCCAAGTCATCCAGGAACGGTGATCCTCCGCGACAGCCAGTTCGGCGTGCCCCACATCTTCGGGGTCACCCGCGCGGACACTGAGTTCGGCTCCGGCTACGCGTCGGCCGAAGACCGGCTCTTCGAGATGGACGTGCTCCGCCATGTCGGACGCGCCCAGCTGACCTCGTTCATAGGGCCGTCTGCGAGCAACGAAGCGATGGACTGCTCTGTTGCCGAAGCGGCGGGGTACAGCGAGGCCGAGCTCCAGAGCTACGTCAACGGTTTCCCCGCCCGCTATCCCACGCCGATCACCATCGGCGGTGCGCAGACGACTGAGGGACAGCAGATCGCGGACGACGGCAACGCATGGGTCACCGGCGTCAACGAGTACATCAACGATGCCGTCGTAGGCGTCAACGGAGCGAAGCTGCCCGCCGAGTACGGGCTGTTGCAGATCCCGCTGCTTCCGTTCAAGGAGACGGACATCGTCGCGACCGCCACGCTCGTCCAGGCGATCTTCGCCACCGGTGGCGGCAACGAGGTCGCGAGCGCGCTCCTGTATCAGTCTCTGCTTCAGCGCTACGGGCAGACCAAGGGTGCGGCGATGTGGAGCGATTTCCGCTCCCAGAACGATCCAGAAGCACGCACGAGCATCCCGACCACGTTCAACTACGAGCACGTCCCCTCGAAGGTCGATCCGACTTCTCTGGCCATGCCGCTGCAAAAGCCGACCGACAACCACTGCAACGCAGCACCCGGTCCCGTGCCGGGCCAGTTCAGCACTGCCGGTGTGACCGTGGATCTCTCGCCGCTGCTCGCGCAGCTGCATTCCGGCTTGCCGGGCGCCAGCAACGAGCTGATCGTGGATGCCGCGCACAGCGCCACCGGGCATCCCATCGCAGTCTTCGGTCCGCAGACCGGGTATTACGTGCCGCAGCTGCTGCACGAGATCGATTTGCACGGTCCGGGGCTGCATGCGCGCGGCGTGTCGTTTGCCGGCACCGAGGTGTTCGTCGAGCTCGGCCACGGAGTGGACTACGCGTGGAGTGCGACGTCGGCGGGCTCGGACATCATCGATCAGCGCCTCGAGAAGCTCTGCAACACGGACGGCTCACCACCCACGCTGAGCAGCACGGGATACGTGTTCAACGGCACGTGCACGCCCATGTACGAGCGCACCGACTACGAGCTGGGCAAGCCCAGCCCAGGGTCGCCGAATCCGCCCGTTCTGATGACCATCCAAGTTGAGCGAACCGTTCACGGTCCCGTGATCGGGCGCACCACCGCAAGCGATCCCGCCACCGGCCAGACCATCCCGGTTGCGGTGTCTGTGCAGCGTTCCACCTGGGGCGATGAGCTCGGCTCCGCGCCGGCGTTTCTCGAGTGGAACGACCCCGATCTCATCCACAACGCCCTCGACTTCCAGCGTGCCGCCGGCAAGGAGACGGGCACCTTCAACTGGACGTATGTCGATTCGCGTAACGTCGCGTACTACTCGTCCGGCAACCTGCCGATTCGCAACCCGAGCGTGAACCCGAACTTCCCCGTTTGGGGAACCGGTCAGTGGGAGTGGCAGGGCATCATTCCCAACAATCTGTCGGCCGCAGATGTGCATCCGCGCGCGAACACCATGCCTCCGACCCGAGGCGTGGTCAATGGAAAGTTCAGTGGCGGCTTCTTCACCAACTGGAACAACAAGCAGGCCCCCGGGTTCTCGGCGGCGGACAGCAACTTCGCGTACGGTCCCGTCTACCGCGTGCAGTCGTTGAGCGATCGCGTGCGCGCGATCCTCAACAGCCGGCTTGCCACCCCGACGGACATCGTCAACGCGATGGAGGATGCAGGGTCTGTCGATCTCGATGGCTCGCAGCTCGTGAATCAGATGGCCGCCGTGCTCAATGGAGCTGGCTTGACACCGGCGCAACAGACGGTGCTCGGCACCCTGCAGACGTGGGCCGCGGATCCGTTCTGGGGCAGCGGTGTGCCCGGCGCACACCGGCGTGACCGCAGCGGGAGCGGGAGCTACGAGCAAGGCAACGCGGTGGCGATCATGGATGACCTGTATCCGCGGTTGACGCACGCCGTGTTCGACCCGTGGCTCGATGCGACGCAATACGGGCAGCTGGCTGGGGTCATGTCGATCCACGATCCCCCACGTGCCCAGGGGTCGGCATATGACGGCGGCTGGGACGGCTATCTGCAACGGTCGATGCTGCAGGCGCTCGGCCAGGCGAGCCACCCGTACTCGCAGAGCTACTGCGGCGGCGGCAGTCTCGCCGCATGCCAGCTCGCGCTTCAGGGCGCCCTCCAGGCGACGATCGATGAGCTGACGTCGTTGTACGGGACGTCCAATCCGTCGGGCTGGACGTGCAGCCGGTCGAACCCCTCCGCCAACGGAGCCGGACCGGGCAGCGGCCAGGTGGCCGGCGTCCAGTGCAACCCCACGTACGACGACATCCAGTACAACGCCGTCGGCGTCGGCACGGTGCCGTCGATGCCCTGGGTCAACCGGCCGACCTTCCAACAGGTCGTGCAGTTCCAGGCTGGTCGGTAGGTGCGTTGACCTTGCCGCGGCTGTAACCGCTCTCCCCTATGTAAAGGGGGCAGGGTCGAACACCGCTTCCGACTACCACTGGAATGAGATCCAGATCCTTACGCACTGAACACACGATCCAAGGTGCGGAGGGTGGGGGCGTCAGCCCCCATCGTCAGCTCGTCTCGACGACCATTAGCGTGTTGCCGTCAGGGTCCCGGAACCAGAACATCGGCGGGACCGGTGCGCCCATGTGGGCCACCTCGGCGTCGACGTCAGCGCCAAGCGAACGCAGGTGGGCGTGTGTGGCGTTGATGTCATCCGTGGTCAGGCTGATGCCGGTCTGAACGCCCACCGGGTCGCCCTCACGAGGCGGTGCCAGGGCGATGCCCGTCGTGCCGGTCGGAGGGTAGACCTCGACCCAGCGGTACTTGTCTCCGAACGGGACGTCCGTGCGCTTCTCGAAACCTAGCGACTCGTAGAACTCGATCGCCTTGTCCTGGTTGGTCGAGGGGACGATCACCAGATTGATGTTGCCGATCCGGCTTGCCACTGCAGTCATCGCGCGTCCTCCTTGGGTTCGTGGATTCTAATAACCATGACCGCCGGTGGAGGGCAAATTCATCGGTCGAGACGGAGCCCGGTTCCTAGGCTGGCGCGGTGCGTGTTCGATCTCGTCCGCAAACGGGCAAAGTCGACGCGATCACCGCGCAGTGGCACGCCCTCGCTCCGTAGCCTCCGCAGTTGCGGCTCACCCACTGCGACGCTTCCGTCGGCACGAACCACCCGATGCCATGGGATGTCGGCGTACCCGGTCGCAAGCACACGGCCGACGGCTCTCGGCGCGTGCGGATCGATGTCTCCATACGTACACACGGATCCCTCGGGAATGGTCCGAACTCGCGCAACGATCATGGCGGCATAGGATCCGGCGCCGGGCGAGCGCCGGCTCACATGAGCGTGGCTCGGTTGCATCGCCCGTCACCTTTAGCATGGCATCGGTGGGACATGGCGCCTGACCTGGGAGCCACGCTGCGCGACTGGCTCAATGCCCGTGACCTGCGCCGTTGGCGCCGACGCGGTTCCCTGCCGCCCACGCTGGACCGCACGTACTGGACCGCCTATGAGTACGGGCGCGACCTCGGCCGGCTACAGGCATCCGGGTATCGTGTGACGCTCGAACGAGTCAGCACGCCATACCCGGACCTGACCCCGAACGTGACGCCCGCCGGCCCCCGGCGGGTACGCGCGCAGGTGCGGCGCGCGTCGCGGTACCGAGTGAGCTACGAGCGCCTCGCGTACTCAACGTGGGCGTCGGCGCTACCGGTCGCGCCCGAGTCGTAGGGGCATCTCGACACAAGGAGGCACTTCGGTATGCAATTTGATCGATACACGATCACCCTGCTGATCCTTCGCCCGGACGCTCCGACGCTCCGCGAGGATGCGCTGGATGCGCTGCAGGATGAGCACATGTCGCATCTCGCTGACCTCCACGACGCTGGCCATCTTCTTGCCGGCGGTCCCTTGCTTGGCGCGCCCGACCGGACATTCCGGGGTTTGAGTATCTGGCGAGCATCCCCGGATCAGGTCAGTGAATTCATCGAGCAGCACCCTGACCCAGCTGTCACCGCGGGGCGATTCCGGGTGGAAGTCATTCCTTGGATGGTGCCCAGCGGTGCGTTGCAGTTTGCCCATACCCGATTGCCACGCTCGATGGCCGAGGCAGACAGCTAACGGAAATCCGGGCTCAAGGCCGAGGGTCAGTAGATGAACCCCTCGACGTCCGTGAGCGATGCGATCAATCGCTTGTCGACGACGCCGAGGCCGTAGGAGTTGGCCTCGTCGACGATGAAGCTGGTCGGCCCCACCACCGACTCCACGTAGGCGACGTGCCCGATGTCGCTGTATCCGTTTCCGGGGCCGAAGACGACGATCGCGCCCACCTTGGGCACGACTCCCTCAGGCTTGCCTTGCGCCGCCGCCGCGGCGAGCCACTCCCAGGCGTCCCCTCCCCAGGTGACGTCGCGCAATGATGCGACGTACCACGTGCACTGCCCCCAAGGGAAGTCATCCACCCTGGGGCCGTAGGCGAAGGGTGGCAGCGCTCCGGCTATCGCCCCGGCTCCGGCGCCCGAGGCTGCCAGCTTCGCTGCCGGCATGCCCTCGGCCTCCGCGAGCTGAACCATGACCTTCTCCAACTGCTGCGTGAGGGTGCTCGCCCTGCCCGTCAGCTGCCCCGCCTGCCGCTGGAAGCGCGCCTGCTCCTGCAGCGCCTGCGTGTGCAGGGTCTGCACCGCATCGACCTCCGCGGCGATCTGCCGCTCTTCCTCCTGCTGCTGTGATTGCAGTTCGGTCAGCTGGTCGGCGTTGCGGCGCACGTCCAGCACCAGCGTGTTCATGTCGTCGGTTACCCGCCCGTAGCTCACCACCTTATCGAGCGCATCCATAAGCGTGCGGCTCTGAAGCAGCGCATTCACGGCAGTGCCGTTGGTCGTGATCTTGTACTTGGCGACAATCAGTGCCGCCAGCCGCTGCCGGTCCCATTGCAGCGTGGCCTGCGCAGACCGCATCAGTGCGGTCGTCTCCGCGATGCGAGCGTTGGCGCCGGCGAGTGTCACCTGTGCGGTGGCCAGCTGCGACTGCGCCGCCGCGGCCTGCTGCGCCGCCTGCACCGCCTTGAGTTCGAGCGGCGCGCTCTGCATCTGCAGGGCGAGGATCTGCTGCTCGAGCGCTTCCGCCTTTGCCTGCAAGTGCAGGACCTGGGGCTTCGGCGATGAACTCGGGCTCGGGCTCGCGGCCGGGCTCGGGCTGGCTCCCGGCGTCGAACCGGCTTCGGCTCGGGCCGGCGAAACGCCGGACAGCGTGGCCAGGACGCACAGGCAGACGAGTGCCGAGGTCGGCCGGACGGGGATCAACGGATTAGGGTGCGGTTCATACAGGCGGTCAAGCCCACTGCAGCACGCACGCCGGGGGAATCGACCTACCGCATGACCTTTGTCACAAGCCGGTTGCGCAGAGCTAGCGGGTTGTAGAAGGTCCCGATCGAATACGAGTGGCTGATGGAACGACGAAGGCCGACGTACTGGGTCGGCGCGTCTCCAACCACGTGGGCATTGCGGGTCGAGCGCTAGACGACTAGCCGTCGCGGTCGCGAGCGTGTCCAGGCGGCCTTCGCGCAGGTGAGGACGGGCTTCCAGGCCGGCGCGGCTGGCGCCGTCGCGAGCCTGCAGAGGAGCCGGGGCTTACGGAACGACCGACAGGGCCAACGGCACGACCATCGGCGGTAGAAGCTTGAACAGC